>NZ_JBIAXT010000026.1:0-145772 GCF_042896945.1 Streptomyces sp. NPDC001222
CCGACCGTCTCCCCGGCCCATTCCCCCATCACCACGAAAACGAGTCTGGCCCCGCCGCTCCCACGACGGGGCCAGAACCCCAAGATCTTCATGAGTCTTCTAGGGCGTGTTGCGAACGTACTGGACGTACTCGGGTCCGAGCCCGGTGCGGCGGCGGGGGGCACCGCCCGCGAGCGAAGCCGAGCGTGGGGGAGCGTGCATGGCGTCGCAGGGCAGGCGGGAGTCTGACGACAGGCCCCAGCCGGGCGGTCTCCGGCGCCGGCCTCAGCGCTTACGTCGCCAACCGCTGGGCCCGCGAAGGCTTCCAAGTCGCCCCCCTCGCCCACCGTCAAGACCACGTCGACGCCCTCGTTCAGCACTCCTGTAGCCGGCGGACCTCGCCCGTGCCCAGGGTGATCACGGCCCGGGGCCGCATGGGCTCCTCGCCGCGCCGGGAGAGCAGGACCACCTCGTTGACCACCACCGACAGCGCGCCGAGCCGGACGGCGCACTCGGCGGCCAGATGCTTGGGATCCCGGGTGCGGCCGAGGGACAAGTGCGGAGTGAAGCGGCCGGTGCGCCCGTGGCAGAGCGGGAACCGCAGCCCCAGCTCCTGGTGGAGACGGGCCCACGGCGCCGGGCCCGCCGCAGCCGGATCGAGCCACACTGTCGCGTAGTGCCGGTGCCGGAAGTACCGCACGCCGGCCAGGTGCGCGGTGAACACCGTGGTCTCGGCCGCCCCTGCGGAGAGCAGCGGCACGGCCCGGGGGAACTCCTCCTCCGGCACGAAGCCGAACAGCAGGTTCACATGCGGCGGCCACCGCCGTACCTGCGGATCGTGCTCCCAGCGGATGTCCTGAATCGCCGGCCAGAGGTCCCGCGGCGGAAGCCACGCCACCGCCGTCCGGGCCGTCGGCGCCACCTCCAGCACACTCATCGGCTCGGCCCCGCCGAGAGCCGGATTCCCATCCACATGGTCATGGTCCCAAACGGAGGCCGGAACCGCCCGGAGGTGACGATCGAGAGCGGGGCTGACGGTCTGGCGTCTGCCTCTCGCCGTGGCTGTCAGCCCGGTGCGTTGGGCGAGTTCACGGAGAATGGAGCAGGGACGGTGCGGTGAAGGTCAACCGGAATCTGCCCAACGGGGTCAGGACGGTGCTGAGGGTGATCGGCGCCCACGTCCATGCGGTCCACCGGGCCGGTGGTGCCAGGCGCTTTCCCGCCCCGCCCTGGGGCACGTCACCCGCCCGCGGCGTCCCCGGCCTCCCAGCGCAGCAGGTCGCCCGGCTGGCACTCGAGCACCTCGCAGAGCGCGGCGAGCGTCGCGAAGCGTACCGCCTTGGCGCGGCCGTTCTTGAGTACCGCCAGGTTGGCGGGCGTGATCCCCACCCGGTCCGCGAGCTCGCCCACGGACATCTTCCGCCTGGCCAGCATCACGTCGATGTCGACGGCGATCGGCATCAGATCACCTCGTCCAACTCGGCCTGCATCTGGGCCGCTTCGACGTCGCGCGCGACGGCCTGGGCGAGCAGCATCCGCAGCACGAGCACGATGAGCGCGACCCCGAGGATGGCCACGCCAACCCCGCCCATGATGACGGTGACGCCCGGATCGTCCCGCTGGCCCGGCGCGTTGAGGATTGTGACCGCGAACCACAACAGGGCAGCCGCCACGATCGCGCCGATCACGACGTCCACGTACCGAAAGGCGGCATGGGAGAACACGGTTCCGCGTCGCACCATCGTCACCAGCCGCCATACGCAGACCAGGGCTACCTGGGCCGACACCATGCCCAGGATCGTGATCACGCGCAGCGAGTTCAACGGGAGCGACCCGTCCTCCGGGTCGCTCCCGCTGACCAACGCCCACACCATCCCTGCCTGTACGAAGACGGTGCCGGCGAGCACCACCACGAGCACGGCGCGCAACGCACGCACTGCAAGCTTCCCCACAACCTATCCTTCCATCGAATTGCGATGGGAATCTATCGAATGTCGATAGGCGAAGCAAGAGCTGGAGCTGAGGGCGGGGCGGCGGATTCACACCGTGGCGGGACGCAGCGGCCCCTCCCATGGCAGGGCGGTCGCGCGAATCGTCTTGATCTTGTAGAAGCCGGCCTCGCTTGAGCACAAATCCCCTTCGACCTCCGCGTCCCGGCATGAACAAGTCCACCCGACGGGCGCGCGCCAGGGGGCGGCTGAGTTGAAGGATTCGGCGCAGGCGCAACCGGCTGCGGCCATCGAGGCGGCTGTCTATCCGCGATCTGAACTCGGCTCGGCAGGGCCGCCTGAGGTCACTTCGGTTTTCGTGTAGAGGACCTCGCGGGCCTGGTCCGCGGCGCGGGAGATACTCTCGGCCACGAAGTCGACGAAGCGGGCGATGTTCTCGAGGCGGGCCGCAGCCGGGGTGCCGGGGCCGAGGATGTTGACACCCTGCCGTGCGGTCTCCGCGAGTTGGGCGTTGGATCGGGCGGCGGCGATCATCCCCTGGTACCAGACGTCGTTGTCGACGAGGTAGCGCTCGCGTCGACGTTCGTCGCGTTCCCTGCGGACGAGGCCCTGGCTTTCGAGGAACGTGATGGCTTTGGAGATGGACGCCGGGCTGACCTGGAGGTGCTGGACGAGTTCGGACGCGGTGAGGCTGCCCGCGTCGGTGGTGTAGAGGCAGGTCAGCACCCGGGACATCATCTTGGGCAGGCCCTGTTGCATGAGGAGGGTGGTGAACGTCTCCTCGTACTCGCGCACGGCCTCAGCGTCGCGTCCGTGGGCCTGCGGGGGCGCCTGCAGTCCTCGGGGAGCGCCCTGCCTGCGCCGATGGGCGCGGCGTTCGGTGGCGCGGTGGGCCAGGTCGGCGCGGTAGGCGGTGGGGCCGCCGTTCCGCATCACCTCACGCGTGATCGTCGACGTAGGACGGTCGAGACGTCTGGCGATCTCCGCGTAGGCGAGCCCGTCGGCCACCCCCAGCGCGATCTGCTGGCGTTCCTGCTGGGTGAGCCTGCCTCCCGGCATCGCGATCTCCCTTCACGCTTCCTTGATATTTCCAGCATAGCGTTCACGCTCACGCCAATGCAACGAGCAAGATCACTGCCGTTGCGTTGAAAACGAGATTGTTGCAACGATATTTGGGCCTCTGCCTGAGCAAACACCGATCACCCCGCAACGAGCTTATTGCATCACCCATGAACGCAACGTAGCGTTTCTTGCGCCAGAAACACGAAGCGCAGCAGGAGAGAGCACGATGCAGAAGTTAGACACCCCCTCCCCGATGGCCCCCGTCCTCGGCATCCCTGCGGGGCGTGTCCAGTTCATCGCCGCCGAACGGGCCGACACCACGGTCGAGGTCCTGCCCGCAGACGCCTCCAAGGGCCGTGACGCGCTGCACGACCGTGCCACGCACGGCCTTCGGCTACCCGGATGTCGCCCTTTGCGGTGCTGATCTCCGTGGTGCCGCACGGGCGGCTGACTGAAGGAGCACCCGCTCGCGGCCGACCTGGCCATCGCGGCGAAGGGGCTGCGCAAGACCTCATGCGACAAGGTCGCGCTCGACGGCCTCGACCTGGCCGTCCCCACAAGGACGATCTTCTCCCTGCCCGGCCCGAACGGCGCCGGCAAGACCACCGCCGTCAAGATCCACCCTTGTCTCCACCGACGCCGTCTCCGAGAGATCCGTGTCGGCGGACTCGGCAGCGACACGGCCGACCTGTACGCCGCCGGCGGCAAGTCGGAGAGGCCGTCCGGCCGGACGCGCACACCCCGACCGCCCGGGTGCGCAACCACCCGCCGGTACCCGGCGCCCCCGAGCAGTCCGACCGGATGGTCAAGGCGCGCCGCCCGCGACAACCGCGGTGACACCACCGTCCGCCGCCCCTGACCCCGATGCGGCACCGACCGCACCCGCCTTGTCTCACCCGGCTCGCGGGACGGCCGCGCCGCCCTTCAATCCTCCGATGTCCTCATCACCCCTGCCGTGATGGCGCCATCGCGGCATCACGGCGGACCCAGAACCGACAGCGAGGAAGGACAAAAGAAATGAGCACCACTCAGGACTACCAGGCCGCGGAGCAACTCCTCCGCCGACCGGCCCGCCCTGGCGAGCTCGTCATCGGCGACCAGGTCAGGCCGCAGTGGATCGACGGAGGCGCCCGTTTCTGGTACGCGGTGAGCAATGGCGTCGGCAGGCGGTTCGTGCTGGTCGACCCGACGGCGGGCACCCGCGAGCCGGCCTTCGACCACGCCCTGCTCGCCGCCGCGCTGGCCGCCGCCTCCGGCCAACAGGTCGACCCCGAGGCGTTGCCGTTCATGGCCATCGAACTGGCCCAGAACGCCGTGGAGTTCGACGCTTTCGGGGAGCACTGGCGCTGCCGCCTGGACAGCTACACCTGCGAGCGGGCCGAGTTCACGCCGCCGGGCAATCCGCTGGAGGTGCCGTCGCCCGACAAGAAGGTCGCGGTGTCCCAGCGAGATCACGACCTGTGGGCGCGCTCGCTGTCCGACGGCATGGAGTGGGCACTGACCACCGACGGCGAGCCCGACCACCGCTACGGCTCCGGCCCGGACTGCATGAGCAACGGCACCCTGCTGCGCAAGTTCGGCCTGCCGCACCTGCCGCCCGCGGTGGCCTGGTCGCCCGACTCGACGAAGGTACTGGCACATCGGACCGATGAGCGCGGCGTCCGGCAGACCCACCTCGTGGAGGCCAGGCCCGCCGACGGCGGCGCGCCCCTCCTTCGCACCCAGCGGTACGCCTACGCCGGGGACGAGAACATCCCGCAGGCCGAACTGGTCGTACTGGACATCGCCGAGGGCACGGTGGTCCGCACGCAGGCCGAGCCGCTGCTCATGCCGCAGTTGTCGCCGATCACGAGCCAGTGGGCGTGGTGGGCCCCGGACAGCTCAGCGGTGTACTACCTCAGCCAGCCCCGCGACCTGCGCACACTCACCCTGCACCGGCTGGACCCGGCCACCGGCGGGGTCACCACTGTGCTCAGTGAGACCGGGGCCACCCGGGTGGAGCCCAACCAGTGGCTGTACGAGCCGCCGATCGTGCGGACACTGGCCGACGAGGTGCTGTGGTACTCGCAGCGGGACGGGTGGGGCCACCTGTACCGGTACGACCTGCACACCGGTGCCCTGCTCGGCCAGATCACCTCGGGGCAGTGGGCGGTGCGGCAGATCCTGCACGTCGACGAGACCGAGCGGGTGGTGTACTTCACCGCCTCCGGGCTGGTCGGAGAGGATCCGTACCGGCGCACGGTGTGCCGGGTGGGCCTGGACGGCTCCGACTTCGCCAAGCTCACCGACGACGAGCTCGACCACATCGTCACCATGCCGGACAACCCGGAGTACTTCATCGACTCCGCGTCCGCCGTCGACACCCCGCCCGTGACCCGAGTCCGTGACTGGGCCGGGCGGGTGCTCGTCGAACTGGAGCGCGCCGACATCAGCAAGCTCACCGCCACCGGCTGGACACCGCCGGAACGGTTCCGCGTCAAGGCAGCCGACGGGGTGACGGACATCTACGGGGTGCTGCACCGGCCGCGGGGGTTCGACCCCGCGCAGCGCTACCCGGTCGTGGACACCATCTACCCCGGCCCGCAGGTCAACCGGGTCGCCCCGTGCTTCGACCCCGGCGGGATGGGCCTCGACGCGGAACCCATCGCGGCGCTGGGCTTCGTAGTGGTGGCGGTGGACGGGCGAGGCACCCCCGGGCGTAGCAAGTCCTTCCACGACGCCTCCTACGGCCACCTGGCCGACGCGGGCTGCCTGGCCGACCATGTCGCGGCGCTACGACAGCTGTCCGAGACCCGGCCGTGGATGAACCTGGAGCGGGTGGGTGCGTTCGGCCACTCCGGAGGCGGGTTCGCCGCGGCACGGGCGATGCTTGACTTCCCCGAGGTGTACAAGACCGGAGTCGCCCTCTCCGGATACCACGACGCCCGCTTCTTCAACCAGGCCTTCGTGGAGGCCTACGACGGCCCGGACAGCCCCGAGGCCTGGGCCCGCACCTCCAATGTGGACATCGCGGACAGGCCGACGGGCAAGCTGCTGCTCATCTACGGCGAGCTGGACGACCAGGTCCACCCGGACCACACACTACGGTTGGCCGACCGGCTCCTCGCCGCCGACAAGGACTTCGAGGTGCTCATCGTGCCGGGCGCCGAGCACATGTTCATCGACTGCCTGTCCTATGTCCGCAAGCACTGCTGGGACTTCCTGGTACGCGAGCTGACGGGCACACAGCCACCCGTCTACCGCCCCGCTCCCATCGTCATCGGCCCCGAACTGCTCGGCGAGCTGTTTGCCTGAGAGCGACGCCGTGGACAACCTGCCCGGCCGGCCAAAGGAGGCTGTCCTATGAGTTCGGCACTGCGGTGTCCGTCTCCGACGACGTGACCCAGGGCATCATCGCTCGTTTCCGCACGATGACGATCCCCCGGCCCTCCGGTACGCGTCGGACACGTCGTCGGCAGCATGCTGCAATCGATCGCGAGCATGGTCTCCGTGGGCACCACCGTGGCCACCGGTCTCCGGACCCCGGACGCCGACGTCAACCGCGGCCCGAAGGAACCGCCATGACAGCACGGGCCGTGGCTGCCTCCCGGCAGCCCGGCCCACCGCAGGGCGGCGCACTCCGACGCCCCCTGGCGTGCGCCGCCCCGTCGACGTTCTCGGCTGTTCGGCTGGCCCGCAGCATCCCGCCATCCGCGCCCGTCGCGGCCCCGACGCCGGCGGCCCGGCAAGCTGCGCGGAGGCAAGGGCTCTCGCTCACGGCCTCGTTCAACGCCGCCGGTGCGGACCGAGCTCGAGGAGCACGCTGCCGAGCTGGGCGGAGGTCAGGGGCGGCACAGGCAGGGTGGGCACGGCCGGATGGGCGCGGAAACCGTCGAGAATCAAGGCGAGCGGGCGGGTCCAAGCGTCCGGGGCGACGGTACTCAGCGCAGGCACGACCCGGCCGAGCGCCGCGAGGGTGAAGAGGACGTCCTCGGTGGTGAGGTTCGGGCGGACGGTGCCCTGCATCTGGCCGCGGCGGATCAGGTCCGCGATGGTGACGCGGTTATGGGCGTGGATGGTCTCCAGAGAGGTCACGCCTTCCAGGCTCGTGGTCATGAGGTCGTTGGTGCCGCGGTCCGCGGCAAGCGTCGCGAACACGGTGTGCAGGTACTGCGTCAGCCCTGTCCACGCGTCCTCGGCGGCGCGTGCTCGCGCGCCGGCGGCCATGGTCTCGGTGAGAGCATCCCGGAAGACCTCGTCCACAAGCGCGGCGCGGGTCGGAAAGTGGCGGTAGAGGGTCGCGTTGCCCACGCCCGCGCGCCGAGCGATGACGTCGAGCGGAGCGTCCAACCCCTGTTCGGCGAAGACCTCGCGGGCCGTCTGCGTCAGCACCTTCCGGTTGCGCAACGCGTCGCGGCGCCGAGTCGGCGCGTGGCCGCCCATCGTGTCTCCCTCTTCTCCGTCTCGTCCCCGTACCGGAGAGTGCTCCCCGGTACGAATGCTACCGGCGATTGAGCAAACAGGGATCGGGGCCGGTGTCTACCAGCGCACCGGCAGCTCTCGCAGGCTCCGCATGAGACTGGTGCGCCACAGCGGTGTACCGTCGCCGTCGAAGGCCAGGCGGGGGAAGCGGTCCAGCAGGATGCGCAGAGCCAGGGTTGCTTCCAGGCGGGCCAGCGGCGCGCCCAGACAGTGGTGCAGGCCGTGCCCGAAGGCGAGGTGGGCGCGGGTCGCGGCGGGATCGCGGCGGATGTCGAACCGTTCGGGGGCGGGGAAGCGCGCGGGGTCGCGGTTCGCGGCGGCGATGGAGAGCACGACACGCGCGCCCGCCGGTATCCGGGCGCCGCCGAGGGCGATCGGTTCGGCGGTGTAGCGGTAGGTGCCCGCCGGCACGGGCGACTCGAAGCGGAGAGTCTCCTCCACGGCGCCCTTCAGCAATTCGGGGTCGGCGCGGAGGGCGGCGAGCTGCCCGGGATGGCCGAGCAGCAGGTGGACGGCGTTGGCGATGAGGTTGACGGTGGTCTCGTGCCCTGCGACGAGCAGCAGGAAGGCCATGCCGAGCAGTTCCTCCGGGGTGAACCGATCGGCGCCGTCCCCGTCGTGGGTGCGGACCAGAGCGTGTAGCAGATCGCTCTCCGCCGCGTCCCGCAGCCGCCTTTTCTCCTCCGCCAGCCCCGCGAGGTACGCGGCCATCTCCTGCGCGGCGCGAGTGGACTGCTCCGCGTCGTCGAGGGCGACGACCTTCGTGGACCACGCCCGGAAGGCAGCCCGGTCCACGTCTGGCACGCCGAGCAGCTCGCAGATGACGGTGAGCGGCAGCGGATAGGCGTATGCGGCCACAATGTCGGCTCGGCCGTCGGCGACCACGGCGTCCAGGAGCGCACCGGCCGCCTCCTGAACGCGGGGCCGCAGCGCCTGGACGCGGCGGGCGGTGAACTCGCGGGCCACCAGCGTCCGCAGGCGGGTGTGATCCGGCGGATCGACCTGGAGCATGTTGCGGCCCACGGCGTACAGCCCGTCGTCCTCGAAGTCGGCAGAGTGCCGCACGTCATTGCGCAGCCTGGGGTCGACGAACGCGGCGCGCACTTCCTCGTGCCCGACCACCAGCCACGACTCGTCCCCGGTGGGGAAACGCACATGGTGGACAGACCCGCGGGAGCGCAGCGCGGCGAAGGCGGAGTAGGGGTCGGCGGTGAAGTCGTCGGTGAGGTCGGCGAGTCGGACGGTGGGGTGCTGCGTGCGCATCGGCGGCTCCCGGACAGAAGCGGGGACCATTCCCCGTTCAGGTGTCAGCAGTGACCATAGCACGAAACGGGGAATGGTCCTCGTTTCGGTGTTCGAGGGCAATCCCCAAGGCGTCCGAATCACCACTGCGACGCCCGGCGCCCCGTCCGCGGGAGCCGACCCGCATCTCGCTCGCGGCAAGCGGCGGCCGACCGGGCCGTCCACCGGATCGCCGGCCTGGCCGGTCGCCGTCTAGACACCAAGCCAAGGCATGGCAGCCGACGGTGACCGAGCCGGTGCTGCCCCGACGCCGGACCGTGGGGCGCCCGTCCCCGACCGTCGGCTTCCGCTCCGCCGCTTCGGGACGCCTCCGGCCCACGGCCCGTCAACTGCCCTCGACGACGGCCGCAAGCCATCCGGTGGCCCCGGCGTCGTTATCCGGCCGACCGCCGCCTGCCTCCCGGGGGCTGATGCCGTCCCTGCACGCCGTCACACGGCCGAGCGGTCCAGCGCCTGAATCCCTGCCCGGTCCGTCTCCTCGGGCGCTCCGCCCAGGCGGTGGACCACCGCCCACCTTCCGTCCTCAATCGCCCCTGCGAACACCGAAGCGTCCCGCGTGGCGCCGTTGTGCCACCGCAGCGGCCCCGTGGTCTGCCAGCCGGGGGCCGGCTCGCCCAACTTCCTTTCCACCAGGAGCTTTACGACGAGGTCGGCGACAGCACGCGGTGTCGCCCACAGGCCGCCCGCCGGCAGAATCGCCCCGTCCATCGTCCAGGGCCTGCGCCGTACACCCAGCAGCCCGGGTGCCAGCAGTCGCCGTTCCAAAGGCGGATGCACGGTCACCTCGCTCACACCCAGTGGTTGCAGGACATAGGCGCGCAGCAGTTCCTCGTAGGAGGCCCCGCCCGCCGCGGCCAGGGCCGCGCCGAGGACGGCGTACCCGAAATTGGAGTACTCCTCCTCCCCCTGGTGGGGTTGGCCGACGGTGTCCAGGCTACGCACCAGCCGCAGCAACTCCGCCTGGTCGAAGGCCGCGTAAGGATCCCGCCGCCCCAGACGCGGGGGCAGCCGGGGAAGCCCCGAGGTGTGCTGCGCGAGATTCAAGAGGGTGATCCCCGTCGCGGGCGGCGCGGGAAGCCACCGCTCCACCGGATCCTCGAGCTCGACCGTGCCGTCGTCCGCCATGGCCGACAGCACGGTCGCCGTGAGCGCCTTCGTCACCGAGCCGATCTCGACATAACGGTCCACCGCGTGCCCGTCGGACACCTCGGGCGGACCCGCATCACTCAGCACACACGTCGGGATACGGCGCATCGCCGCTCCTTTCACCTCGGACACCTTCTGCAGCACCGCACACCGGTCAGACGGGTCATCCAGTCCGTCCGAAAAGACCCGGGTCCACAGCGCCGACACCCCCGCCCGGTCAGACGCGCAAGGGGGATGAGGCGTTCCTCCACCGGCACATGGGGCACTGAGCACCGCGACGCACAGGCCGCCGCCGTCGGGACGATCATGCGGCTGCCCCTCACCCGAACCGCCGAGGCCGAAGCCGATGTCAGTGGCGGCTGCGAGGCTGGCGGCATGATCCCTTGGAACCTGCTGGACATCGACAGAGCTCTGCGCGTGAGTTGGGCCGCCGACACCTGTTCTCCGGACGACCTCGCTCGCGCAGGCTGGCAGCCCGGCAACCCAGCGTGGGGCCACTGTGACATCACGGCTCTGATCGTGAACGACATCTTCGGTGGCGACCTCATGGTCGGAGAGGTCTACTGCGGCGGGGATCAACACGGATTTCACTGGTGGAATCGGCTGCCCAGCGGTGTGGAGCTGGACCTCACGCGTGAGCAGTTCCAGGATGGCCAGACTGTCACCGCAGCCCGCGTCGTCAAACGCCCCCCGGGACCTCTGCCCCGGCGCCGGGAGGAGTACCTCCTGCTACGTGAGCGCGTCCTCGAGCACCTCGGTCACCTCCCGGAATCAACTGCCTGACCTGCTTGGATCGCGCGTCTACTGCCCACCTCGGCGGGCGCGCGTCGGCTTCGACGAGGTGACGCTCGCCGATCTGCTGCGGCCCGCCCTCAACCTGATCGCCCAGGAGACCTCCGAGATCAGCCACCACCGTGCAGTGCAGACCGTGATCGTCCCTGTCACTTTCTGGCGAGGGGGTGAAGAGGCAGGCGCCGCGTCACTCCTCGCTGAGCTGCCGCTGAAGGCTGCGTGTGAGGTGCTCCGCCATGGCTTCGGCGGCGCGGTCGGGCTTGCGGCGGAGTATCGCGCGTACGACACGTTCGTGCTCCGCCAGCGTGGGGTCGTCGGCGCTCCCGGCGCTTCTGAGGCGAAAGACATGCAGATGCGAGTGGAGCCGCTCCACCGCGTCGGCGAGCAGCGGACGTTGCGAGATCACCGCGATCGCGTCGTGAAAGCGCTGGTCGAGAGCGGCGAAGTCGCGGTAGTCCGCGTACCGCCCGGTCGGCCCCGGATGCGTCTGCATCTCCTCCACGAGCCGCTCGAGGGAGTCGAGCTGGTCCTCGGTGGCATTGACGGCGGCGAGCGCTGCTGCTCGCGGTTCCAGGAGGAGACGCATCTCGAAGAGCTCCTCAAGGCCCTGGCGGGTCAGCAACTCGGTTGCCCGGTACCCGGAGAGCGACCTTTTCACCACGAGTCCGTCGGACTCCAGCCGGGCCAGTGCCTCACGGACGGGCGTGGGCGAGACACCCAGAGCGCGCGACAGCGCCTCGATCCCCACGCGTGCGCCAGGGGCGATCTCATGGTCCATGACCATGGCCTTGATCTGCTCGTAGACACTGTCCGAGAGGACCTGGCGACCAGGGCCGGCGGATTGGCTTCTTCCCTCGGACTCCGGGGCCCCGGCAGAGGAACTGTCATGCGGTGGCATCCGTTCTCCTGCTCCTGTTGCTCCGGGGGCGTCGGGACGAGAGCAGTTTACCGGGACCCTTGCAGAAAGCCCCGGGCGTTCACGCTGGGGATGAATGCATCTCGAGACTGACGTGCACCTTAGAGCGGACGTTTTTGCTGTTCGATGCACTGGCGGACGATCGTCAACGATGCACCGCCACACGATGCGGAGAACTACGAGGGCGACCACAGGTGCCCGTGCATGATGGCGCGGTCGACGGCCGGCGAACTCCTGCCGAATCCGGCGAGCGGAGACGCCCTTATCCATGAGACCAATTCCGGTGGAATCTTGGATATGCGGCTCCGATACGACCACCCGTCTACCCGGATCCCTGACCGTCACCAAGGACAGTGCCGGCCGGTACTTCCCCAGCTTCGTCGTGGACACCGAGCCGGACGTCCTCCCCGGCCGTAAGACCGACGCCGGTATCGACCTGGGCAAGGCGCTCAAGCACGGCCGTACCTTAGCCAAGGTGGACCGGGCCCTCCCCTCAGCGCGTTGAAGCAGGAAGCCCCCGCGAGGGTCAGACGACCCAGGCCGGAATCCCCGGACATCAGGCCAGGGAGCACGTCAACGACGTTAGAGCCCTGACCGGCGGCGTCTCCGTCGCGGTGAAGTCCGCCGCAGGCGTCCGCGGGCTCAGGGCACGCGCAGCCGGTAGGCGTTCACGGCCGTGCCGCCGAAAACGCGGGCCCGTTCGTCCACGCTGAGCCCGACCGTCAGGGCACGGGCCGCATCGAGCACCTCCCCGTAGCCGGCGGCCACCGTGCAGACGGGCCAGTCGGAGCCGTACATGACCCGGTCCGGCCCGAAGGCGTCGAGAACCGTCTCGGCGAAAGGACGCAGGTCGTCGACCGTCCATCCGTGCCAGTCGGCCTCCGTGACAAGGCCGGACAGCTTGCAGAAGGTGTTCGGTTCGGCCGCCAGGGCCCGTAGTTCCGTAACCCACGGTTCGAGCGCGCCCGACGCGATGGCGGGTTTGCCGATGTGGTCCAGGACGAGCCTGAGACCCGGCAGAAGGCGGGCCGCGGCGGTGGCCGCGGGCAGTTGGTGCGGGAGAACCACAAGGTCGTAGGCAAGGTCGGCGTCGGCCACCGCGGACAGACCTCGCAGGACATCCTCCCGTACCAACCACCGCGGGTCGGGTTCCGACTGCACCTGGTGCCGAATGCCCACCAGCCGTCCGCCACCGGGCAGTTCACGCAGCCGGGCCAGCGCGTCCGCCACATCGGGAGCTGTCAGGTCGGTCCATCCGACCACCCCGGCGACCAGCGGGTCGGACGCCGCCTGCGCCAGCATCTCGGGGGTCTCCTCCGGGACCGTCACGGTCTGTACCATCACGGTCGCGGCGACTCCGGCCCGCTTGGTCAGCGGACGAAGATCCGACAGCGAGAAGGTCCTGCGCAGCGGCGCGAGTTCGGGGCCGGTGATCCATTCCTGGTCCCGTACGGCCAGGTCCCACACATGGTGGTGGGCATCGACGAGCGGCGTCTCACTCATACGGTTCTCTTCTCCATCCCCTTCTCCGTCTCCATCTCCTTCTCCGATCCGTCCTCGATGATGGGGACATCAGGGCATGTGGAACACCTGCTCCATCGACGCCCACCACTCCCCCGGTGCCGCATGCTCCACCGGCTGCTGGCAGGGTGCGGTGAGCCGCCACCAGGCCTGCGTCGCCTCGTCGGCGGCCAGGCGGGCCATGTCCGTGACCAGGTCGTCACCGTGGTATTCGAAGTAGCCGAACAGCAGGTCGCCGAGTAGGTGGATCGAGTAGTTCCCGATGTGGCAGTCCCGCAATGTGTCCAACACCGGCTGGGGCACGTCGCGGTGCAGGTCTCGGTATTTCTCCAACTGCTCCGGGCGGACCCGGATCACCTGTGCCACGCGCCTCATTCCGCGTCCTCCGTGTACTCCGCGTCCCCCTCGTTCCCGGCGTCCTCCGGGCTCTTCGGGCTCTGCGAGTTCTCCGCCGCAGTCACTGCCGAGAGCGCACGGTCGTGGATGATGCGGATGATCCGGCCGCTCATCCGGTCGTAGTCGCGGTCATTGTCGACCTCGCCGCGGATGCGGTGTTCGGCCATGACGAGGACACGGTCCGCCAGCGTGATCATCTCGGTGAGGTCGCTGCTGATCAGCAGGATCGGCAGACCTCCGCGCGCGAGCTCCCACAGGAGTTCGTGGAAGCTGTGTTTGGTACGTACGTCGACGCCCACGGTCGGCTCGTCGACGATCAGCAGCCGGGTGTCGGCCGCGAGCCACTTCGCTAGACTCACTTTCTGCTGGTTGCCCCCGGACAGTTCACCGGCGTTCTGGTCGAGGCCCGAGATCCGGATGCCGAGGCGTTCGACCAGGTCCTGCGCAACGTTCCGTTCCTCGGCGGCGGAGATGAACCCGAGGGCCTTGGCCAGCCTCTTCCACACGGTGACCGTGATGTTCCGGTGGATGGGCTGTTCGAGGAAGACGCCCTCTTCCTTGCGGTTCTCGGTCAGGTAGCCGATACCGAACTCGTGCAGCGCCTGGCGCGGCGAAGCGATCCGGGCCGGCTCGCCGTGCACCCTGATCTCGCCGCCGGTGATTCGGTCGAGGCCCAGAACGGCCTTGACGAGTTCACTGCGCCCGGCGCCGACGAGTCCGTAGAGACCGACGATCTCACCGGGCCGCACCTCCAGGGTGATGTCCTGGTGGCCGTCGGCGGTGGAGATCCGATCGAGTGCGAGCACCGGGGCGGCCGTGCGGTCCGGGGTGCGCGGCCGCATTCCGGGCGCCGTATGGGCGCGGCCCACCATCAGGTTCACGATGTCGTCGCGCGTGTGGTCGGCGAGCGGTGAGGACTCCAGCACGGACCTGCCGTCGCGCAGCACGGTGACGGTGTCGCAGACGGCGAAGACCTCTTCCAGCTTGTGGCTGACGAAGACGACGCATGTGTCACGGGCTGTCAGCCGCCGGACGACGTCGAAGAGGCGCTCGGCTTCCTGCGGGGAGAGCGAGGCGGTCGGCTCGTCGAGCAACAGCACCTCGCTCTCGGTGTGGAGCGCCTTCGCGATCTCCACCAACTGCTGCTGGGCGACGGACAGTTCCCGGACCGGCCGCAGCGGATCGAGGTCCAGACCCAGCTCCGCCAGGCAGCGCAGGGCGGGTGCGTTCATGGCTTCCCGGTCGACGAGTCCGCGGCGCGAGGAAGGGCTCTGCAGCGTGATGTTCTCCGCCACCGAGAAGTCGGGTATGAGGTTGCGTTCCTGGTGGACGACGCCGATGCCGGTCCGGGTGGCCTCCAGCGGAGAACGCAGCTGGACCTCCTGGCCGCGTCGGGTGAGCCGGCCGCCGTCGGGGGTGTGGACGCCGGTCAGCACCTTGATCAAGGTGGACTTCCCCGCACCGTTCTCGCCCAGCAGCGCGTGCACGGAACCGGCCGTCAGGCGCAGGCCGACGCCGTCCAGGGCCCGTACTCCGGGGAAGACCTTGACGATCTCCCGGCCTTCGAGAAGAACGTCGCTCATCGCGTACCTTTCGCGTCCGCAAGGATGTCGCTCACCGGGCGCCTCCCGTGTTCGGCAGGGCGGCGTCGGCTGTCGGGCCCGGGCCGATCGGTGCCGGCGGGGTGCTCCCCCGTCCCTCGCGTCCCTTGCCCTTCTTCTCCACCTGGGTCTGGTGGATGCGGCCGCCGACCACGGTGCCGAGGACGACCAGGCCGATGAGGAGGTTCACCCAGCTGGGGTCGAGCGAGAACTGGGCGCGCGCGGCGTCGATGAGCCGCATGACGAACGCCGCCAGCACCGTGCCGAACACCGCGACGGATCCGCCGCTCAGCGCGACGCCTCCGATGATGGGAGCGGCGAAGCTCGGCAGCAGCCAGTCTCCGCCGACGCTGCGGTTGACGCCGGGCAGCGACGCCGTCGCGGTCACGGCGGCGACGCCGACCAGGAGGCCGGACAGCGTGTGGGCGAGCACGATCTGCCGATCGGTGGAGATGCCCGACAGTCTCGCCGCCAGCGGGTTGCCGCCTGCCGCGAGGAGTCGGCGACCGGCGGTCGCGCGGTACAGGAACGCCGCGAGCAGGACCGCCGCGGCGAGCGCCGTGAGAAGCACCAGCGGGAGGTTCAGCGGGGCGGCCCGGCCCAGGTGCTTCAGGGTCGGTGAGTAGCCGTCGATGGTGCGTGTGCCGGCCAGCCGGTACTGGGCGCCCAGCAGGATGGTCATCGTTCCGAGCGTGACGATGAAGCCGTTGATCCGCGTCGCCACGATGAACACACCGGTCACCAGACCGACCAGCGTCGCCGCGAGAACGCCCGCCGCTACGGCGATCGGTGGCGGGACCCCGTCGTCGGCCATCAGGGCACCCGTCAGACAGGCCGTGAAGCCGCCCAGGGCACCGACCGCGAGGTTGAGCTGTCCGACGCACAGAGCGGTCATCTGGGCCAGCCCGATGAGGATGGGTGTGGCCAGGTACTGCAGGAAGGTCCGTACCGACGCGCCCTGGAAGAACTCGCCCGACGAGGCCACTCCCAGGGCGAGGTATCCGGCCAGGGTCACGCACAGCAGTGTCATGGTCGTGGAGCGGGAGAAGCGGCGCAGGGCCGCGCCGGTGCGGGCTGCGCGGTCGTTGCTGGTGATCACGTGGAGCGCACCACCTTGCGATAGGACACGACGGTGCGTACCCGGTCGGCCGACAGGGCCAGCAGAAGGACGCAGCCGAGGTAGATGTTCAGGCTCTCCAGGCCGACGCCGAGCAGATCGAGGCCCTTGCGGATCACGCCGACCAGCGATGTGCCCAGTAGGACGCCGAGTACGGAGACGACGCCGCCGGTGAGGAGGGTGCCGCCGAGGACAGCGCCTAGGAAGGAGGGCAGCATGAAGTCCTCGCCGATGGAGGCGCGGAACGTGCCGGTGCTGACGGCGGCCATGAAGCCGGCGAGTGCGGCGAGCAGTCCGGAGAGGGTGTGCGCGAGGATCACGCGGCGGCCCGTGGGGACGCCCGACAGCTCCGCGGCCGCCGGGTTGGCGCCGGTGAGCAGCAGTTCTCGGCCCATACGGGTGCGGCTGTACAGGAATCCGAGGCCGCCCAGGGCCAGGACGGTGAACTGGGCCAGCTGCGGGACGGCCGGGGATCCGCAGACACGGCCGACGCAGATGTCGGCGAGCGAGGTGGAGCGTAGGTCCATGAGTCCGTCCGGCTGTGTGGTGAAGGCCGCGTTCTCGGTCAGCGCCGAGTAGAGCAGGGAGACCAGTCCCAGCAGGGCGAAGTCCATGGCCAGGGTGACGACGAAGGAGCTCACGCCGGTACGGGCGATGATCCAGCCGGTCAGGGCGCCGATGACGGCGCCGGCGAACAGGCAGAGGAGCAGGCCGAGTTGGAGCGGCAGACCGAGGCGGTCGTAGCCGAGGCCCGCGAAGAGGGCGCCGAAGGCCGCCATCCGGCCGACGGCGAGGTTCATGTGTCCCACGGAGAGGACCACCATCTGGGCGAGCGCCACCACGGTCAGCGTCGAGATGTCCCGCAACAGGGGGAACAGTACGAGCCGCTGGTCGAGGAACGCGGGCCGTAGGACGCCGAACAGTGCGGCGAGCGCGACGGTGAGCATCAGGAGACCGAGCCGCTGGTTCACCCAGAACGGCAGCCGCTGCGCGGGCTGCGGCGCGGTCTCCGCCCTGTCGGCCCGGCTGTCGTTCGCCGGTGTCACGGCGGGTGCCTTCATGCCACCCTCCTGTTGTCGATGGCGTCCATGTCCCAGTCGATGCCGATGCCCGGCACGTCCGGTGCCACGGCGCATCCTTCGCGGACCGTCAGTTCGGTGCGGGTCACGGCTCTCAGCTGCGGGATGTACTCGACGAACATGCCGTTGGGCACCGCGGCGGCCAGGCTGACATGCAGTTCCATCAGGAAGTGCGGGCAGACCATGGCGTTGTGGCTCTCCGCCGTGTGCGCGACCTTCAGCCACGGTGTGATGCCGCCGATCCGTGCGGCGTCGACCTGGATGACGGAGGCGGCGCCCGATTCCAGGTAGCCGCGGAACTGCATGGCGGAGTACAGGGACTCGCCGACGGCGACGGGAATCCTGGTCGCGGCCGCCAGGCGGGCGTGTCCGCTGACGTCGTCGGCCGGGAGGGGCTCTTCGAGCCAGTACGGGCCGTGGGGTTCGAGGGCGGCCGCGAGGCGGAGCGCCGAGGAGAGGGTCTGCGACTGGTTGGCGTCGGTCATGATGTGCATCGACGGACCGACGGCCTCGCGGACGGCGCGCAACCGCTCGACGTCCTCGGCCACGTGGGGCTTGCCCACCTTGACCTTGACGCCCGCCCACCCTGCCTTCTGGGCCTCCAGTGCGGATCGGATCAGTTCGTCGGTGCTCAGGTGGAGCCAGCCGCCTTCGGTGTCGTAGAGCGGGACTTCCTGGCGGTGACCGCCGGCCAGCCGCCACAGCGGTTCGCCGGCGCGCTTGCACCGTAGGTCCCACAGGGCGGTGTCCACGGCGGCGAGGGCGAGGGAGGTGATGGCTCCGGTGGTGGTGGCCCGCGTCGTGGCGAACAGCCGCTGCCACAGGGCTTCGACGTTGCGGGCGTCCGCTGCGGCTAGAAGAGGCAGCAGGTGCTCCCGGAGCAGGGCCAGGACGGACGACCCTCCGGTGCCGATCGTGTAGGCGTAGCCGGTTCCCGTCAGGCCGTCCGCGGTGGTGATCTCGACGAGGATCGTCTCCTGCTTGACGAAGGCCTGCACGGCGTCCGTGCGGTCCTTCTCCACCGGGATGTCGGCGAGCAGTGCCGTGGCGGTCATGATGGTGGTCATCGTGCGAGGCCCGCTTTCCGTAGTGCCGTCGGCGGTCACGTGCAGACGAGGAAGGTGTCTGCGAACTGCTTCTCGAGCTGCTCGGTCTTCGCCTTCCTGGCCGAGTCGTAGGTGCGCACGTTCGCCTTGGTGACCACGAACGAGCCGGAGTCGATGATCTGGCCCGGGTGGCGCATGGTGCACTGCCGCGTCTGCAAGAGCGCCAGCGCCCAGGTCCCCACCTCGGCCTGTCCTACGGGGTTCTGCACCACGGTGGCGGCGACGGAGCCGTCCTTGATGGCGCTGAGGATCTTGGCGTCGTCGTCGATGGCGACGACCTTGGCCTTGGATCCGGAGCTCTTGACGGCGTCGGCGGCTGCGACGGCGGGGTTGTAGGCGGTGGTGACGATGCCCTGGATCTGGTTGCCCTTCGCCGCGAGCAGGTCGGAGACCGCCTTCTGCGCGGTCTGCAGGTCCTTGTCGACGTCGGTGATGGTCTGCAGCAGTTTCACCTTGCCGCCGGTCTCCTTCACCGCCCTGGTCACACCCTTGATGCGCAACTGTGTGTTGGCGTCCACGTTGTTACCGGTGAGGTGGACGAGCGTGCCCCTGCCGCCCATCGCGTCGATCGCGGCCTTGGCCGCCTTGTAGGCGGCGACCTCCACGTCCGTGGACAGGCAGAAGTCGGCCTTGTCGGTGCCGCCGGCCGGGCAGGAGGCCAGCGAGGCCACGGCGAAGCCCTGTGACTTGAGGTCCGCGAAGGTGGTGTTGATGTCGGTCGGCGAGACCCCGAAGATCCCGAACGCGTTGTAACCGCGGGCCGCCAGCGTGGAGAGCAGGTTGTCCTGCTTCTGCTGGTCCCATTCGGAGGTCTCGTCGAAGGTCACGTCCCCGAGGCCGTACTTCTTCTTCGCTGCGGCCCCCGCCGCCCTCCACGGCTGGAAGTACGGGTGCGCGCCGCCGGGCACGAGGGCCACCTTGGTACCCGATCCGTCGGCCAACTCGGCTGATCCCGTGCCGGACTTGCCGGACGCGGGGGCCTGGGCCCGGGTGCCGGACGGCGCACCGGAGGACTTGACGGTGCAGGCCGCCGAGCCCGCCATGACCACAGCGGCTGCGACGACACCTGACAGAACGGAACGGGTCGGGGGACGCATCTCCACCACTCCCCAGAATCAAATAGGAAATCGGTAGGGCGATGGTCAGTCAGGCACCGCCCCCCGTCAACCCCCTGAACCGCCCGCTCGATGACGATCGCTCGGATCTAGCAGGTCCTGGGGCTACTTGACGGTTTTGTCAGGCATACTGCGCAGCATCGGAATTCAGTAACACCGATCCGCCGAGCGGTCACCATCGGTTCAGATCGGGGCCAAAATCATATAGGAATCTGGCGTCTCACAGCGGACCGGTGCTGTCGGCCGCCACGTCGTCGACCCTGATCAGGTGCAGGGAGGTGCTGGACCAGTCACCGGCCGGCAGCTCGGGCGTGATCCCGTATCCGGTGAGTACCGACGCATGGTGCACGGCGCCGCTTGCGGCGTCCTGGTAGCGCGCGGCGGGGTCCAGGCCGGCGAGCCTGAGGGCGGGGCGGGGCGTGCCGTGGCGGAGTGCCCGCTGCCACACCAGCACGAAGACCTCCCGGCCGTCGACGGTGGTGTACTGCACGGCGGTCGGCCCGTCGTCCACGGGACCGCGCAGTCGGTGCTGGGTACCGTGCTGCACGATGTGCCGGACCCTCTTGTACTCCGCCACCAGCTCCGCGCCCTGGGCGAGTTCCTCCGGTGTCCAGCGCGCGAGGTCGCCGCCCACCGCGAGGACTCCCGCCATCGCGACGTGGAAGCGGTGACGAAGCGGCACCGAGCGGCCGGTGAGCTGGTTGGGCACGTCCGTCACCCAGGCCGCCATCACCCGGGCCGGGTAGATCTGGCCGAAGCCGTGCTGGATGGAGACCCGGTCCGCCGCGTCGGTGTTGTCGGACGGCCAGGCCTGGTCCGTACGGGAGAGGATGCCCAGGTCGACGCGGCCGCCGCCACCGCTGCACGCCTCGATGCGCAGCCCGGGGTGGTCCGCGCGCAGCCGGTCGATGACGCCGTAGAGGTTGTGTACGTATCGCGTCCACAGCAGGTCCTGCCCGTCCTCGCGGGCGGGCCAGCCGGCCTCGCTGAAGGCGCGGTTCATGTCCCACTTGAGGAAGTCGATCCCGTTGTCCGCGACCAACCGGGTCAGCCATCGGTACGCCCACTCGGCGATGTCGTCGCGCGCGAAGTTGAGCACCAGTTGGTTGCGCAGTTCGGTGCGGGTGCGGTGCGGGAAGTGCAACACCCAGTCGGGGTGCGCCCGGTAGAGGCCGCTGTCCGGATTGACCATCTCGGGCTCCACCCACAGGCCGAACCGCATGCCGAGCCGGTGCACCTCGTCGACGAGCGGGCCCAGTCCCCGCGGGAACCGCTCGGCGGCCGGGGTCCAGTCGCCGAGACCGGCGGTGTCGTCGCGGCGGCCCCCGAACCAGCCGTCGTCGACGACGTAGAGTTCCACCCCGAGCTCGGCCGCCCGGACCGCGAGCTCCCGCTGACCGGCCTCGTCGACGTCGAAGCCGGTGGCCTCCCAGGAGTTGAACAGCACGGGGCGCGTCTCGTCCGGGTACGGGAGCACATGGCCTCGCACGTATCCGTGCCAGCCACGGCTCGCCGCGCCGAAGCCTCCGTCGGTGTACAGGGCCGCGAAGCGCGGGGTCGCGTGCTCCTCCCCGGGGCCGAGGGGGAGTTCCGCTCCGTCGTGCCCCGCTCCGCCCGTGAAGGACGTACGCCCGTCGGGCGTGCGCTGCACGATGAGGTGCCAGCTTCCGCTCCAGGCCAGGGCGGCGCTCCACACCTCGCCCCGGTCCTCGGTGGCTCCGCCCGCGTCCAGCATCAGCCACGGGTTCGCGTGGTGGCTGGTGATGCCGCGCCGGCTGGTGAGCACGGTCTCGCCGTGCGGCACCGGCTCGCGGTGCAGCAGGCCCTCCGCCGACCACTGGCCCGTGACATGACTGATCCGGTAGTCGTCGCGCAGCGGAAGCGTCCAGGCGGCGGAGTCCGCGCGCAGCATCGCCATCGGCTGCCGCCCGGTGTTGCGCAGCACGGTCCAGCGCTCGATGACGTCCGTGCCGTCGTGCACCCGGTAGTGGAGCGTGACCGCCAGCGGGTAGTGGCGGTCCCGGAACTCAAGGGCGAGTTCCCTCGTTCCCGGCGCTGGTTCGCTGATCCGGTGGCCCAGGTGCGCCCATTCGAAGGCCCGGGTGCCGTCGGCGAACCGCACCCGCAGGGACGGTGCTCCGTACCGGGCTCCGCCGTCGACCGGCAGCTCCTCGCCGGCCGGGGAGCGGCCCTCGAAGCTGCTGATCTCCCCGGCGGGAAGAGGTACGAGCTGACCGGCCGCGGCAAGGGTCAGCCGAGGTCCCCAGGCGAGGTGACAGGGCGCTCCCGTGGGGTCGATCCACAGCGCGTACGAGGTGCGCGCGGTCGAGAGCAGCCAGACGCCTGAGGCGGGGTCGAAGGAGATGGCAGACATGGATCCTCACGTTGGGAGAGCGCCACACAGGAGCAGTGCGCAGCCAACCCTGCCTTTGATCAGGTGTCAACGCCTGCCCACGGTCTACGTTTCACAGGTCTTTCCTGGTCAACTCATGGTCTTGGAAAGGAGTGTGCTTTATTTATTGACAGCAAAAAAGAACCTCCCTAAGTTTCCGGCCATGTGCCCGGCCCCCTCCCCCGAGGCGGCTCCGACGATGACGCCGGCCGCTTCCCTGGTGTTCACCACGCTGCTCTCCCACGGTCCGCTCACTCGGACCGAGGTGGCGCGGCGTACCAAACTCTCTCCGGCCGCCGTCACCAAGGCGGTCCGTCCGCTGATGGAGCTCGGCTATCTGGTCGAGGGCGTGGACGAAGCCGCGCGGCCCGCAGTGGGGCGGCCTGCCAATCCGGTGTGGGTGGACGGAGGGAGGGCGCTGTTCATCGGGATCAAGGTCACGGGCGACGAGATCATCGCCGTCCTGGCCGACCTGTGTTGCCGTATCCGGGTGTCCCGGCACGTACCGCTCACGGGCCGCGAGCCGGAGGCGGTGCTCCCCGTCATCACCGCGCTGGTGCAGGAGTTGCTCACGGAGGCGGACGGATTCGGTGTGCGGGTGCGGGGGCTCGGCATCGCGATCTCGGGGGACGTCGACCGCGAGGACGGTGTGGTCCGCTACTCGCCCTTCCTGGAGTGGCGGGACGTACCGCTCGCCGAGATCGCGGGGACCGCGACCGGGCTGCCGGTCACGGTCGACAACGATGTGCGGGCGCTCACGGTCGCCGAGCACTGGTTCGGGGCCGGAGTCGGTCGCTCGGACTTCGCCCTGGTGACCGTGGGTGCCGGCATCGGCTGTGGCCTGGTGGTGCACGGGCGGGTGGTGTCGGGCGCGCACGGCGTGGCCGGAGAGATCGGGCATCTGTCCCTCGACCCGCTCGGGCCGCTCTGCCACTGCGGCAACCGCGGGTGTGTGGAGGCGATCGCGGCGGACCCCGCGATACTCCACGCGGTCCGCGCGGCCACCGGCAGGCAGGTGACCGACATGGCCGAGGCACTGAAGCTGGCCCACAGCGGAGACCCCGGTGTCAGAGGGGTCTATGCACAAGCCGGCGAGGCCATCGGCAAGGCCATCGGCTTCCTGGCGAACATCCTCGGCCCCGAGCTGGTGATCATCTCCGGGGAGGGTCTTGCCGCCTACGACCTTGTCTCCGAGGGCATCCGTGACGCGTTCGCCGCGTCCGCCTTCGGTACCGCCGCGCAGTGCGACGTGATGACGCGTCCCCTGCCGTTCGAGGAGTGGGCGCGCGGTGCCGCGGCCACCGCCATCCAGTCCTTCATGGGATCAGACACGTACGAGGAGTAGCCATGCCGCGTGCTCTCATGACCGCGATCCCCACGCTCCCTGCGCACTTCACGCTCCCACCCCTGAGGCACGACACGCTCCGGCGACGGTCCATCAGCGGGCTCACCATCGACTTGGGCAGGGGCTGAGCCGCCGGCCCGGCGCCCCGGCGGCCGGTCCCCACCCGGCCGCTTCGCTCCGGCGTCCCGTCCGGCACCACGCCCGTCCCCTGCCCGGAACAACGCCCGTCCCCCACCGGGTACCACCGCTCGATTCTGCTCACCCCACCCCAGGAGGCGACCCATGCGGTCATCCCCTTACAGAGCCCTGCGCGGAACTCTCCCCGGCTCCCCGCGCCGTATCACCAGAGCGATGGCAGCCCTGGTCGTCACGGCCGGACTCGCCACAGCGGTCCCGGCCGCCGCCACCCAGGCCATGGCCGTCGACTCCAAGTCCACGACCAGAGCCGTAACCTCGACCGCGACCACGGCGGACACCACCTCCGGCACCGCGGCCCAACCGTACATGGGCTGGTCCAGCTGGAGCATGCAGTCCTCCCACTACCCGGGCCTGAACCCGAACGGCAACTACAGCTACCTCACCGAGGCGAACGTCCTGAAGCAGACGGACGCCCTCGCCACCACGCTGAAGAAGTCCGGCTACACCTACGTCAACGTCGACGCCGGTTGGTGGATGGACCAGAACTGGACGTCCGAGTTCGACCAGTACGGCCGGCAGACGCCCGACCCGGTCCGGTTCCCGCACGGCATGAAGTCGGTCGCCGACCACATCCACTCCAAGGGTCTCAAGGCCGGCATCTACCTGCCCGTCGGCCTGGAGAAGGGGGCCTACGGCGACGGCAAGGTGCCGATCTGGAACGCGCCCGGCTGCAGCACCGCGGACGCGGTCTACCCGGACCTGCGCACCACCAACGGCTGGGACAGCGCGTACAAGCTGAACTTCGACAACGCCTGCGCGCAGAAGTACGTCGACTCGCAGGCGCAGATGTTCGCCGACTGGGGGTACGACTTCCTCAAACTGGACGGCGTCGGCCCCGGCTCGTTCAAGTCGGGTGACAACTACGACAACGTTGCGGACGTCGCCGCCTGGCACAAGGCCATCGCCGACACCGGGCGACCGATCCACCTGGAGCTCTCCTGGTCGCTCGACATCGGTCACGCCGCCGACTGGAAGAAGTACTCCAACGGCTGGCGCATCGACACCGACGTCGAGTGCTACTGCGACACCCTGGTCACCTGGGAGAACTCGGTCAACGACCGGTGGAACGACGCCCCTGCCTGGAGCACCAAGGCAGGGGCCGGCGGCTGGAACGACCTCGACGCGATCGACGTCGGCAACGGTGCGATGGACGGCCTCACCCAGGCCGAGCGGCAGAGCTACATGACCCTGTGGGCCATCAACAAGTCGCCCCTGTTCACCGGTGACGACCTCACCAAGCTGGACAGCTACGGCCTCTCCCTGCTGACCAACCAGGAAGTCATAGCGGTCGACCAGAACACCTCGCCCGTCGCGCGTCCCGTCACCCCGATGGGCGACCAGCAGGTCTGGGGAACCAAGAACTCCGACGGCAGCTACACCGTCGCCCTGTTCAACCTCGGCAACTCACCTGCCTCCGTCACCGCCGACTGGGCGTCCTTCGGTTTCACCGGCTCGGCCTCCGTGCGGGACCTGTGGAGCCACCAGAACCTCGGCACGTACAAGAACAAGATCACCGCGACGCTGCCCGCACACGGCTCCCGGCTGTTCACCGTGAGGCCCGGCGGCGCCAGGCTTGCGACCATCAGGTACGAGGCCGAGTCCGCGAACAACACCCTGACCGGCAACGCCTCCGTCGCCTCATGCGATTCCTGCTCCGGCGGCAAGAAGATCGGCAACCTCTACCTCGACAGCAGGCTGCAGTTCAACGACATCACGGTGCAGAAGAGCGGCTTCTACACCGTCAATGTCTCCTATGTCAGCGGCGACAGCCGCTCGGTGACCGTCTACTCCAACAGCGGCAACGGCACCAGCCTCAGGTTCCCCTCCACGGGCGACTGGGGCACGGTCGAAACCGTCAGCGTCCAGTTGGCGCTGAAGGCGGGCTCCAACTCCATCACGTTCGACAGCGGCTGGGACTACTCGCCTGACATCGACAGGATCGACGTACCCAAGTCCGCCTGACCTCCCCCGTGGGGGGCCGCCCCGGGGCCCCCCCGGCCCCCCCCCCCGGGGCCCCCCCCCCCCCCCCCCCCCCCCCCCCGGGCGCCGGGCCGCGGGCCCCCCCCCCCCCCCCCGGGGGGCGCCCGGGGGGGGGGGGCGCCCCCCCCCGCCCCCCGCCCCGGGCCCCCCCCCCCCCCGCCCGCCCCCCCCCCGGGGGGGCGGGGGGGGGGCCCCCCCCCGCCCCCCACGCCCGGGGACCATCCCCGCCCCCTCCCCCACCCGGCTTTGCAGTCCGGGCGTGCCCGCACCCGCCGCATTCGTCTCACACCACGCCCGACGGGCCGCATCCGTCGTTCCCGCATGCGCCGTTCCCCCGACATGGAGTGCACAACGTGGACACCCAGCACAGCGAATCGCGCGACAACCAGCCGAGCCGCAGAGGCTTTCTCGCCCTCGCCGCCATGGCCGGCACGGCAGCCGCCCTCGGCGGTCTGCCCGCCTTCACCGCCTCGGCTGCCCCCCTCCGGCCCACCTCCTCACCCCTGCTGTCCGCGGCCGCCGCCGCGAAGAACCAGCTGTGGTGGCAGGCTCCCGGCTCCCCCAACTCGATGATCCAGCAGGGCCTGCCGGTCGGGAACGGGCGCCTCGGAGCGCTCGCGAGCAACGATCCCTCCAGCGAGCTGCTGACGATCAGCGACGCCACCCTGTGGACCGGCGGCCTCAACGACACCCTGCAGAGCGACGGCCAGTTCCCCTACGGCCGGGACGACTTCGGCTCCCTGACGCTGCTGGCCAAGCTCACCGTCGACATCCCCGCGCACGACCTGGGCTCCGTCGACAACTACCGTCGCACCCTCGATCTGGCCCAGGGCTTCGTGAGTGCTTCGTACGACCTGTCCGGCGTCACCTACCAGCGGCAGATCTTCGCCAGCCGCCCCGACGACGTCATCGTCCTGTACTTCTCCCAGCAGGGCGGCGGCACCTACACCGGTACCGTCTCCCTCACCGGCACTCACGGCGAGTCCACCACCGCCGACCGCACGGGGTCCTACGCCTCGTTCGGCGCCTCCTTCGCCAACGGGCTGAAGTACGGCGCCGCCGTCACGGCGCGCAGCAGCACCGGTAAGGTCGCCGTCAACGGCACTTCGATCTCCTTCAGCAACTGCAAGGACCTCACGGTCGTCGTCAGCGGCGGCACCAACTACGCACCCGACGCGGCCGCCGAGTTCCGCGACCCGTCCGTGGACCCGGAGCGCCTCGCCCGCACCAAGGCTCTGGACGCCGCCGGGCACTCCGCGAGCACCCTGCTGCACACCCATGTCGCCGACTTCCGCCCGGTGTTCGAGCAACTGGACATCAACCTCGGCACGTCCTCCACCGCTCAGCGCAGGCTGGACACCTGGCAACGGCTGCAGGCGCGCTACCGCGACAACGTCGCCGATCCGGAACTTGAGTCGGCCTACCTGCAGTTCGGCCGGTATCTGATGATCTCCGGGTCACGGGGCACCCTGCCGATGGGGCTCCAGGGCCCGTGGCTGGACGGCAACGATCCGGACTGGATGGGCGACTACCACACCGACATCAACGTCCAGATGAACTACTGGATGGCCGACCGGGCGGGGCTGTCCGACTGCTTCGACGCCTTCGCGGACTACTGCCTCGCGCAGCTGTCCTCATGGACGGACGTCACCCAGCGGCTCTTCAACACCTCGACCAACAGGTACCGCAACTCCAGTGGGAAGGTCGCCGGCTGGGCCGTGGCCTTCTCCACCAACCCTTACGGCGGCAGCGGCTGGTGGTGGCACCCCGGCGCCAACGCCTGGCTCTGCCAGAGCCTGTTCGAGCACTACGAGTTCACCCAGGACCGCGGCTACCTGGAAAAGATCTACCCGCTTCTCAAGGGTGCCGTGGAGTTCTGGGAGGCCCGCCTCGTCACCACGACCGTCACCGACGCCTCCGGAGCCTCGCGCGAGGTCCTCGTCGACGACAGCGACTGGTCCCCCGAGCAGGGTCCGCAGGACGCCAAGGGCATCACCTACGCGCAGGAACTGGTGTGGAACCTCTTCGGCAACTACCACACCGCGACCCGGGTACTGGGCAAGGACATCTCCTACAGCGCGACCGTCGACGGCCTGCGTGAGCGCCTCTACCTCCCCGTGGTCAGCCCCACGACCGGCTGGCTGGAGGAGTGGATGTCGCCCGACAACCTCGGCGAGACCACGCACCGTCACCTCTCCCCGCTCTTCGGCCTCTTCCCCGGCGACCGGATCCGCCCGGACGACTCCACGCCGAAGGACATCCTCGCCGGCGCGACGGCCCTCCTCACCGCCCGTGGCATGAACAGCTACGGCTGGTCCAACGCCTGGCGCAGCCTGTGCTGGGCCAGGCTGAAGAACGCGGAGAAGGCCTACCAGCTCGTCGTCAACAACCTGAAGCCGTCGGTGAGTGGCAGCAACGGCAGCGCGTCGAACCTCTTCGACATCATGGACATGGGGGGAGGCCGCGGCATCTTCCAGATCGACGCGAACTTCGGCACCCCCTCCGCGATGGTCGAGATGCTGGTGTACTCGCGGCCGGGTCACGTCGAACTGCTGCCCGCTCTGCCCGCCGCGTGGGCGACTTCTGGCTCGATCTCCGGCGTCGGCGTGCGCGGTGGCTTCGTCGCCGACCTCAAGTGGAGGAACGGGAAGGTCACGCAGGTGACGCTGAAGAGCGTCGGCGGCCGTGACGCGACCGTCTTCGCGGGCGGCACCTCGCGCAAGGTCAGCCTCACGCCCGGTGAGTCCGTGACGCTGCGCAACCTCGGCTGAGGCCGGTTCGGCAGCCGCTCGGTGAGCCGAGCCTGCCGTGGACGACGAGAAGAGTGGAGAGCGAGAAGAGTGGAGAGATCGACGATGTCCCCGAAGAGAGAAAGCACGGCGGCGGCCCGCCGACCGCGTCGCAGGTCCCTGCTGTCGGTGCTCGGCGTGCTGACCGGCATGGCCTTGACGGTCGCACCGTTGAGCACCGCGAACGTGGCGAGCGCCGCCGTGTCCTCGGCGAACGGCAAGGGCACACGGGTCAGTGCCTGGTCACCCGGCATGACGACGGGCGGCCCGTCCTTCGACAACCAGACCATCCGGATGGTGGTGCACAGCAGCGTCGCCGGCTCGGGCGCACGCATCACCCTGTCCAACCGGTACAGCCCCGCCCCGCTCGATGTCAGCGCCGTGGACGTGGCCGTCCAGGCGAGCGGCGCAGAGGCGACCCGCGGCACCACTCGTAACATCACCTTCGGCGGCTCGCGCCACGTCACGATCCCCGCCGGAGCGGAGGCGGTCAGCGACGTCATCCCGATCTCGGTCAGCGCCGGGGAGAACGTGCTCGTCAGCCTCTACGTGCCCGGCACGACGGGAATGTCGACCTGGCACTCCGACGCGTTCGACACCACCTACATCGCCTCCGGCAACCACGCCGGTGACGACGGCGCCGCCGCGTTCGGCAGCACCACGACCTCCTGGTACTACCTGGCAGGGCTGGACGTCGTGTCGCCGACCGCGAGGGGCACCGTCGTCGCCTTCGGCGACTCCATCACGGACGGCTACCACTCCTCGACCGGCACCTACACCAGGTGGCCCGACTTCCTCGGCCGTCGACTGGGCGCCGTACCGGGCCCGCAGAAGCTGAGCGTGGTCGACTCCGGCATCGGCGGCAACCGGGTCCTCACGGACGTGCCCAACCTGTGGCAGGGCGTCAGCGCCCTCAAGCGCTTCGGACACGACGCCCTCGGCCAGCCGGGCGTCGAGGACGTGATCCTCTTCGAGGGGATCAACGACATCGGCAACAACGCCGGACCCGACGGCGGACCGCTGACCGCGCAGGATCTCGTCAACGGCTACCGCACGCTGATCGACGAGGCGCACGCCGCGCACGTCGGCGTCATCGGCGCGACCCTGATGCCCGATCAGGGCAACGGCTACTACACGCCCGCCGCCGAGGCGATCCGGCAGGAGGTCAACCGGTGGATCCGAACCAGCGGCGCGTTCGACGGGGTCATCGACTTCGACCGGACCATGCGTGACTCCTCGAACCCGGCCGCCCTCAACCCCGCCTATGACTCGGGCGACCACATCCACCCCAACGACACGGGCATGAAGGCCATGGCCGACGCGATCGACCTGCGGCTCCTGCGTAGCTGACGCCAGCGGGCGCCGGTCCCTTCCGAGGCGGCGACGTCTTCGGCGGGGGACCGGTCCGGCGCACCTCTCCAGACGCTCGAAACAGGCACCTGACCAGGGCAGACGCCACGCGATCAGGCGCCCTTCGCAGGGACGCCGGCTACATGTGGACACGGTCAGCCGTCGAGGTCCTGCACCGGGCCGACGTGGTCACCCGGACCGGTGCGACGGTCATGAGGGGCCTGGGCGTTCGGTCGCGTGAAGGTAGTTGTGCGCCAGTTCGCGCAGGCGGCTCCTGTCGAAGCAGCGACCGTGGCCCGGGTGGCGACGGAGACCTCCAGCGCCATGCTGCGCCGGTAGTCAGACGTGTCGCCCAGGCCGAGTTCCCTACGGAGCCCGGGGCCGTACAGGCTGGCGGGCACGCCCAGTGCCAGGGCCTCTTCGGTGGCCTCGTGGACCGCCCGTTCACGGAACTCATGCGCTCCACCCGCTGCGCGCCCCGAAACGCCGTCGAACGGCTGACCTGGCCGGCTCAGCACAAGACAAGCCCCCTGTTCGACCTGGATGTAGTACTCGGCGCTGGCACCGGCCAGTAGCGCGACCTCCTCGCGCCGCAGGCCGGGAACCCGACGACGCCCCGACGAAGCAAGCCCCACCTGGTCCGGGGTGATCTTCGCTCGGCGGGTCATCAGGAACTCTTTGATCTCTTTGGCGGTCTCCATGCTTCGAGGCCAGGTCCCGCGCGGACCGTTATGGAGAGGCTGCCAGTACCCCCGATAGGCAGACTCTCCCTCGGATACGCGAAGGCCCGCACGCTGGCCGCAGTCGCCCGAACCAACCGGTCGAGCGCATCAAGACAGCACATGGATTGACCAGTGGAAGCGATCACCTTCCCCAACGGCCCGATCAACATGGCGGGCAGCCTCTGTATCCCGGAAGACTTCGACCCCAAGGGCAGCTACGCGGCGGTCGTCACCGTGCACCCCGGCGGTGGCGTGAAGGAGCAGACCGCCGGTCTGTACGCGAGCAAGCTCGCTGAGCACGGCTTCGTGGCTCTGGCTTTCGACGCGTCCTTCCAGGGCGACAGTGGTGGCAAGCCCCAGCACCTGGAGGACCCGGCCGCCCGCGTCGAGGACGTGCGCGCCGCGGTGGACTATCTGCAGTCGCTCGACTACGTCGACGCGGAGCGGGTCGGTGCGCTCGGTGTCTGCGCCGGCGGTGGCTACGCGGTCAACGCCGCGATGACCGACTACCGGATCAAGGCCCTCACCACCGTCAGCGCCCTCAACATCGGCACCTCCTTCCGCCGCGGCTGGTACGGCACCGACTCCGACGCCGCCGCCGTGCCCACGCTTCAGGCTGTGGCACAGCAGCGCACTGCCGAGGTGGCGGGTGCCGACACGGTATATCTCCCGTACGTTCCGCCGGAGCCGGACGAGAACACCCCCCGCGACCTCGTCGAGGCCCACGACTACTACCTGACTCCGCGCGCCCAGCACTGGAACGCGAAGAACAAGTTCCTCTTCACTAAGAGCGTCTCGCGGATCTTCACCTTCGATGCCTTCCACATGGTGGAGGACCTGCTCACCCAGCCGATCCTCATCGTGGCCGGCAGCGAGGCGGGCTCTCTGTGGATGTCCACCGAACTGCACGGACGCGTCCGCAGCCCGAAGAAGCTCGTGATCGTCGAGGGCGGCGCGCACATGGACTTCTACGACGTGCCGAAGTACGTCGGTCGCGCCGTCGAAGAGGCCGTTCCCTTCTTCCGGGAGAACCTCGCCGGGACGACCACCGCAGAGAGCTGACCACGGTCGTGCGGTCAGCCGATCACCTCGAACCGTGTGACCGACTGGACCGAGCCGGGCGGCATCCGCTGGGCCCTGACCGAGCTCGGCGCACGCACCCCTGTCGTCCCACCGCTCACCGCGCGCCTACGAGCCACCGTGGCGGACGACGCCCCCGGCTGGCCCTCGGCCCGCTTCACCACCTCGCCGACCACGCCCAGGTGATCCTCTACTCCCAGTTCTGGCGAGTGGACGCCGGCCGCACGTACGGCATCTCCGGCACTGGCCTGGACTGGGAACTCGACTGGACCGCGCCCTGGGAGCACCTGGTCGAAGAGGCCCAGGCCCGCACCTGGTCCCTGCTGGGAGCCTCCGAAGCCCCCGTCGGCGACAACATCTTCGTCGCCCCCACCGGGATCGACCGTACCGACCTATACCCGGAGAGATGACCGATGCCGTTCCAGCACCCGAGGAGATCGGCTACAGCTACGTAATCGAGCGCTACGTGACGAGGAAGGACTCGCAACACACGCGCTACCTGGCGCGGCACCACGTCATCACTATGCCGGACCGGGCCACCGTCCTGCGGCCTGATGGGCTTCGATCAGGAGCTGGCGGCCGAGTCCACCCGGGCCTCCAACCGGATACGCGGCCTGCTCCCCCACTTCCACCCCTCGCTGGAACGCGTGCTCGGGCCGCGCCTGGACCACCAGGCCGTGAACTGACTGCTGGAACACCACGGCTCCCCGGCCGCGCTGGGATAGTCTGGCCTCGCAGGCTGGTTGAGGTGATCCGGCCCGAGACCCCACGCATGGCCCACACCGGCGGGGGCGCATCCGGTGCGGAGATCGCCGAGCCCGGCCTGACAGCGTAGGAGTAGGTGCTGATGCCCCACCCGGGCCAATGCGCTGCCGGATCACACCCCGTGCGCTCCCGGTCAAGAGCCGGGAGTGGGCGGCCCGTAGGGTCACGAGCGATGACACCCATGGGGCAGGTGCCCCGGTCCACACGGACCGTCGCCTCTCCCCCGCACCCGGTCTGGACGCGCATGAGCACCCCACCGTCAACGCCGGCACCCGCACAGAGCGACTCCCCGTGGGCGCCGCTCGCGGCCCGCGTCTTCCGGGCCCTGTGGATCGCCCAGTTGGTATCGAACATCGGCAGCTGGATGCAGACGGTCGGCGCCCAGTGGCTGCTGGTCGGAGACAGTGCCGCCCTGGTGACGCTCATCCAGACCGCGTCCAGCCTTCCCGTCGTGCTGCTGGCCCTGCCTTCCGGGGTGGTCGCCGACCGATTCGACCGACGCTCGGTGCTGCTGGCCGCGCAGTTCGCGATGCTGGCGGTGTCCACTGTGCTGGCCGTGCTGGCCTTCACGGGCGGCCTGACGCCGACCGTACTGCTCGTCCTCACCTTCCTGCTGGGGTGCGGCACGGCGCTGATGGGTCCGGCCTGGCAGGCGATCCAGCCCGAGTTGGTGGAACGCCGACAGCTCGGTCAGGCGGCGGCGCTGGGGGCGGTGAACATGAACCTGGCCCGCGCCGTCGGGCCGGCACTCGGCGGGGCGGTGGTCGCGGCGGCGGGCGCCGGATGGGTCTTCGCCTTCAACGCTGCCTCGTACCTGGGCATCGCGGCCGTCCTCGTGGTGTGGCGGCGCCCGCAGACGGCCGCCCCTGCGGCGGGGAACGAACGGCTGCTCGCGGCCCTGTATGCCGGCCGTCGCTACGTGTGGAACGCGCCGGGCGTGCGGCGAGTACTCCTGCGTACGCTTCTGTTCATCCCGGGCGGCTCCGCCCTGTGGGCTTTGCTGCCCCTGGCTGCGAACCGCTCCCTCGGCCTTGGCTCGGGCGGATACGGACTGCTGCTGGCGGCGGTGGGCGTGGGAGCGGTGGCGGGGGCCTTCGCACTGCCTCGCATGCGCCGGGTGCTGGGGGCCAACGGCACGCTGACCGTCGGCGCTCTGGTCTTCGCCGGGGTGCTGGCGGTACTGGCCACGGTCCGGGTGCCGTGGCTGGTGACGGTCGCTCTGCTGCCTGGGGGTCTGGCCTGGATCGGGGTGCTGTCCACGCTCAACGCGGCCGTACAGTCGCGGCTCCCCGCCTGGGTCAGGGCCCGGGGGCTCGCCGTCTATCTCCTGGTCTTCCAGGGCGGTCAGGCGCTGACCGCACCCCTGTGGGGTGCGGTGGCCGACTGGGTCGGGCTCAGCGCCTGCCTGCTGATCGCCGGCGCCGTGATGCTGCTCAGCGCCGCCAGCGTACGCCGGTGGCCCCTGCACGACGCCGAGGGCATCAACCCCTCACCGTCCGACCACTGGCCCGCTCCGCCCCTGGTGTTCGAGCCGGGAGAGGCCGACGGCCCGGTCCTGGTATCCGTGGTCTACCGCGTCCCTGCGGACAAGCGCACCGAGTTCACGGACCGCATGCACCGTGTCGCTCGTTCCAGGCGTCGTACGGGGGCCCTCACCTGGGGCCTCTACCAGGACGGCAACGACCCGCAACGCTTTGTCGAGACCTACCTGGTCGCCTCCTGGGCGGAACACCGCGCGCAGCACCACGTCCGTCTGACGGCCACCGACCGCCACCACGAGGAGCGGGCTCGGGAGTTGCTCGTCCCCGGGGCCCTGCCCGAGGTGACGCATGCCTTCGACACGGTGTCGGGGCCGGCCGTGCCGGATCAGGCCGACCCTCGTGCACCGTGGTCCGAAGGCGCCGGCCCCGGCTCTCAGGCTTCCGGATAGCGCTCACAACGGTTCACCGCCCACCGCCGCTTCCTGATCCGGTCCGGAGCCGGCGTGTTGGGGGTGGGCCCGTTGGTGTTGATCACCCATGCGTGAGGAGTGCCAGGGCGCGGGGCGGGGCCGCGAACCGCACCCCTGCCTCCTGCGTCATCTGTCGTGCCGGTCACTTCGCCGGCAACTTGCACCGGCCTCAAGGGCGAGGAATATTACGCAAGTTGGCCCGAGCCAGGTGGACCATGCGGCCGACGCCTCCGCTCAGGACCGTCCGGCTCGCGGACAGAGCGAAGCCGCTGATCTGTTCGGTGGTGATCTTCGGCGGAACGGCCAGCGCGTCGGGGTCGGTGACGACGTCGACCAGCGCCGGCCCGTGATGGGCGAAGGCCTCGCGCAGCGCGTCGCGTACCTCGGCGGGCTTCTCCACCCGGATGCCGCGTGCCCCGCCCGCTGTCGCGATGGCGGCGTAGTCGGTGTGCGGGTAGGTCGTGGCGTGCGGGGTCAGGCCGTCGACCATCATCTCCAGGTCGACCATGCCGAGGGAGGAGTAGTTGAAGACGACCACCTTCACGGGGAGGCCGTACTGGACGAGCGTGAGGAAGTCGCCCATCAGCATGGAGAAGCCGCCGTCACCGGAGAGGGAGACGACCTGCCGATCGCGGTCGAGGAACTGGGCACCGATGGCCTGGGGCAGCGCGTTGGCCATCGAGCCGTGGACGAAGGAGCCGAGGATGCGCCGACGGCCGTTCGGTGTGAGGTAACGCGCCGCCCACACGCGCCGTCCGGACGCTGGCCCTGGCCCGCACCGGGCTGCGCTACCTCGAACGCCTGGTCAACCATCAGACGCTGCTGACCTCCTCCGTGAGGCTGCGCGGTCGGCTGGCCCGTGGCGCTGCCCGCCTCACGCCCCGTGAACTGCGCGGACAGCGCGACGGAACGCTGCTCGCCCGGCTCACCGCCGATGTGAAGACCGTCGCGGGACTGCCCGCGAATGTCTTCGCACCGCTGGTCGCGGCGGTCACCACGGCGTGCCTGGTCGAGATCCTGCTGTTGTGGGCGATGCCGCTGCTGGGAGCGGCCGAACTGGTCGTCTGGGGGGCCGGTCTCGTCTGGGCCCGGCGCGCGCACCGCCTTGCGCGAGCCCGTCTGGCCACCGCCGCCGAGGCCAGGGCCGCACTCCGTACCGCGCTGCTCGGCAGCCGGGCCGCCTTCAACGAACTGCGGTGCCTGGACGCCGTGCCACAGGCGCAGCGGACGGCGACGGCTGCCATGACGGCTGTCGAGTCCGCCGAGTGGGCTGCTGCCCGAGCCGAACGACTGGGCCGTCTGGGCCTGCGTCCTCTTGCCGCGCTGGGCCAGGCGTCGGTGCTGGTGATCGGCCTGGGCGCGGCTCCGGCCCAGCCTGTCGCCGTCGTGGTGGGCGAGGTGCTGCTGATGGCCGCCGGGTGGGAACTGCTGGAGCGACTGCCCCGGTTGCTGCAGTACCCGGCCCAGGCAGGCGAGGCGGCTGAACGCCTTGCGCCGCTTGCTGCCGAGGAGCGGCCCGCGGGCCGACAGCGGCCGGCCGCCCGCTCCGTGGAGACGATCGGTCTCCCGCTCCTCTCGACGGCCGCGACCCTCACCACGACCCTGCCGGGCCCTGGCCTGGTTCTGGTCACCGGCCCCGACGGCAGCGGGAAGTCGACCCTGCTCGGGCAGCTCGCCGGGCGTATACCGGTGCCCGCCGGAACGGTCCTCCTCGACGGCACGCCCGTACACGAGCTGCCGGCCCGGGCCGTCGCCGAGACGGTCACCCTGGTGGAGGCGGACGACTGGCTGGCCGATGACACGGTGGCGGCCAATCTGCGTCAGGCGGCGCCGTCGGCCGACGACGCCGCGCTACGGGCCGTACTGGAAGCCGTCGGCCTCTCGGCCCTGCCGCTCGACGCCTCGGTGGGCCCCGGCGGGCGTCTGCTCTCGCAGGGGCAGCGCCGGCGCCTTGCCACCGCGCGCGCAGTGCTGAGACGCCCCCCGGTGCTGCTGCTCGACGAACCAACCGCCGGTCTGGACCGCCCCACCGCCGAGGCGCTGCTGGCCGCGCTGCCCCGGATGCTGCCCGAGACCGCGCTGGTGATCGCCGTGCAGGAGCAGGACCTCGACCTGCCGGACCGCGCGCCGACTGCGGTCGTCCGTCTCGGCCTCAGTCGAAGCGCACATCGGGAAGCAGCCGCTCACGCGCGGTGACACCGGCGTGTAGTCGCACGGCCGTGATGACTGTGCGTGCACCAGGACAGGTCTCGCAGCGCCCTCTTCTCACTCTTCCCGGCACCTCAGGCGTGTCGTCCAGGACGGCTGGTTACCGTGGAAACGGCAGAAGATCCTTTAGGGACCGTCTGCGACGAAGGGAGTTCTTCGATGACCGACGAGCCCATCTTGGTGCTTGCCGCAACCGGCGGACAGGGCAGAGCCGTGACCGACGCGCTGCTGGGCCGAGGAGCCCGGATCCGGGCGCTGGTACGTGACCCCCACCGCGGAGCCGCGCGGGAGCTGGCCGAACAGGGTGTCGATGTGGTGGCGGGATCCCTGAGCGACGGCCGGTCGCTCGCCGCGGCGATGCGCGGGGTGAGGGGTGTCTTCGCCTTCACCACTCCCTTCGAGGCCGGCCTCGAGGCGGAGGTGAACCAGGGGCGGGCCATCCTCTCCGCCGCGACGCGGGAGCGCGTTCCGCATCTCGTGTTCAGCTCCGTGGCCGGGGCCGACCAGGACAGCGGGGTACCGCATTTCGAGAGCAAGGCGCGCATCGAAGCGGAGCTGGCCGCAGGCGATGTCCCGTACACGATTCTGGGGCCGACGTATTTCTTCGACAACGCGCTCGGCGGAGCAGAGCGCATCCTCGGCGGAGTTCTCGATCTGCCGCTGCCACCCGATCGGCCGTTGCAGCAGCTGGCCCGCCCCGACCTCGGCGCGTTCGCGGCCGAAGTGCTGCTCAGCCCTGCTCCCTTCGTGGGACGGCGCATCGAGCTGGCCGGCGACGCACCCACTCCCACGCAGATGGCGGCCGCACTCGGCGCGGCGGTGGGGCGGGAGGTCCGCCATGAGCGGGTACCGCTGGCGGCGATCGCCGATCCGGACATGCATGCGATGTGGACGTTTCTGAACGGCCCCGGCTATCGCGTCGACATCCCCGCCCTGCACGCCGCTCATCCGGAGCTCCGCTGGACTCGCTTCGGCGACTGGGCTCAACGGACGTGGGCTCCCGCCCGCTGAACCGGTCGTTCCCCTACACTCCCTCGTCCTACGCCGCCGTCGGCGACGCCATGGGGTCGCCGACGGCGGGTACCGCAGTACCGGCAGTGCCGAGCGGCTCACACGGTTCAGCGAACGGTCCGGGCCGCATCGGTGATGACGCGGGCAACCACGTCAGGACGCGTGATCAACGACAGGTGCCCCCGCCTTCACCTCAGTGATGTGGGCGTTCGCACGCTGAGTCATGGACCGCTGTTCGGCCGGTGGAATGACATGGTCGGTCGTGCCGACGACGGCCCAGGACGGGATGGTCTTCTGCTGTACGGCTTCCCCGAGACCTGGTGCGGCTGGCGCAAGAGATCCCGGTGCTCGCGAGGGTTCACCGTGATCGCGCCGGAGCTGCGCGGCTACGACCACACGGAGAAGCCCGCCTCCGGTCAGGGCGGGCCTACGACGTCCTGGACGCGTGGAAGGGGCCGGCGCGGAACGTCCGTGGTGTGCCCATCCCGCACTACGGCCACCTCTGCCAGGAGGGACGCCCGGACGTCGTCGACGCGGAACTCCTCGACCTCCTCAGCGACCGGAACGGGTGAGCAGACCGGCCCGCTCGAGACACGAGCAGGCCTGAACAGATCGAGAGGGCGGATTCGCCGGACGGTGTCGCCGGCGCATGCAGGGGCGTCTAAGGCTCCTGCGGCTGGACGCCGAGGTCCGTGTCCACGTCGTACCCGGATTCCCCGTGGCCGGCCGCGGGATGTGCGATGTCGGCCCCCAGATCGAACGCCGCTCCGTCGATCGCGTCCTCCAACGCGGCCTCCTCACGCTCGGACTGAGCGCGGCGGTGGTGCTCGCTCATCCGATCCATGATGTGCCGGATGTGCGGGTGGCCGTTGCCCGAGGGCGGCTGTTCTGTGTTCACGCGGTGTTCCTCCGTAGGGGACAGCCGCCGGCACCAGCGGCCTGCGGCGCGGCGTTCGGCTCTGCCGGGTGGTGCTACGACGCCAAAGTATCCGGGCGTCAACGTCGAGGTTGTGCCGACAGTGCACGCGTTCTTGTCCGACGGCGTACCGCATGGCGTTCGGCGTGCCAGGTGTCGGCTTCGGGGAGCAGTGCGGGGACCGCCACAGCGGCAGGGCGAGCGGTACCCGCGTCACCGGCCCGGCGCGCCTGTTTGGCGCTCGGACTCCGTGAGGCCTCCCCACACTCCGTGTGTCTGGCTGGTCCGCAGGGCGAAGGCGGCGCAGGCCCGCAGCACCGGACAGGTGCGGCAGATCGACTGGGCTCGCTCCTCGCGATCGCGCCGACGGGCTCCCCGCTCGCCCATCGGCGAGAAGAAGACCGAGCTGTCCATGCCGCGGCACGCGGCCCGGCTCTGCCAGCTCCACTCGCTGAGGTGTGGTTTCACGTTCGGGGGCTTCATGTTCGCACCGTGCTGGTCAGCTGTGGACGGGTCAGGCCTGCTGCGGTGCGGTGCGCAGCGTCTGGACGGCGAGCGTGATGGCGCCCTGGGCGGCCTGGGTGGCGCGCACCCGCTCGGCGGGATCGGTGGTGTACTGGTCCCAGAACCACTGCATGCCGTGCCGGCGCAGGAAGTAGCAGGTGGCGAACCGGTGGTACGAGCCGGTGGCGAAGCTCGCGTCGGTGACGGGGTAGAACGGCACCTGCTGGACCAGCGGGAAACCGCCGCGCCCCTCCGTCGGAGCCAGGTCGAACAGGTACGGCGGGTTGGCCGTGGCCTCGGCGAAGGCCCGGGCCTCCGGCTCGAGCACCGTTCCGTCGGTCGTGGGGTCACCGGGCATCCTGGTCTCCTTACGTCATGTCGTAGGCCTTCGCTCAGTCTTCAGGGTAGGAATCCCAGGTGTTCCGAATTGCCCGACGATGCAGGGGGTTCGGTCCCTCAGCGCACTGCCGGGACCGGGGCGGCTCCGGTGGCGGTACTGCGCCACTGCACCGGTGACATGCCGAACGTCTCGCGGAAGGCCCGGCTGAAGTGGGAGGCACTGGTGAACCCCCAGCGGGCCGCCACCGTGGCGATCGACCTGTGGGTCGCGCCGGGACGGGCGAGTTCCTCACGTGCCGCCTCGAGCCGTTGCGTCCGCACCCAGGCGTTGACGGTGGTGCCGTGCGACTGGAAGAGCTGGTGCAAGTAGCGCAGGGAGATGCTGTGCTGGTCGGCGATGTCCTTCGGGGTGAGCCCGGTTTCTCCCAACCGGGCCTGGACGGACGCCGTGATCCGGTCCCACAGCGTCGGTGCGGGCCGCCTGCTGACCTGTTCCACCGCCACGGTGGCCAGGATCTCCGTGGCGAGGCGGGCGAGTTGCTCGCGTCTCGCCGGAGCAGGGGACCTGGTGACCTCTTCGACCAGCCCGCGCAGCACCGGCAGCAGCAGGGCCGCCGCTCCCTGCCCGGCTTCGTCCACCACTGTGGCGGTGAGGGCGGACAACTGCCCTTCCTCCAGGCCCAGCCGTGCCCGGGGCACCATGAGGATCCGGGCCCGCTGCCGCTGCGGCAGCACGATCCTGAACGGCCGCCTCGCATCGTGGAACACCAGGCCGCCAGGCAGGACTTCGGTGGTACGGCCGTCCTGCAACACGATTGCGGTGCCGTCCAGTTGCTGACGCACCAGGATGTGCGCGCGGTGGTCGGCGGCCACCGACCGGGCGCTGCGAAGGATCGTTCCCGGGCCGAACTCCTCGGTGGCGATCTGGAGGACCCCCAGTCGTTCGACGGCCAGCTCGCCCGACCACGGGCGGCCGCGCTCCACGGTGACCTCGACGTCCACGAAGGCCTGCGAGAGAGCGCGCTGCCAGGCAGCGACGCGGTCGCCGGAGGCGAGGTTCCGGGTGGAGAAGGACATCCCCTGGCCGGAGGTGGTCAGCGATCCTGTCAGCACAGCGCGTCCCCCGCCGTCCGGCTGGTGCGCTCTCGGTCGAGCCATTCGGTAGGAGACAGACCGTAGGAACCGCGGAAGGCCTTGCTGAACCCGGCGGGAGTGGTGAACCCCCACCGTCGCGCGACCTGGCCCAGGCTGACGGATCCGGGTGCCTGTGCGGCGAGTTCCTTGCGGCACTCGTGCAGCCGCAGCGACCGGATCCACTGGCACAAGGTGGTGTCCTCTGCCTGGAACATCCGGTGCAGTTGACGGATGGAGATGCCGTGCGCCCGGGCGATGACCTGAGGGGTCAGACCGGGGTCCGACAGGTGCCATCGGATGAAGTTCTTGATCCGCAGCAGTAGGACATGGTCGGCGCCCGGCAGTTCGGCGGGGGCCTCGCCCAGTTGGTCCGCCGCGGTGGCCGCGATCAGGTCGACGACGCTCTCGGCCAGTCGCTCGGCCACCGGTGTCGCGTAGGCCTCGGAGGTGTCCGCCAGTTGCTCCAGCATGGGTCTGAGCAGGAGGGGAAGACCGCTGCTCGGGCGCACGGCCCGCGCCGTGAGCTGCCACAGGTCGGCCTCCGACCGTGAGAGCAGGCTTCGCGGGACCGAGAAGATCTTCAGCTGGAAGCGTTCCGGGAACGTGGTGCGGAAAGGCCGGACAGTCTCGAAGAACCCGATGTCTCCGGCCCGCAACTCGGTGGTGCGGCCGTCCTGTTCGACCTGCGCCCGCCCGGTGCTCTGGAGGGCCACGAAGACGTCCCGCCCGTCGCCGCGAGCGATGAAGCGCGGCGCCCGGTGGACGCGGCCCGGATCGCATTCCACCGTGGTGATCCGCAGGTCTCCGAGGTGGTCGATGCGCATGGCCGCGTCGTAGCTGTGGCCTTCGGTGGCGATGTCCATCCCTACGAGTGCGGCGAGTACCGCGTCGTGCCAGAAGTCCAGGCTCTCGCGCGGCGGAACCGAGCGAGTGCTCAGCACCCGGGCTCGCGGACGCGCGGAGCCGGCCGGGCACCAGCGTCTCTCCTCGAAGGAGTCGATGACGGTTGGCATGCCGTCAGCGTGGCGTGACGGTGCCGACGGGCGCATCAGTCGGCCGACTGGTCCTCAACCGTATGCGGCGCCCGTCAGGACAAACGGGCACGCAGGAAGGCGCAACCGGCCACGAGCGCTGCCCGAGTGGGCGCGCTGTCCCGCAGGGCGCGCAGCGCGACGAAGTCGTGGATCGTGCCGAGGAACCGTACGGCGGACGCCTCGACGCCGGCCGTACACAGGTCCCGTGCGTACTGCTCTCCCTCGTCACGGGCCACGTCGGCCTCGGCGGTGACGACCAGCGCCGGCGGCAGCCCCACCAGGTCCTCCGTCCGCGCACGCAGCGGTGACGCGGTGGGCTCGGTCCGCAGGGCCGGGTCGGCGACGTACCGCGCCCAGTACGTGCGCAGCGCTCGACGGGTGAGCAGGTATCCGGTGGCGAACTGCCGTTGCGAGGCGCTGTCGCAGCGGGAGTCGGTCAGCGGGTAGTAGAGCAACTGTGCGCTGATCCGCGGCCCGCTCCGGGACTTCGCCACCATGGTGACGGCGGCTGCCAGGGTGGCCCCGGCGCAGTCGCCCGCCACGGCCAGTCGGCTCATGTCCAGTCCGAGTTCGTCGACCTGGGAGAGCGCCCAGACCAGCAGGGCGTAGCACTCCTCCAGCGCGACCGGATAGCGCGCCTCGGGGGTGCGACTGTACTCGGGGACCAGGGCGCACACGCCTGCGCCGGTGACGAGTTCGCTGATGAGGCCGGAGTGGGTCTGCGCGTCGCCGAGCGCCCACCGGCCGCCGTGCAGGTACAGCAGGGTGGGGAGCGGGCCGGTCGCACCGGCCGGGCGGACGGTCCAGAATCCCAGCAGTCCGGAGGGGCCGACGGACGCCACGCGGAAGACCGCGTCCACGCCGAAGTCCTCGAAGCGGTCCACCTGGGTCTCCCGCAGCGCCTGCCGTCCCGTCTCGGGGCCGAGGTCGTCGAGGGACGGGGGCGTGGCGGACGCGGTGACGAGTCGCTGCACCACGGGGTCGAGGTCGATCCCCACGTGGGCGTCAACGGGCCGCTTGCCGGGGCCTCCCTGCATCACGCGCTCTCCTCTGGCTGGGTTGCGCCGCTCGACAGCCGGTCCGTACCGAGCCGACCGATCCCCGCCTCACCTGTCCCTGAGGAGGTCACGCAGTTGTTGGCGGCGGCTGATGCCGAGCTTGGGATAGACGTTGTACAGGTGCGAGCCCACGGTACGCGGCGAGAGGAAGAGCTGTTCACCGATCTCACGATTCGAAAGGCCGCGTGCGGCCATCTGGACGATCTGTCGTTGCTGTGCCGTCAACTGAGTCAGCGGGCTCTCAGTATCGGGAGTGGGCGCCGCCCCGCTGGCCCGCAGTTCGCGCGCGGCGGCTGCCGCGAGGGCGCCGGCGCCGAGGCGTTCGGCCGTCTCAAGCGCCGTGGTCAGCTGCTGACGCGCCTCCCGTGTGCGGCGGCAACGGCGCAACCAGACACCGTAGTTGAGGCGGACGTGTGCACGTTCCCACGGCCACCGGTCCCCCTCGTGGTTGACCAGAGCGAGGTGGAAGTGCCGCTCGGCGTCGTCCGGCTCGACCAGGGCGGAGGCATGGTGCACAAGCAGTGTCATCCTGGTGCTGGGGCGCTCTCCCTGCTCCTCCCGGACTCTCTCCAGGATCGGCACGATCTCCGTCGACCGGCCGGTCCGTTGCGCCGTGACGGCGAGCTCGGCGATGCTGCGGGGCGACAGGAAGGGGTGCAGGGGCGAGCCCTCGGCGGTGAACAGCTCGCGCAGGTGGTGCCAGGCCCCCTCCCAGTCCCCGAGCGCGATGGCCGCACATCCTCGGGCACGCAGCAGGCGTGCGTGCGTGGCCCGGTTCTCGTGCAGGCTGACGGCGCGCCAGACGGAAGGGGTGAGCCAGGGCTCCGGCGGGACGGTTCCGCGCAGCGCCAGCAGAGTGAGGGCCTGCGCTTCCAGGTCCGCCTGGAGGCGCGGCAGGCGCAGCACCGCGGCCTCGGCCCCGGCCTCCCGGGTCAGGGATTCGGCCTCGCTGAACCGCCCGGTGTTCACGAGCGTGTCCAACAGGGCCAGGACCGACCAGGCGCGGACACCGAAAGCACGGGAGGTCCGGAGCTGGGCGTCGGCCTTGCGAAGCTGCCCCAGACACATGTCCGCCTCGTCCGCGTGATACGCCAGCGAGGCGACCGCCGTCCGGCAGGCCAGCGCGTCCGGGGCGTCCAGCAGTGCACTGTGCGGGCGACCGAGACTCGGCAGGAGGTGGGCGGCGGCCTGAGGCCGGACCACCGCGGTGATCAGCGCCTCCAGTGCCTTCTGTGCGTCCGGCGTGTCCAGGCGGTCCAGTGGCCTGGTCACCGGGAGGCGGCGCTGATCGGCGCGATCGGCCTCTCGGGCACGGTCGAGCAGCGTGGCCAGAGCCGCGTTGTGCTCCGGCAGACCGGACTGGGCCGCAACGCCTGCGGCCAGGGACGTGAGCGCGAGTGCTGCGGGACGGCCGACCTCGGGGAACTGCCCTGAGACGTTCTCCAGGATGTCGAAGGCCTCCCGTTGGGCGGCCTCCTGAGACAGGACCGAGGCCAGGGCACCGGCCGCGACGCAGGCGAGCCCTGGAGCTGTGGACTCCTCGGCGAACCGACCGTACAGTTCCCGCACCCAGCCGGGGTCTCCGACCGTGTGCGCTGCCACCAGTGCCTCGGCCAGTCGGCGGGTGCGCTCCTGCGGCTGCGGGCTGAGTCGGGCTGCCTGCTCCAGGGCGCAAGCGGCACCCACGGCGTCCCCCCTCCGCCAGGCGGCGTCCTCGAGTGCGGCGGCCGCGGATTCGTCGGTTCCGACAGTGGCGGCGGCCAGATGACGGGCTCTGACGTCCGGTTGCGCGGCGGTCCGGGCGAGGTCCAGATGCGCCTGGTGCCGCTCACCTACCGGATGACGTGAGAGCGCGGCCGACCGCGCGAGCGGATGCCGGAACACGAGGCGGTCCTCGACCAGTGCGACCAGGCCTGCCGCCTCCGCCGGGGCCCACACCGCCAAGTCGTCGGTGTCCAGGGCTGCCATGACGGTGGCGATGGTCCTGTGGGGCCATGCGGCCGCCGCGTACAGCAGGGCCCGCGTTGTTTCCGGGGGAAGCGCATCGAGTCGTGCCCTGAAGACGTGCGCTGTGGATGGGCGCCGCGCCGGTCCGACGCCGGGCAGTCCCGCTCGGGCGGGCGTCGGCACGCCTCGGCTCAGTTCCACCAGGGCCAGCGGATTGCCCTCGGCCTCCGCCAGGACCTCCAGTCTGCGCCTGCCCCTGGGCGCTGCGGGCTGTCGGTCGAGCAGCGCCGCGGCCGACGGGTCGCTCAGTGGTCCCAGCTGCAGGCATTCCATGCCAGGAGGCAGGCCGGGCAGGAGCGCGTCGCTGCATGCGGCGAGCAGGCTCCTCACCGGGCGGCCGGTCAGGAGCCGGATCCCGGTGCAGAGCAGGTCGAGGAAGGCGCGGTCGCAGAGGTGAGCGTCGTCCACGCACACCAGAACCGGACGGGAGGTGGCGAGGCGGTCCAGCAACGCCACCATGGCGTCCTGCACCTGTGCGTCGTTGGGCCCGAAGTCCCCGGAGGCCGGGTCCACAACAGCGCTCAGCACCTCGCCGTGTGGGGAGGACAGGGTGGGCAGCTCGCCCAGGACCGGGGCGAGCAGCTCCTGCAGGCAGGTGCGGGCATGCCGCCCGTCCGCGGACCAGCCCTGTGCCCACAGCACCAGCGTGCCGTCACCGGTGGCCAGTTCCCGGGCGTGGCGGAGCAACGTGGTACGTCCGATCCCTTCCTCCCCGAGCAGCAGCAGTGCCTGGGGGCTCCCGGGCTTCCCCGTCACGCACTGCAGGATCCGTTCGATCTCGCGGTCTCGCCCGAGGGGAGGCGACGTCGACGTGCCGCGGGGCCGGAAGACGGCTTCCTCACCGACCGCCGACTGGGATGGGTGGACCCTCATACACGTACTCCGGACCTGCTCGGTTGCCCACGGCTGTAGGCATGTTCCCTGGCCAGGGCCATACTCGGGTCGACAGGCTTGCGACGCTTCTGTCATATGACCGGTCGTCCGCCTCCCGGCCCTGACCGGCCACGGGACCCCGAGCGGCCGGCGGTGCGGCAACCGCCGCGCGTCCGGTCGGTTGCGGCTGACAGGATGACCGGCGTCATGATCACCGGCTGGAGGAGAAGATCCGTGACGCACGCTGGTGCCTCACACCCCATCGACCCGGGCATCTTGGGCAGAGCCGCCGAGCTGTCCCGCCTGGGGGCCCTGCTCGGAGCGGTGGACGGCACCGGCCCGCAGGTGCTGGTGCTGACCGGGGAGCCGGGAGCCGGCAAGACCACCCTCGTCGACTGGGCGGACGAGCACGGCCGGGCTCGTGGCCTGCGGACGCTGCGTGCGCGCGGCAGCGAGGGCGAAACCGGACTAGGGCTCTCCGGTATGCACCAGCTCCTGCATCCACTGCTTCCGGGTGAGGGACTGCCGGCCGAACAGCGGGAGGCCCTCGACCGCGCCTTCGGGATGGCGGGGGCGCAGGGCGAGGTGCACCTCGACCAGCTGTCGCTGTGCATCAGCGTGCTCACGCTCCTCAGCGAGGCCGCGGCACGCCAACCGCTGTTCCTCCTGGTGGACGACGTTCAATGGCTCGATCTCGGCTCGGTGGATGTCCTGGCCTTCCTGGCCCGGCGCCTGGAGGGCAAGCCTGTGGTGATGCTGCTCGCCGCCCGTGAGGAGGCCGTGCCGGCCCGCTTCGACCGGGACTTCCCGCAGGTGACCGTCGGCCCGCTGAGCCGGGCGGCGGCGGGACTGCTCCTGGATGCCCAGCCGAACCCGCCCCGCGGCAGGGCCCGCACCCAGATCCTCCAGCAGGCTGCCGGCAACCCGCTGGCCCTGATCGAGTTGCCCCGGGCCCTCGCCCGGGGCTGGACGGGCGCCGGTCAGCACGGCGGCCCCGCCCTTCCGCTCACCGCGCGCCTGGAGAACTTGTACGCCGCAGACCTTCCCGGCCTGCCCGGGCCGACACGTGACGCACTGCTCTTGGTCGCCGCCGCGGGAACGGCACAACTGGCCGATCTTCTGCGCGCCGCTCCGTCGTCGGACGTGGTCCAGGCGCTGGCCCCCGCGGAGCGCGTCGGGCTGGTACGGGTCTGCGACGGCCAGGTGCTGTTTCGGCATCCGCTGGTCCGCTCGGCCGTCTACCAAGCGGCTTCCTTCTCCGAGCGCCGGCATGCCCACCTCGCACTCGCTTCGGCCCTCGCCGGGGACCCGGACCGCCGCGCCTGGCATCTGGCCGCCGCGGCGACGGGTCGGGACGCGGAGGTCGCCGACGCCTTGGCGGACAGTGCCGAGCGCGCCCGTGCCCGGGGCGGCTACGCGACGGCCGCAGCAGCGCTGGAACGCGCCGCGGAACTGACCCCGGCACCGGACCTGCGCGCCCGGCGCCTGCTGAGGGCTGCACAGGCGGCCATGTTCGCCGGCCACCCGCAGTGGGTCGAAGAGATCAGCGGGCGCTTCGACAACCTCACCGAGGACCCAGGGCTGCGTGCCGAAGCCTCCCTCCTGGGCGGGTGGGCCCTCGGCGTCACGCTCCGCCATGAGGAGGCGCTGACGCTGCTGCTCGGCGTCGCCGAAGCCACGAGCGCCTCGGCTCCGGACCTGGCGCTGGGCGCCCTGAGCACCGCGGCGACGTCCGTCTACAACTCTGGGGCGCCGTACTACCGGGCGGAACTGCGACGGATCAGTGATCTGATCGGCGAACCCGGCGATCCCCCCGCCCTCGCCTGGGCCCGGGCCGTCATCGACCCGCATCACCAACGGGCCAGGATGATGGGGCTCTTGAAGGACGGGCTGGCCGCCATGTCGCAGGAGTCGCTCGGGAACCTCACGGCACTCGGCGGCGCCACCTGGATCCTGGACGAGACCGAGCAGGCGATTCGCATTCTCGGGCGGACCATGGATGTCCTACGACGCGCCGGTAGCGCGGCCACGAACGCGACCGTCACGCAGGCGCTCGCCCTCGCCCTGTTCGAGAGCGGTTCGTGGACGGCGGCCCGGTCCGCGGCTGACCAGGCGTTCTGGATGGCGACGGAGGCGGGAGCGGACAACGTGACCGTGGGCGCCTGCGTCCTCCAGGCCACGCTGCGCGCGCTCCAGGGCGAGCATGCTGCCGCGCGGACGCAGGCGATGGAGGCTGTGCGCGGCGTCGACCTGCGCAGATCCCTGAGCCTTCAGGTCCGGCATCGGCACGCCATGGGAATGGCCGCGTTCGCCGCCGGAGACCACGCCGAGGCCTACGAGCAGCTGCGCGCGACCTTCACCCGGGACTTCCGCCCCGCTCCCGTCCACTACCACGCCTCCGTCTACTACCTGGGCGACCTGGCCGCCGCGGCGGTTCGCGCCGGGCGGACGGATGACGCGCGCACGGTGGTCGACGCCGTCGAACACAGCCTGGGATCCGACAGGTCCCCCCGGCTGGCCGCCGTCCTCCACCGGTCCGCTGCCCTGCTCAGTGACGCCGGGGACGCCGAGGCCCGCTTCCGCGCCGCCCTCGCCGACTCCGCCGTCGACTGCTGGCCCTTCGAGAAGGCACTCACGCAGCTCGACTTCGGTGAATGGCTGCGCCGCCGGCGCCGCAGCGCCGAGGCACGCCCGCACCTCAGCGCGGCACTGGAGTGCTTCGAACGTCTCGATGCCCGACCCTGGACGGAGCGCACAGCGGCGGAACTGCGGGCGGCGGGAGCCCCGACGGCAGCGACGGCCGCGAGTCCGGCGAGCGAACTCACAGCGCAGGAACGGCAGATCGCCGAACTGGCAGCTCAGGGCCTCACCAACCGCGACATCGCGGCCCGGCTCTATCTTTCGCCCCGGACCGTCGGCTACCACCTGCACAAGATCTTCCCCAAGCTCGGCATCCACACCAGGGCCCAGATCCGCGACGCCCTCTCGGAGGATCCGCCGCAGTGACCAGGGACGACACCGCCCGCACCCCGTCTCTCGTGCGACGGCGTATCGGGTCCCGCCGTGATGCACAGTTATTTGACCGATCGTTCTTGATACGCCTATGGTCTTCGACGTGGCCAGGACCAAGGAATTCGATCCGGACGCCGCGCTGCAGTCGGCCCTTGAGCTGTTCTGGCGGCGCGGCTACGAAGCGACGTCGCTGGCGGATCTGGTCGAGCATCTCGGCATTGGCCGCGCCAGCATCTACGCGACCTTTGGCAGCAAGCACGAGCTGTATCTGAAGGCCATGGACCGATACACCGAGACGCGCGACCCAGCCCTCCTCGCCGAGTTGTCCCAGCCGGGCCCCGCACTGCCTGCGGTGCGGGCGGTAGTGCGCCGCTTCGCCGCAGAGGCCGCTTCCCCCGAGGGTCGGCTGAACGGCTGTTTCGTCACGAATGCCGCGGCTGAGCGGGCGCCGCACGACCCTGCGGCGACCCGCCGGGTCGAGATCAGCTGGGAGCACGTCGAGACTCTGCTGCGCTCCGCGCTCGTACGGGCCCAAGCTCAGGGCGAGCTGCCCGAGGGTCGCGATCCGCGTGCACTGGCCCGCATGCTGCTCGTATTGCTACAGGGGGTACGGATCGTCGGCAAGGCGTCGAACGATCCCGCCCGAGTGCGGGACGCAGCTGAACAGGCCCTGGCCCTGCTGGACTGACTGACGCCCACCGAATCCACCGGGCTTCCTTTCGCGTGCCCGAATAATGAACCGATCGGTCAAATATTAGGGGGAAGGCATGACCGCCACGGGCGCTGCCCGCGTCGCCGCCATGCAGCAGCGATGTGCCTTCGTCCTCCTCGGTGGCGTCCAGGCCACTCTGAACTTCACGCTCGCTGCGCTCGCCATACCGCTGCCCCTCATCGGGCGCGAATTCGGGCTGGGGCGCACAGATTTGATCCTGCTCGGCGCTGCCTACGGACTGACCTTTGCCGGGCTGTTGCTCTTTGGCGGACGCCTCTCGGACCGTTATGGGGGTCGGCGCGCCCTCACCGCGGGCCCGGTCCTCTTCGCTGCCGCCTCGGCCGCGGTCCCGCTTGCCCCCGGAATCCATCACTCAAGGGAGCCACCGAAATGAACCGCTTCACTGGCAAGACCGTCCTCGTCACCGGCGCAGGCTCCGGCCTCGGCCGCGCAATCGCGCTCGCCTTCGCCACCGAGGGCGCATCTGTGGTCGCCGCGGGACGCACCGCGGCCTCCCTGGACGAGACGGTCGGTCTCATCGAGGCCACCGGCGGCACGGCCACCGCCGTCACCGCAGATGTCACGGACTCCAGCCAGCTTCAGAACCTCATACGCGAGAGCGTCACCCGCTTCGGTGGACTGGACATCGCGGTCAACAACGCCGGAATACTGCGCGGCACCGTACCCATCGGTGAGGTGAGCGAGGAGGACTGGGACGCGGTGCTGCGAACCAATGTCACCGGCGTCTGGCTGGCCATGAAGCACGAGATCGCGCACATGAAGGGAAACGGTGGCGGCGCCATCGTCAACATCTCCTCCAACCTGGGCGCACACCTGCGCATCCCGAACCTTGCCGCGTACATCACCTCAAAGGCAGCGGTCTCCGCACTGACCCGCGCCGCCGCTCTCGACCACATCCACCAGGGCATTCGTATCAACGCCGTCAGCCCCGGCGCCTCCGCCGCTCCCATGTCGCTGCGGCCCGGCGAGACCGAGGCCGACCGTGCCGAGCGGGTGAAGACAGAAATCCCGCTCGGCCGGGTCGCGGAAGCCGAAGAAGTGGCGGCCGCGGTGCTCTACCTCGCCTCGCCCGCAGCGGGCGCGGTGGTCGGCGCCGACCTGGTCATCGACAGTGGATCCTCGGCCTGACGGTTCGTAGGCTTCGGCGCCACCCTTCCCCAGCAAGAAACCCAGCGACGACGGGCCGCAACGCGGGCCGCATCCCGACCAGAGCAGCCGCCCTGTGGTAGCCAGCGCCAACAGCGGTATCGACTCTGAGGAGCACGCGAACTGGCCCGTCGGGGCCCTCGGATACCCCTCGGCTGCTGCAGCGAGGCCCGTGGCAAGGCGGCCGAGGCGCGATAGTGTGACGCGCAGCCCGGCTCGCCCTGCCGCTCGCGCGGCGGCGCGGTCGCCTCCGTCTACCACACCCGCCGCTTCACCATGGTCCCCCGGCTGAAGAAAGCGCTGCGGGTGCCCAGCCCAGCCGACCGCGGTCCGGGCCGGTCGTGGCGGCCGGGCACCCCACTTTGGGGCCGCTCGCACCTGTTTACGTGCGTCGCAAGGGTCGACGTACCCCGGTCGGTCTGGTGCGCCCACCATCGCCACCAGCTTCTGAGCTGGCACTTCACGATGAGAGCATGTGCTCTTATCATGGGTGGAGTGTGCTTTGGAGGAGACGATGGTCACTACGCCGATGAACCCCGATGATCCGTGCAACAACCTGGCTCTGCGCAAGGCGGCCCGGTACCTCGGCGCGACGTACGACAAGGCCCTGGCCTCGGTCGGTCTTCGTGCGACGCAGTTCAGCATCCTGCAGAAGCTCAGCGCTCACGGGGAAATGACGATCACCAGTCTCGCTGACATGATCGCCATGGACCGTACGACGATGGCCTCCAACCTCAAGCCGCTGGCACGCGAGGGCCTGGTGACCGTCGAGACATCGGCAGCCGACCGCCGGGCCCGGATCGTCACGATCACGCCGGAGGGGGTCTCCCGGATGAAGGCGGCGCTGCCGCTGTGGCGAGAGGCGCAGACCCGGTTCGAGGAGCGCTTCGGAGCCGACGAGGCGGCCCGGTTGCGCGCGACCCTCGAAGCCGTCCTCCAGACCGGCTTCACACCCTGGGCCGAGTGAGGCACGCCGCCGAAGGGCACCTCCATCGTCGGGTGGTCGCCCGATTCCTGTGCACCGCATCGGACGGTCTCCCCGGCTCGCCGCACCAGGCGCCTGTCTGACCAGCGCTCTGTTCAGAGCGCCAGGGATGAAGGGACCGGCGGGCCGCTGTCGGAGTCCTGGACGTGGACCGGGTGCGATCGCGGCGCCGGTCTCGGCGAGCCCGGCGAGGGCCACGACCGGCCCCTCCCAGCCGATACAGCACGCGGCGCCGGTACGGCGGGCCCGGACGCACGGGAGCACCGCGCGAACGTTGCCCGTGAAGAGCCGGCCGAGTCGCTCGATCACCCCAGGCGACTCCAACGGAACGGTGTCGCCGACCCCTGCGCTGAGACCGGCGCGTCCAGCCGCTCGAACCGGTGGAAAGCCGGCCCTGCGGCCGCTGATCACCCTCGTGCCCGCCCCAGCCCCGCCGGCAAAGCGGGACTACCGTTGAAGACGTGGAAATGCTCCATTTGCGCTATTTTGTCGCGGTCGCTGAGGAGCTGAATTTCTCGGCTGCAGCCCGGCGGCTCCACATGGCGACGTCACCTTTGAGTCAGCGCATCAGGGATCTGGAGCGCGAACTCGGACAGCAGCTCTTCGACCGCGACACGCGCAGTGTCACGCTCACCCCGGCCGGCTCGGCGCTCCTTCCGATCGCGCGCGACGTGCTCGACCAGTTCAGCTCCATCCCGTGGCGACTGCGTGAGGCGACACGAGAGCAGCGCGACACCGTGCTCATCGGCATACCTCCGGGCCTGCACCCCGAACTCCGGTCGCGGGTCGGCACACTCACCGAGCGCGTCCGGGAGCAGTTCGAGCTCCAGCGCTGGCCCGGCAGCACCCAGGCTCTGGTGGCCGGCGTCCGCGAAGGCAGACTCGGGCTCGCGCTGGCCCGGCTGCCGTTCAGCGACCCGGCCCTGGAGCAGGCGAGCGTGATGTCGGAGCGCATGGGGGCGGCGGTGCCGGCCGACATGTTCGCCGGGCGGGACTCCGTCGCCCTCGCCGATCTGGCGGACCTCGCGTACGTCGCCCCGCCCAAAGAGGTGAGGGTCGCGTATTTCGACGTCCTCGAACGCGCATTGGCAGAGGGCGGCGTCCGGCATCGCCTGTGTCTCACCGACACCGGTTACAACGGGGTGTCCGAAGTGATTTCCAACGGAATGGCCTTCTGCATTTCCATTCTCGCCCCGGAAAATCCGATACACGGATACCAGCTGGAGAACGTGACGGTACTGCCGTTCACGGACTTCCATCCCCGGCTGGAAACCGCCCTTGTGTGGCGCCGCGACCGCGCCGACAGCGATCTCAAGGACCTTGTCGCCGCCGCGCGCGAGGTTTTCGACGGGACCGTGATCATAGATTGAGCCCCCGGAAATCGCCACCGGAAACGTTTCGATCAGCGGTGTGACCACTGCGGTCACACCGCTGTTTCCTTTTTGATAATTCCGCCTCCCCCGCTCCTCATTTAGCGTTGTGTGTCAGAAGCAATAAAACGCGACGCTTAAGGAAGAGAGAATGACGGAATCCTTCGCCGCCGGGCCGCTCGAAGCGATGCGGGTGATCGACCTGTCGACCGTGGTCATGGGGCCGTACGCGGCCCAGATCCTCGGCGACCTCGGTGCCGACGTGATCAAGATCGAGTCACCCTCCGACACCGTACGGGTGGGCCGGTATCGCGGCACGCCGGGCATGACCGCGCTGAACCTGAACGTCAACCGCAACAAGCGCAGTGTCACCCTCGACCTCAAGGACCCACGGCAACACGAGCAGGCCCTGAAGCTGATCGACACGGCGGACGTGCTGATCACCAACATGCGACCGGCCGCGCTGCATCGGCTGCGCCTGACCTACGCGGACGTCGCCGCACGGAACCCGGGCCTGGTCTACGCGCACGGTCAAGGCTTCCGCAGCGACTCCGACCGCGCCGGAAACGCCGCCTACGACGAGACCGTGCAGGCCGCCTCCGGGCTGGTCGACATCGCCCACCGTGCGCTGGGCACGCCGATGTACCTGCCGACGATCATCGCGGACAAGGTCTCCGCGCTGACCATCGTCTACAGCGTGCTCGCCGCCCTGCTGCACCGCTGCTGCACCGGGCAGGGCCAGCACATCGAGATCCCGATGACCGACACGCTGCTCGCGTTCAACCTGGTCGAGCATCTGGCCGGGCACGAGTTCGAGCCGGCGGTGGGGCCCACGGGCCATCCGAGGTCGATGTCGAAGGAGCACCGGGCACGGCGCACCAAGGACGGACTGGCCTGCATCGTCCCCTACACCCCGCAGAACTTCCGCGACTTCTTCGTCGCCGCCGGGCGACCGGACCTCGCCGAGGACCCCCGAGTCAACGGGCAGGCCGTCGCCATGGCCGACCTTGACGCCCTGGCCGGGCTGGTCGACGCGTGTGCGCTGGCGCTGACCACGGCGGAGTGGGCGGAGGTGTGCGCCAAGCACAGCATCCCGATGGCTCCCGTGCTGGAGCTGGAGCACGCCCACGAGGACCCCTACGTCCGCGACGGGCACCTGCTGGAGACGGTCGTCCACCCGACCGAGGGACCGGTCCGCACGATCGGGATCCCGGTGCGGTTCTCCGCCACGCCCGGTTCGATCCGCCGTCTGGCCCCGATACCGGGCCAGGACACCGCCGACGTCCTCGCCGAGCTGTCCGACCACTGACCCCCTCCCCCGCACCACGGAGAGAAGCAACCCATGAGCACCACCGACGTGCGCACCCACCCGGCGGGCACCACCCTGCTGATCACGATCGATCGTCCACAAGCACGCAACTCCGTCAACGCCGAGGTCGCCACACTGCTGGCCAAGGCACTGGACGAACTGGAGACGGACCCCGGGCTCCGGGCCGGAGTGCTGACCGGCGCCGACGGCACCTTCAGCGCCGGCATGGACCTCAAGGCCGCCCTGCGCGGCGAGTCCCCGAACATCCCCGGCCGCGGATTCGGCGGCGTGACCGAGGCCGAGCGGACGAAGCCGCTGATCGCCGCCGTCGAGGGCTGGGCCATGGGGGGCGGTTTCGAGCTGGCCCTGGCCTGCGACCTGATCGTGGCCGCGGAGGACGCGCACTTCGGTCTGCCCGAGGTCAAGAGGGGGCTGATCGCCGCCGGCGGCGGAGTGATCCGGCTGCCCCGCCGTATCCCCTACCACCTCGCGATGGAGTTCCTGCTGACCGGCGAGCCGGTGAGCGGCCGCCGGGCCGGCGAACTGGGCCTGGCCAACCGGGTCGTACCCGCCGGTGACGCCGTGAACGAGTCCCTCCTGCTCGCCGAGCAGCTCGCTGCGAACGCTCCGCTCGCGCTGGCCGCCGTGAAGACGGTCGTACGAGCCGCGGACGGCGCGCCCGAGGCCGACGCCTTCGCCGCGCAGCGTGCGGTGATGGGCCAGCTGATGGCCTCGACCGACGTCCGGGAGGGCATGACCGCCTTCACGGAGCGTCGGACCCCGCAGTGGACGGGGCGGTGACATGCGGATCGAAGACGTCCGGCGGCATCTGACCACCCCGCTGACCAGCCCGGCGTACGCGCCGACGGTCCCCCGCTTCACCGACCGCGAGTACCTCAACATCGTCTACCGCACCGACCCAGACGCGCTGCGTGCCGTCGTTCCCGAACCCCTTCAGATCGGCGAACCGCTGGTCCGCTTCGAGGTCATGAAGATGGGCGACGTCAGCGGGTTCGGCCCCTATACCGAGGCCGGACAGGCGATCCAGGTTCTCTTCGAGGGCGAGCGGGGCGAGTACCTCCACGCGATGTACCTCGACAACTTCCCGGCCACCGCCTCGGGGCGGGAGGTCAGCGCCTATCCGAAGGTCATGGGGTCGCCCAGGCTGTACGTCGACCACGGGACGCTCGTCGGCACCCTCGACCACGGAACCCTCCGCGTCGCCACCGCGACCATGGGCTACAAGCACCGGGCCCTCGACAAGGACACGGCCAGGGACCAGATCACCGTGCCGACGTTCATGCTCAAGTCCGTCCCGGGCTACCACCGTCACATGCGCGTCCAGGAGCTGGTGCGCACCGAGATCACCGACGTGGTGGTCAAGGAGGCCTACACCGGCCCCGCACGGCTCCAGCTCTTCGCCCATGTCCTCGCCCCGCTGGCGGACCTGCCCGTACGGGAGGTCGTCTCCGCCAGCCACATCCTCACCGATCTGACCCTCGCTCCCGTCGAGCCGGTCTTCGACTACCTGAAGGGAGACGCGCAGTGACGCACCCGTTCCGTACCGCCGCCGTGATCGGCGCGGGCACCATCGGACTGTCCTGGACGGCACTGTTCGCCGCACACGGCCTCACCGTCCATGTCAGCGATCCCCGCCCCGACCTGCCGGAGGCGGTCGCCGAGGCGCTTGCCGCGTTCGGCCCGCACCTGGCCGCACAGGGCCTGGACACCGACGGCCTCGCCGACCACGTCCATCTCGCGGCAGACATCACCGAAGCGGTCCGGGACGCGGACGTCGTCCAGGAGAACGGGCCCGAGCGCGTCGAGTTCAAGAAGGAGCTGTTCGCGCGGTTGGTCCGAGAGGCCCCCGGACACGCACTGCTGCTGAGCTCGTCGTCGGCGATCCCGGCGACCGCCTTCACCACAGAACTCGAAGACGCGGGCCGCATCCTCATCGGGCACCCCTTCAACCCGCCCCATCTGCTGCCGCTCGTCGAGGTCGTGCCCGGCGAACGCACCACCGAGCAAGCCGTGCAGGTGGCCGTCGACTTCTACACCGCCGTCGGCCGCACGCCCGTCGTCGAACGCCAGGAGATCCCCGGGTTCGTGGGCAACCGGCTCCAGAACGCGCTCAGCCGCCAGGCCGTCCACCTCGTCCAGCAGGGCGTGGTGACCCCCGAGGACCTGGACACCGTCGTGACCCACTCGCTCGGCATCCGCTGGGCGACGGTCGGTCCGTTCCTGGGCGCGCATTTGGGCGGTGGCCCCGGCGGCTACCGCCACATCACCGAGCACATCGGCTCTTCCCTGCAGCAGATGTCCCTCGGTGAGCCCTCACAGGACCCCGAGGACCGGGAGCGAGTCATCCAGGCGGTGGAGAAGGCATACGCCGCCACGTCGTACGCCGACCTCGCAGAGGCCCGCGACCGCCGACAACTCGCCGTCCTGTCCGCCCTCGAAGAAATCCGCCGCAACCAGCACCAGAAGGAGAACTGAGATGACCGTCACGACCCCCATTCCCACCCCCACCGCGCCGCTGGACGACCTGCTGGCCGCCGACTTCTACCGCTACCAGACGCTGCTCTCGGACGACGAGCGCAAGATCCTGCTCAAGGCCCGCACCTTCCTGCGCGAGGAGGTCAAACCGCTGGTCAACGAGTACTGGGGCAAGGCCGAGTTCCCCGTCGAACTGATCGACAAGTTCCGCGGCAGCGGGCTGGCCGCCCTCGCCTACGAGGGCTACGGCGAGCACCGGGCGGCCGCCAGTCATCTGCTCGGCGGCATGCTCGCCACGGAGCTGGGCCGCGTCGACGCCTCGGTAGCCACGTTCTTCGGCGTCCACAACGGGCTCGGTTTCTACTCCATCTACTACGGCGGCGACCAGGAGCAGCGCGACAGGTTCCTGCCCGCCATGGCCACCATGGAGAAGATCGGCGCGTTCGCCCTGACCGAACCGCTCGGCGGCTCCGACGTATCGGGCGGCATGCGCACCACCGCCAAGCGCGAGGGCGACACCTGGGTCATCAACGGTGCCAAGAAGTGGATCGGCAACGCCACCTTCGCCGACTACGTCGTGGTCTTCGCGCGGGACGTCGACGACAACAAGGTCAAGGGCTTCGTCGTCGAGAACGGCACCCCCGGCTTCAAGCCGGTGAAGATCGAGGGCAAGATCGCGCTGCGGATCGTGCAGAACGCCGAGATCACCCTGACCGATGTCCGCGTGCCGGAGGCGAACCGGCTGCAGAACATCAAGGGATTCCGGGACGTCGCCGAGGTCCTGCGCCAGACCCGCAGCGGGGTCGCCTGGCAGGCCCTGGGTGTCATGATCGGCGCCTACGAACTCGCGTTGGACTACGCCAAGCAGCGCATAGCCTTCGGCCGTCCCATCGCCAAGTTCCAGATGGTGCAGGACCTGCTGGTCAAGAGCCTCGGCAACATCACCGCCTCCTGGGGCATGCTGATACAACTCGCCCGGCTGCAGGACCAGGGCATCTTCCGGGACGAGCACTCCGCGCTGGCCAAGGAGTTCGTCGCGGCACGGATGCGGGAGGTCGTCGCCTGGAGCCGCGAGATCTTCGGCGGCAACGGCATCCTCCTCGAGTACGACGTCGCCCGGTTCTTCTCCGACGCCGAGGCTCTGTACTCCTACGAGGGCACGCACCAGATGCAGACCCTCATCGTCGGCAAGTCCATCACCGGCCACAGCGCCTTCGTGGGGTGATGACGATGACCACCGAATCCGTCTTCACGGGACTGAAGGTCCTCGACGCGTCGACCTACATCGCGGGACCGGCCGCGGCCACCATGCTCTCCGACTTCGGCGCGGACGTCATCAAGGTCGAGCCGCCGGGGATGGGCGACCCCCAGCGGCGGCTGAGCTTCGTGCCGCCGAGCCCCCGGGCAGAGGCCAACTACGGCTGGCACCTCGCCAATCGCAACAAGCGCGGCATGGTGATCGACCTGAAGTCCCCGGCTACCACCGAGATCCTCAAGCGCCTCGTAGAGTGGGCCGATGTGGTGATCACCAACTTCCCGCACGGCACCCGTGAGAAGCTGCACCTGGACTACGAGCAGGTCTCGAGCTGGAACCCGCGGGTCGTCTACGCCGACATCACGGGCTTCGGGGACGCCGGTCCCGACGCCGGGCAGCCGGGCTTCGACCTGACCGCCTACTGGTCGCGCAGCGGACTGCTGGCCTCCACCCGCGACGCGGGAGCTCCGCCGACGGTGCCGGTCTGGGGCAGCGGCGACTACACGTCGGCGATCGCGATCTACGCCGCGATCGTGACGGCCCTGTGCCGCCGTGCTCGGACGGGACAAGGGGCCAGTGTCGGGACGTCGTTGCTCGCCACGGGCGTCTGGGCCACGGGCACTCTCGTGGCCGGTGCGCTCGCCGACGGCACGCCGTTCGAGCTGCACGACCGCAGCGCGCCCGTGAACGCGCTGACGAACCCCTACCGGACCTCGGACGGCCGGTGGTTCATGCTGGCAACCTCATCGGTGCACTGGCCCAGACTGACACGGGCCATCGGACACCCCGAGCTGCTCGAGGATCCCCGCTTCGCGGACATCGAGGCCCTGGTCAAGAACGCCGCCGCGGTGAGCGAGCTGCTCGACACCGAGTTCCGCTCACGGCCCTTCGCCCACTGGAAGGACGTCCTGGACCGGGAACGCATCACCTACAGCCTCATTCAGACACCGGAGGAGTCCGCCCAGGACCCGCAGCTCCGCGCGAACGACATCGTCGTACCCCTGGAAGGGGTCCCCGGGCTGACGGAGACCGTCAACAGCCCCGTCAATCTGAGAGGCGTACCGAAGGTGCCCGCGAAGCGAGCGCCCGAACTGGGCGAGCACACCGACGAGATCCTCGCCGAGATGGGATTCGGCCCCGCCCAGATCGCCCATCTGCGCGCCCAGGGAGCGATCCCGGGCGCGCCGGAAGAGGAGGCGGCGTAATGCGCACGGCGTCCAGAGCGCCGGGCCCGCTGAGATCCACAGCCTGCCGACCTATGTCCTGAACGGCCTACCCGCCCCGGGGGCGCACGCTTCGGGTCTGGCCCCCGCACCAGTCCACTGCCCCAACCAGCCATACCCGCACACCACACACCCCTTCCAGGAGCTCACATGCCTACCCTTGACCGCGAGAACAACGTCTTCGTGCTCGATCTCGGAGACGGCGAGAACCGCTTCCACCCTGACTGGATCGCGTCCGTCAACGCCGCCTTGGACGAGGTGGAGAACGCGGAAGGGCCGCGGGCCCTGGTAACCGCCGCGACGGGCAAGTTCTACTCCAACGGCCTGGATCTGGAGTGGCTGTCCGCCCATGCCGACCAGCACCAGGACTACACCCTCTCGGTCCAGGAGCTCTTCGCCCGCGTACTGTCCCTACCGATGATCACCGTGGCCGCCCTCCAGGGACACACCTTCGCCGCCGGCGCGATGTTCTCCCTGGCGCACGACTTCCGCGTCATGCGCGCCGACCGTGGCTTCTGGTGCCTGCCCGAGGCCGATATCAACATCCCCTTCACACCCGGCATGTCCGCCCTGATCCAGTCCCGGCTGGCGCCGCAGACCGCGCACGAGGCCATGGTCACCGCCCGCCGCTACGGCGGGACGGATGCCGCGGCCGTCGGCATCGTCGACCGGGCGGTCGACGAGAGCGCCGTGCGCTCCACGGCCGTGGAGATCGCCCAGGCACTGCTGAGCAAGGCCGGCGACACCCTCGGCACCATCAAGGCGCGCATGTACGGCTCGGTCCTGGCGACCCTGCGCGACACGGCCCACCCCCGAGGCTGACGCGGCCGACGAACACCGGAGGGCGCCGGGCCCCCTCCTACGGGTGCCCGGCCCACCGGCCGGGCCGTCTGGGCGCGCAGAGCGTCGCCTCGCACGCGGCCGCGGGTGGATTACCGCTGGAGTTGCACTGGGCGCGGACCGGTAGGGTAGCGCTCTTCGGGCGGCTCGGCTCCCGGAGTCCCAGAGGACATGTGCTGTCGGCGCGCGGCTGCCGGGGCGTTCCAACGCAGACACGCCGACGAGATCGACTGGCTGCCGAGCACCGGCTGGAACATGCTCGTGGCCGAGACCGGCGGCGCCGACGGGGACGTCGCCGACCGCATGGGCGCGTTCATCGCGTCCACCATGGAGCTGCACCAGCTGTACCTGGACCGGCTCTCCAGCGTGAAGGACGAGGGCCTCGTCCTGGACGCGATCACGGGTGTGTTCGACACCCCGCTCATGGACTTCCGCGACGCCGTCGCCCCGGTCGCCGCGCTGCTGCCCGGGCTGGACCGACCCGTCGACCGGTCGCACGAGTTCGGCAAACGGCGGGCGGACGCAGCTTCGCCGGCCTGCCCCTCGACGCGATCGCCGCCCTCTACCTCTACACCTGCGAGTCCGCGTTCTACCGGGAGATCAACGCCACCCTGCGCTCCCCGGACCGGACCAGGCTCCTCCCCTACCTGCCGTATCTGCGACTGCTTTTCTCAGCGGTGTCGCAACTGCCGGCCCGGACCCAGCCGTTGTGGCGCGGTGTGGCACTGGACCTGCGTGCGCAGTACCCGCTCGGACGGACCGTGACCTGGTGGGGCGTGTCCTCGTGCACGTCCGAGCGCGGTGTGGCCAAGGCGTTCCTCGGCAGCCGCGGCAAACGCACACTGTTCGAGGTCGTCCCCGCCCGGGCCGTCAGCATCCGCGACTTCTCCGCGTTCACCTGGGAGGAGGAGTTCATCCTCCCGCCGGGCACCCAACTGAAGGTCACAGACGTCAAGGCCCAACGCAGCGGCCTTCACACCGTGAAACTGACGGAACTGCGGGAACAGCCCCTGGCCGCCTGACCGGGCACCGGCACCGGCCGTCGCCCCTGCGGGGTGGTGGCTCTGCCCCGCCTCCGCACGGGCCGGCACCTTGGGCTGAGACATGGGCGGCGCGATGCCGAATCGACAGGGCACAGTCGCGCGCGGGGGGTCCGAAACCCGCTGCGGTCCGTCGGCGTCAGCCGGTCGGTACCGCGCCGTTGCGTTCTCGCTCGTTCCCCGGAGAGGATGGCGGAGATCATCCCGGGCAACGGAGGAGCTTGCTGTGGCGAGCGCTGGGGCGGCCGAGCTACTGCTGGGCGGCATAGTCGCGTTAGGCGCATCGGTGCAGTGGCTGACCGGAATGGGCTTCGCGCTGATCGCGGTGCCCGCGCTCGTTCTGGTACTCGGGCCCGCCCAAGGTGTGGTTCTGGCGAATTGCGCAGCCGGAGTCATCAGCATCGCCGGGCTCGCGACGGGTTGGAGACGGGTGCGGATCGGCGCCATGATCCCCTTGGTCATGGCCTCCGCGTGCACGGTGCCCGCGGGCTCATGGGTAGCCGCCCGAGTTCCCGAGCCCGTACTGCTGGCCGGCGTCGGGATTCTGGTGACGGTGGCCGTGGCTTTCGTGATGGGCGGCCTGCGCATATCCGCTCTGACCGGGACCAGGGGCGCCGTGACCGCGGGTGCCGTGGGTGGATTCATGAATTCCGCCGCAGGTGTCGGCGGGCCACCGTATTCGCTGTACGCGGTGAATGCGGGATGGCAGGTCAGCGAATTCGTACCAAATGCGCAATTTTACGGAATCATTGTGAACGTTTTCTCGGTGGCCTCCAACGGTGCGCCGCAGCTGAGTGGGACAGCCTGGTCGGTGGCTGGGGCCGCGATGGTGGCGGGCGCCCTCGTCGGTAGGGTGCTCGCACCGAGGGTTCCGGAGCAGTGGGTGCGGCGGCTCATCTTCGCGCTGGCCCTGACCGGTGGCGTCTCCGTCCTGGTCAAGGGACTGCAGGGGATGCGATGACGTCCGCTCGATGTCCTGCGTGCCGACAAGCCCTCCATGTCACACATTGAGCCGGACCGTCAGGTCCGGTGGGGCCGGTTGCGCAAGCGGTAGCGCCAGTGGTCGGCCACGCGATGATCACCGTCGAACCCGGGGCCGAGCGGGCCGACACGTTCGTAGGCCCAATCGGTGCGCGGGTTGTCGCGGCGGGCGAGGGCGCTGGCGGCCTCCGGACGCAGAAGCTGGTCCTCCTCGTCCAGCAGGGCGACGAAAGCCTCCGTGACGGCGGCCGTCCGGTCGTGGGAGGATGGCGCTGTGGCCTGCCCGGACGGTGAGCCCGTCGAGGGAAACCTCCTCGACCTCCGTGTACGAGTCGTCCTTGATCAGACGCCGGGTGGCCGGGCCGGAGGCCCCCGTGCGGCGGCGCAGTTCCTCGTCCGCTCCCGTTTCGTACCAGTGCCGGGCGAGGTCGAGCAGCCGCTTCTGATCGGTCTCGGCGAGCCGTAGCCGCGGGTCCTTGCCGAGCAGGGCCTCGACCAGCGCCGGGGAGCCGAGATCGACAGCCCGCAAGAGCGGTGTCGTGCCATCCGGCAGCTCGAAGACGGAGTCGGCGCCGCCCTCGGTCAGGGCCTCGGCGGTCTCGTGGTCGAATCCGGCCACGGCGGCGCAGAGCAGCGGGAGGCCTTCGAGGCCCGGAGTGTCCGGATCGGCGCCGTCCCCCACAGACTCCCGTACCGCGTCGAGGTCCTTGGCGGTTACGGCTACCACGAGCTGGTCGTTCAGGTCGTGCTGCGGTTCTGCCATCTCTCTCCCCCCGAGTGTGCCGACATGCCGGCACCGGCTTCGGCGCACTGTCTACCAGGGAAACGCAACCGGCCGCCGGGATGGCAGACCACTGGTCCCTGACCTGGTCGTGACCAGTGTGCAGGGCCGGCTGCATCGAGCAGCTGTGCAGCAACTCGAGGACGCCGATCTCGTCAGCGTCTCTCGCGTCCTCCCTGACCCTGTTCACGGAAGGGCTATGAGGGGGCGAACATACGGGTCCGAGCCCTGCGGGCCTGTACGGGGTTTCCACGGCGCGCGTCCTGCTGGGCGCGAAGGGAATGCCCGAACGCATGGAATGACCGGGCGCATGGAATGACCGGGCGCATGGAATGACCGCAGCTCGCCCCCTCATCCGTAGGGCCTCGTCCTAGTCGATGAAGAGGCTCCACGCGGTGGCGTTGAGGTTGTCGGCGAGGAAGATGTCGGTGCCCCCCAGCCGCTTCTCCCAGGAGGGCATGAGCTCCGCCGCGCGGGCGACGACCGCGTCCATCCAGACCTTGAGTTCCGCCTGCTTGTTGTTCTCCGGCACCTTGGCGGCGGCCGCGGCTTCCTTCAGGTCGACCGTCCGCAGCGCCTCGCCGGCAGCGGTGCGCAGGTCGCTGATGAATTCGCGGTTCGTCGCGACGTCCTCGGGCGTGCCGGGCAGAGCCATGTGGCCGGTCACGACGGTGTCGAAGTCGTACTCCAGCATCTGGTCCATGGCGTGGAAGTACGCGGGCACGTGCGCGGAGAAGTACAGGCGGAAGAACGGCGCGTTCTTCGGCGAGAAGCTGTCCATCGCTCCCATGAGCTTCTGCTCCGGCAGGTGGATGAACAGGTTGCCGGCCTGGTGCCAGTCTCCTGCGTAGTCGAGGACGAACCTGACGCCGTCGATGTCCATCTCCGTGCGCCGGCCGCTGAAGGTCTCGGTGGGCAGGGGACGCCGGTTGTCGTTCTTGGCCTCCTTGATGAACTCGCCGGTGATCTCGTGAGAGATGATCTTCAGGCCGTCCCGGTTCAGCAGGTGAGCCGCTCCGATGTGGTCCGCGTGCGCGTGGCTGTAGATGAGGTGGGTGAGCGGCTTCGGGGTTACCTCCTCGATCGCCGCCAGCAGCTTGTCCCCCAGGAACGGCGAGGCGTCCACCAGCACGACACCCTTCTTCGTCTCCACGAACATCGTGTTGATCATTCCCTGAGTGACGAAGTAGGCACCACCGCCCAGCTCCTTGACGACAAACCCGGACTCCGGAATGTCCGGCCCCAGAGCGAAGTCAGGCATAGGGGCGAACTCAGTCATGGTGATCTCCTTTGTGCGGCCCGTCCGGCGGACGGGCGAGCGGTGTGGCTGTGAGTGGAAGGTGGCCAAGGGACGGCCGGCACGAGCCTGACCTGTGGCTGCCGTAGCCTTCGCGACATTGCAGGCCGGCGCGGGTCGGCCGCTCTTGTCTCCGGCCCCGGCAGGGGAAGGTCTTCCGATCTCGTCGCCGGCGAGGCAGCTGCCCTACCACGCAGCATTGCGCCGTTTGCGGGGGTGCGGAGCCCGTACGTACGCCTTGCTGAACCTAGGTCTGGCTGGTCCACCTTCACCGGCCCGTCACGGCCCTGCGGGCGACACACTGGCGACATGAAGCAGAACGGCGAACTGGGTGACTTCCTGCGCTCGCGGCGGGCCCGCCTGCGCCCCGAGGACGCGGGGGGCGCCTTCAGCGGCGGCGCGCGCCGGGTGCCGGGGCTGCGCCGCGAGGAGGTCGCACGCCTGGCCGGGGTGAGCACGGACTACTACGCCCGCCTCGAACAGGGCCGCCACCCCCACGTCTCGGAAGCGGTGCTGGAGGCCGTCGCCCACGCTCTGCGTCTGGACGACACCGAACGCGGCTACCTCTTCGAACTCGCCCGGCCCAGAACACCCGGCCCACACCGACGCCGCCCGGCCCGCGCACCGCGCCTGCGGCCGGCGGTCCACCGCATGCTGGACGTCCTCAACGACGTCTCACCCGCCCTCGTCATCAACCACCGCACTGACGTCCTGGCCGCCAACCACCTCGCCAAGGCACTGATCACCGACTTCGACGCACTACCGCACCGCGACCGCAACCTCGCCCGCTTCGTCCTGCTCCAGCCGGCCGCCCGGGACTTGTACCGGGACTGGGAGCAGGTCGCCGCCACCTTCGTCGCCGGCCTGCGCCTGGCAGCCGGACGCCACCCCGACGACCCCCAGCTGAACGAACTGGTCGGCGAACTGTCCATCAAGGTGCCCGAGTTCCACACCTGGTGGGCCAGCCACCGCGTGGACCAGTGCGCCCACAACACCCAACATCTTGACCACCCCGTGGCCGGCGAACTCACCCTCTCCTACGAAACGCTGGCCCTCCCCGCCGACCCCGACCAGAGCATCTGCCTCTACACCACCGAACCCGGCTCCCCGTCCACAGAGGCACTCCGACTGCTCGCCAGCTGGACCACGCCGACGGGCACACATACATCCACCGCGACCGAGCGTGCCACACACCAGAACTGACGACGGGCCGGGCGTGTCAGTGCCCTTGTGCAAGTCCTTGGGATTCACTTGAGGTCGAGCCTGTCCTCGAAGAACCCCGTACCGCGGGCGCCACTCTCGGAGTGGGCGCTCTGCCCCGAGGCCATGGGCTGACCGTCCCACTCGGGGTTCGGTGGCAACTGACGAATTGAGGTGTTCGGTCATGGAGATCAAGGGATCGGTCGCGTTGGTGACGGGTGCGAACAGGGGCATCGGGCTGGCCTTCACCCGCGCCCTGCTCGCCCGGGGCGCGGCCAAGGTGTACGCGGGCGTACGCGACCCCGAAAGCCTCCGGGAGCCGGGGGTCGAGACACTGCGTCTCGATGTCACCGACCAGGACCAGATCGCGGACGCCGCTGCCGCGGCGTCCGACGCGACCATCGTCATCAACAATGCCGGCATCCAGGCCGGGCCGGCCCTGCTGGAGGGGTCCCTGGAAGGCGCGCGGCGCGAGATGGAGGTGAACTATCTGGGTACCTGGGCGGTCTCGCGTGCCTTCGCGCCGGTGCTCGCGGCCAACGGCGGCGGAGCGCTGGTGAACATGCTGTCGGTCGCGTCGTGGCGGGTGAACAAGATCTGGCCCAGTTACGCGGCGTCGAAGGCAGCGGAATGGTCACTGACCAACGCCCTGCGTTTCGGTCTGCGTCAGCAGGGGACCCTCGTCGTCGGGGTGCACGTAGGCCCCGTGGACACCGATGGCGCCGCCGCGCTCGATGTTCCGAAGTTGCCGGCCACGGAGGTGGCGACACAGACCCTGGACGCGATCAGCCGCGACGAGTCCGAGGTGCTGGTCGATGAGCTGTCCCGCCGGGTGCGTGCGGCGTTGTCCGGCCCGGTGGAGCTCCTGGAGCCGACCCAGTGACGGCCGATTCGAGGGCCATGGTGCGCACCTGACCGACACCGAGCAGTGCTGCCGCGCCGCCTTGACGACGCCGACGTGATCGCTTCTTTCATGGTGTTCTCACTCCGCCCGCGTCAGCACACGGACGCGGGCGGACTGCCCCTGATCGCCGATGTCTCGCCGTCCGCACTCACACAAGCGAAGCGCCCACCCCACCGCACAGGGACGTATCCGCTGTGCCGTCGCACACCGCTCGGCGTGCGGTTCACCGGCGCTCAGGATTCCTCCGGGAGGGCGGAGGAGGCGGCGTTGTAGCGGGCGAGCAGGCTGCGCAGGGTCCGGACCTCGTCCGGGGACCAGCCTTCGGTGCGCGTGTCGACCTCGCGGTGCATGAGGGCGTCGGCACGGGCGAGGAGTTCCCGACCGCGGTCGCTGGGGTGCAGCAGTTGGACGCGACGGTTGTCCGGGGCGGCGGCGCGTACCACCAGGCCGGCGCGGTGCAGAGCGGCGACCTGGCGACTGATCGTGGACTTGTTGATGCCGTAGAGGCCGACCAGGTCCGCCGCGCGGGCTCCGTTGCGTTCGGCCATCTCGGAGAGCAGAGAGTAGTCGACGAAGCTCAGGTCCGGGTGGAGCCGCTCGGCGTTGGCGCGGAAGCGCCGGGAGAGGGTCACCATCTCGCGGACGAGTCCCAGGATCTCCGGGTCGCCATCGGCCACGTGCATGTCCTTCCCCTTGATCCATGCGCCTGCGGCCGCCGCAGCGCCGCCCGGCGACGTCAGGCCCGGGCCCGGCGGGTCCACGCTCCCGTTGGTGATCATACGCGCCGCACACCATGGTGAGTTGCATTTTGCATCGACGGTGAGCGAGGACTGCATTCGACATGTTGCAGAACGCAACTCCATATCTCCATGGACACCGGTCCTAGGTGATCCGCCGAGAGGTGTGTCCACCTGGGTGGCGGTGAGGGCGGCCTGGCCCACTTCATGAGCCACCTCGGCGTCGGCATGGAGAGCCGCTGGGCCGCCATGGAGTGCGAGAAGGTCACCTTCGACGAACCGACCAAGCGGCTGCTGACCGAACAGGCCAAGGACTTCGGCGGCATCGTCGACGAACTCGCCGCCGAACGCGACCGCAAGCAGATCACCGTCACGCGCTCCCTGGCTGAGACCTTCGACGCCTGAGCAGCCGTCCCGGGGACGCCCCCATGACGACTGCCCCTCACCTCGGCGCGAAGCCGCACCCCCCTTCGCCCCACACCTCGACGCAAAGGCTGCCGTACCCATGAGTGCCGACGAACTCACCGAGCGCATCGAAAGGGCCATCGCCAATCCGCTGACCCGCGACGACGGCTTAGACATCCGTCAGGCTCTGGGTGAAGTCCTCGCCCCGGCCGGCCTGCGCCCCGAGGACAGCGGCGGAAAGATCACCTTCATAGGCAGCGACCCCATCGTCCCGAGCGTCATGCTCCTGGGTGCCGTCCCCGCGCTCGGCCTGACCGCCAAGTCCGTGCCCTGGCCGCACTCTGGCGCCACCGCGGCGGCGAAGGCCAGGACATCACGATGGACCTGCGCAAGGCCCCGCACCGGCTCTGCCCCTTCTACGACAAGAAGTGGGAGCTACTCAACGGCTACCGGGCGGCAACCCCTCGGATCCGACCAGCCCTCTGGGCTTCGGCTTCTACCGGACCCGCGACGGTCGCTGGGTCATGCCGCTCAACCCCTACCCGAAGATCAAGAACGCCGTCTACAAGCAGTTGCAGGGATGACCCGCGCCGGACGTCGATGTGCGCCGGCAGGCGTTCCTCGGTCGATCGATCCACCGCCGCAGCGCGTGTCGGTGAGTCGGAGAAGCGCTCAGGCCTCCCGCGGGATCAAGAGACGGCCGGCAGCGGCCGAACCGACCGCCAGCAGCGCCGCGGTGGCGAGCGCCACGGTCACCGAGTGGGTGGTTAGCACACCGCCCAGCGCGGTCCCGATCGGAAAGCCGATCAGGTTGACGCTGATGGAGACGGTCATGATGCGTCCGAGCCAGTCTGGCTCGGTCCGGCGCTGCCGCAGCGACAGCAGGCTGACGTTCACCGCGCCCTCGGCCAGGCCCACCAGCATGAGACCGATGCCCAGCGTCACCAGCGAACCGAGCGCGCTCACCGGGAACATCGCCACAGCGCACGCCAGCGTCGCAGCGACCATGCAGCGGCGTTCTACACCCGCCCGCAGCACCTTGCCCGCGACCAGGCCGCCGACCGCGCCGGCCAGACCGGTGATCGCCCACATCAGGCCGACGTAGCGGTCGGCCGACCTGCCCCTGTCGAGCCAATCGGTCACGGCGACGGGCACGATCACGAGCAGCATGCCGGCGGCGGCCTGGTACAGCGCGTACGAGACCGCGAGCCCGCGCAGAGTGGGGTTTCGGAAGAGGTAGGTGATGCCCTCCCAGGCCGAGCGCAGCAGGTACCGGCGGGGAGCGGACGGCGCCCCGGCACCGCCCCCACGCAGGAGCGTCAGGCTGAGTCCGGCCAGCACGTACATGCCCGCGATGGTGAGCAGTGTGGGATTCGGACCGATCGCTGCGAACATCGCACCGGCCAGCAGCGGACCGACCACGTCGATCGCGGAGAAGGTGCTCAGATCCAGGGCGTTGGCCTTGTCGTAGGCGTCCGCCGGCACGAGTCTCGGAAGCAGGGCCCGAATCCCGCCCGCGGTGAGTGGGCTGGTCAGCGAGTACAGGGCGAGCAGGACGAAGAGCACGGGCTCGGTCAACGCCCCGCAAGAGGCGAGCAGTGCGATGCCACCGATGAAGGCGGCGCTGGACATGGTGTCCAGCGCCACGGCCCGAACCGCACCGAGCCGGTCCAGGACGGCGCCCGCGATCGGGCTCACCAGAAAGCCCGGCAACGTCAGAAAGAACCCGCTCAAGCCTGCCATCGATACGGAACGGAACTCCGCGATGACGTAGAGAACGACGACGAAGAGCAACATGCTGCCCGCGAGTCGTGATAGGCAGGCGGCCAGCAGGAGTTGGGGGACGTTACGACTACGGAGAACCTGTCGGTAGGTCAGCGGAGCCGTCCCGGCGGAATCCTCAACGGTCTCGGGTGCCTTCATACCGGGATTACACCCTGCCCGACTAATGACCTCACGCTGATACGGCTCCTGTCGGTCATGAGGGTTCTAGGGCCGGTGCGATGCCGATGCTGCCACACGCCGACGATCTGTTGAAGGGGCCTCTGTCAGGTCTACGTCGTCACGCCAGGGCTCCGGCCAGAACACCGGCCCTGCGCACCACGCCCCTGCTCTCACCAGCTGCATCTCCGGGAGAGGTTGACCGTAGACCTTCGGAAGCACCGCCCAGGCGTGGCCGGTCCAGGTAGTCACCGGCTCAGCGATCGTGCCGTGTTCGTAGCACCGCTCGGGACGCCACATGTTCGCTGTTCCGGCGCGCGGCACATCGACCCGCCTACGCTCACGCGCCCGGCCGAAGCCCTGTGACGGTGCGGCCTGCCCGCACTACGGCGACCCGTCTCAGCAGTGGCCCACGCCGGATGCGGCAGGTCCGTCGAAGTCGCCGCTGCGAGCCGCCGCCGGTAAGGCCTGGACCACCTCTCGCTGCTCCAGTCCGACGAACGTCGGCCGCACCTTCCTGCGGGCACGGCCGGCGAGCATCTTGGTGGCGGCGGACGATGATGACGTTGGTGGTGAGGACGTGCCGTTGTCGTCAGTCCGTTGGTCGTGTCCTCAGCGCCCCGCGTGGTCGAGGGCCGCGACCTCGCGCACGGCCTCGGCGATGGCCGGGGAGTCTTTCTTCAGAATCGCACTGTGGTTGCTGGCGACCTTCGCGCTGATGTGGATGTTCGCGTTGCGGGCGGTCACCGTATCCAGGCTGGTGCGTATCCGCTCCTGCTCATCACCGCGGCTTCCCAGGGACGACCCCGAAGCGACCACATACCGCGCCGGGACGGTGATGTCGTCCAGTACGGGGCCGAGTTCGCGCTCGCGGGAGAGCCTGCCGAGCTCGATGTTGCTGTTCGCCTGCTGTTCGGCGGTCATCCGCGGGGTCAGGCCCGTCGGGCGCAGCAGCGGCGTGACCCAGCCCATCCGCCGAAACAGCTTCCGGATGCGCTGCTCCATGGCCTCGTCGAGCCAGTCGTACGGGTACGCGCCGTCGACCAGGACCGCGCCCACGGTACGCTCCGGATTCCTGCTGGCCCAGTGCGCCGCGACGAACGCTCCGTAGGACCAGCCCACCAGCAACGCTCGGTCGACACCCCTGGCCGCGAGAACGGCGTCGACATCCCGGACGGCGGCCTCGAAGGAATAGTCCGCCGACCGCTTCGATTTCCTGCCGCGAGCCCGCTCGTCGTAGGTGATGTGCCGCCACTCCGCCCCCAGTTCGGCGACGACCCGCCGCCAGTACCCCTGGGTGGCGAACTGGCCATTGAGGTAGACCACGGGGATACCGGGACCGCCGGTGTCGGTGACAGCCAGGGCCGTGTCGTCGACCGGCACCATGCCGGTCCACTTCGAAGCGGTCGAGGAAGTGCTGTTCTTCGTCATGTGTTCCACCTGGTCGTGTGAGAGCGTCTTGTACGGCTCCCCCAGGCCCCCTGTATGTGGATCGCAGGGGCCTGGGGAGGGACGGCCGCGTCGTCGGCGGCGCCCGGCGGGATCTCGATCGCGGTGGGCCCGGCCGGACAGTGCTGTTCCGCCTTTACAGGCTGCGGGCGGTGATGTCGCCGTTCGAGGTGGTGGCGCGGATGTCGAGCTCGGCGGCGCCATCGCTCTTGAGGGCGTTGCTGATACGGCCGTAGCTGGTGCCGGCGTCCAGGGCGGCCGAGACGCCTGCGGCGGCGGTGACCGAGATGTCGCCGGACTGGGTGCGGAGCACGACCGTGCCGCGCATGGCCTCGGCGATCCGGATGTCGCCCCTTGCGGTGCTGATCTCCGCGGGGCCACCCAGCCGGCCGACCTCGACGTCGCCATCGGTCGCAGTGAGGCGGACGCTCGCGGCCTCGTCGATCTTGATCTGGCGGTACGCACCATCGAAGACGACGTCGCCGAGGCGGCCGACGCCGCGGAGCTCGGAGCCGGCGGTCTTGGCCTCGATGCGGGAGCCGGCGGGCAGTTGGACGGTGACCTCCAGGGATCCGGAGGGGCCGAAGAGCTGGTTCTTGGGCTCGGACGTGTGGATCCGCAGGACGCCGTCGGCGTAGGTGACGGTGGTCTGCTCGGCGGTCTGGACGTCGCGCCTCTTGGAGGGATTGGCGGGCAGGACCTCGACGGTGGTGTCGGCGCGGTCGGCGGCGATGAACTGGATGCGTCCGGCGGGGATGTCCAGGACGGCGGAGATCGGGGCGGAGGTCTCGAACTTCTGCATCGTGCTCTCCCAAGCTCGATCGTGTTTCTGATATCGGAAACGCTACGTAGCTTTCCAGGTTCCCGCAACAGGCTCGTTGCATAAATATGGGACCTTCCCACGTCAGAGTGCCGAAACTGTTGCAACGGGCTCGTTAGCAACGCAACGGCGAGCATTGCGATCATTGCAATGGATGAGAAGTGAACGCCAGAGCGGCGCAGCGGTAAACCCCTGGTCAAGGCGTCACCCCAGGGTCCCGCGTCGTCCCAGGAGAGGATGCCCTGTAGTCCTCCGGGTGCACTTCAGGTCCGCCGCTGAGAGGACGTCAGCTGCAGTGCCCGCGTTCCAGCGTCGCCGCCATGACCAGACTCCGTCGCACTGCCGCTGCTGGCGTCCTCACACTCGTCCTGCCGCTGCCCGCGGTCGCAGCGGATACGGCATTAGCCGCACCCGCATCCGAACACCCCGCCGCCGCGGCCTCCGCCCGGCGGTCGGTGCAGATCACCCGCACCTACGTCGGGGCGTTCTTCGACCTGCATCTGCGCGGCGTCCCGGGGCCGGTCCTCGACGGGCCCTCCGCGGCAAACCCTGAGGTCGGCTTCCACCCCTGACGGACCCGCAGACAACGACGCGGCTGACGCTCCGTGGGGGTCAGAGCCGGCGCACATTCCCGGTCGGCGGGGGCGTCCGATCACCGCGGTTGAGGCGCCAGACCACGTCGATGCCAGTGCCTGAGGGAGCCGCGGGTGGTGGTGCCTGCTCACGCCGGACTTGGGTGAACCCCAACCGGCGGGGAACCGCGCCGCTGGGGGCATTGGCCAGGTCGTGCGTGATTTCCAGGTACTCCACGTCCGGCAGGGCGAACATCTCGGCAACCATGGCTGCCGTCGCTCTCGTGGCGATGCCCTGACCGGTGGCGGCAGGATGCAGCCAGTACCCCATCCTCCACCCTTGGGGTTCGACCCAGCGGTAGGTCTGACACATGCCGATGACCGTGCCGTCTTTGGTGACGGCATAGTTGTAGGCGTCGCCGTTTGCCCACTTCGCCTCGGACTTCGCGAGAAAGTCCCGGGTGCTCTTCTCGCTGTGAAAGGCGACCCATGGCATCCACGGGCGCAGGTGGTCCAGGGACTCCTCGATCAACTTGAACGCCGGAACGAAATCGCTCTGTCCCCGCCAGCGCCGCAGTACGAAGTCTCCGCATTCGATGAACTGACTCGGCCGCTCCATGACAGCCATGATTGTTTTGCAGTACGGGTCACTGCAACGGGGTGGCTCGAATTGACGGTCCGTCAATATCTGCTGGGCTGCAGGCGGATGAGGCGCTTCAGCCGGACAGGCCGGCGCACCCGACACGGGCCCGGGCCCAGTACCTGTGACGGACTGGGCCCGTACCTGTCCTGCCCGTGGCCGCCCAGGTCACCCGCCGCTGACCGGCCCCAGGCTGAACGTCGACAACCGCAGCCCCTTGCTCAGCACCAGGTACACGTTCCGTACCCCCTTCGCCGCGCCCGTCAGCGGAGCCGTCACCATGTCGTACGTGTACGGCGACGACGTCCCGTCGAAGTGCGCCGTGCCGAGCAGCCCGCCCTTCGGTGAGCCGAGTCGTACCTGCAGCGTTCCCGCCGCGCCCGCCAACCGGGCCGTCACCGTCGACGCGCCCGCACCCAGCCGCGCGTCCGTGAACTTCAGCCACGCCCCGTCCGCCGTGGCCGACACCGCCGTCCCGCTCGCCTTCGACTCGTCCACCAGGCTGATCGCGCTGTAGTCGTCGAAGTTCTCGGCGCGGGTCACGGCAGACAGATCGCGAGGCGGGATCGTCTCGCCCCGTACCTTCAGTGACGTCCGCGCGCGGATGTCCGACGACGACGCGCCGACCATCACGTCGTACGTCCCCGTCTCCACCACCCACTTCGCCCGCGTGACGTCCCAGTGCGCCAGGTCCGCATCCGTGAGGTGAAGCCGCACCGTCCTCGTCTCGCCCGGCTTCAGCGACACCCGCGCGTACGCCTTCAGCTGCTTCAACGGCTGCTTGTCGCGGGACGCCCGCTGATGGACGTACAACTGGACAACCTCGTCACCGGCCCGTCGGCCCGTGTTGGTCACCGCCACCTGGTAGCCGTCAGCCGTCCGCCGCAGGCCGCCGTAGCGGAACGTCGTGTACGACAGGCCATAGCCGAAGGGGTACAGCGGCCGGCCCTGGTAGTACAGGTACGTCCGGTCCGACTTGATGATGTCGTAGTCCAGGATCGACGACAGGTCGGACTCCGAGCGGTACCACGTCTGCGTCAGGCGGCCCGCCGGGTTCGCGTCGCCGTACAGCACATCCGCGAGCGCGTCGCCCGTCTCCTGGCCCGCGTGTGTCGTCCACAACAGGGCAGGGACGTCCTTCTGCAGGGCGCCGAGCGTGGTGGGGTAGCTGTTCTCGACCACGACCACCGTCCTCGGGTTGGCCTTGCGCACCGCACTGACCAGCGCCGCCTGCGACGGGGCCAGCCCCATGTCCGTGCGGTCGTGGGCCTCGCGTCCGTTGATCGCCGGCATCGAACCGACGACCACCACGGCCGAGTCCCTGCCCTGCACCGCCGCCACCGCCTCGTCGACTCCGCTGCGGACCACATCCCTCGTGTAGTGCGCGGCCTTGTCCTCGGTCACCAGGCCGAGCGTGCCGTCGGCGTCCACCGGGCCCAGGTACACCGGGTTCGACCACCAGGACTCCCCGGTCTCGTAACCCGCGTAGCGAAGCAGGTACGTACCGTCTTCCTGACGCTCCAGCTTGAACTGCTGCTGCACGTACCAGCCGTTGGGCTGCGTCTGGTCGTTGACGAAGTTCGACCAGTTGTAGCCGACGTATCTACGGTTCGCGGCCGAGCGCAGGGTCACAATGCCAGAGCCCCAGTCGAACACGTCGAACTGCGAGCCGGCACCGCCTTCCGTCGTCTCCTTCAGCGGCGCGCCCGCCTCCCCCGCTCCCGCTGTCACATACTTCCCGGTCGCCGTGTCCTTCAGCGCGATCCGGTCCACGCCCTCGCTGCTCGCCACCGAGGTGCCGATCTTCGCCTCGATGCCGGCCTTCGGCGTGACCGCGTACGGCAGACTTCCCGAGTACCAGTCCGTGTAGAGGGTGTCCGCGAGCGGGCCGACCACCGCGGCGTTCCCGGACTTCCTCAGCGGCAGCGCACCGTCGTTCTTCAGCAGCACCGCCGCCTCGGTGGCCGCCTTCCGCGCCAGCTTCCGGTGCGCGGGGCTGTCGATGACGGACGCGTCGATCGAGCCGTACTTCCCGCCACCGGGGTCGAACTCGCCGAGACGGACCCGGATGCTCAGTACGTTCCTTGCCGCCGTGTCGATGTCGGACGGCTTCAACAGGCCTGTCGACAGCGCCGACTTGACGGCCGCGGTCGTCGGCCCGGAGTCCGTGTCGTTGTCGGTGAAGCTGTCGATGCCCGCCTTGAGCGCCGCCGCGTCCGCCTCGGCCTGGCTGCCGTAGTACTTCTGGCTGCCGACCAGGTTGCCGGGCGCGAAGGCGTCCGTGACGTTCAGCAGGTTCTGGGAGGTCCAGGTGCGCACGGTGTCGTTCAGGGCAGGGTTCACCGTGTTGGGGCGGCCGTTGACGAGGTTGTACGACGACATCACACCTGTCGCCGCGTCCGCCTCGATCGCGGGCCTGAACGCCTGCTCGTCGTACTCCTTGAGCACGCGCGGGCGCAGTTCGGAGGATGTGGTGTCGCGCCGGACCTCGTTGTTGTTGGCGAGGAAGTGCTTGATCGTGGGCGCCGTCTTAAGGTGGTTCGGGTCGCCGCCGGTCAGGCCGGTGCCGTAGGCGGTGGAGATCGAACCGGTCAGGTACGGGTCCTCGGAGTAACCCTCCTCGTTGCGGCCCCAGCGTGGGTCGCGCAGCAGATTGGCCACGGGCGCCCACAGATCGAGGCCCCAGCCGGGCGGGCGCTGCTGCTGAAAGCCGCGCGCCTCGTCGCCGACCGCCGAGCCGACCTGCTGGATCAGCGCGGGGTCCCAGGTGGACGCGAGCCCGATCGCCTGGGGGAACACCGTCGCCTTGCCGAGCCAGGCCACGCCGTGCAGGGCCTCGGTGCCGGTGCGGAAGGACTGGATGCCGAGGCGGGGGATGGCGGGCTCGTACTGGTGGAGGAGCGAGATCTCCTCGTCCAGGGTCAGACGGGAGAGGAGGTCGTCGACGCGCTTCTCGACGGGGAGGTTCGGGTTGCGGAATGGGTAGGCGGGGTCGTCGGCGTGGACGGGGACGGTGGCGCCGAAGCTCGCTGTCAGGGCGAGCGCCAGGGCCAGGGTGGTTCTGCGTCTTCCTTGCGTGCCTTTCATGCCACGGCTCCTTCGGTCAGGACCTTGCAAGGGGACGATCTTCAGGACTACGGAGGTTCAGGGCTTGGGGCCACGGGACTTGAGGGCTGCGGGAGTTCATGGCTTCGGGGGTGCGGGACTTCGCGGCGTCAGGACGCAGTGCGCGGTGCGGTGCTCGCCCGGGGTGTGAGGTGCGGGGCGAGCAGGGTGGCCTCCGGAACCGCCACCCCGCCCAGCTTCTTCATCAGCAGCTCCACCGCCCGCTCCCCCACCTCCGCGGAGGGGATGGCGACAGAGGTGACCGGGATCCGCGCACCCGCGGCCTGCTCGGCCGGGCAGATCGCGGTGACGGACAGATCGCCGGGTACGTTCAGGCCGAACGACTCGAAGGTGTCGATCAGCGGTTCCAGCACCGCTTCGTTGTGCACGACCACCCCGGTCAGCGCGGGCTGCTCCCGCAGCAGCCGCTCGGCGACGCCGCGGGCGGCGGCCGGCGCGGCCTCGCAGGGGTGCACCGACGACACCAGCCGGTGCCGGTCGGCGGCCGTCGTGAACCCCTGCGCCACCCGCTGCGCGAACCCGGTGCCCCGCACATACACCTCCGGCGGCGACCCGACCAGCGCCACCACCCGGTGCCCGAGTCCCGCCAGATGCTCCACGCACAGCTCGCCCGCCGCCATGAAGTCGAGGTCGATACAGGTCAGTCCCTGCGCGGAGGCAGGGAACCCGATCAGGACGGACGGCCGGTCCAGGATCCGCAGCAGCGGCAGCCGCGGATCGTGCATCTGGACGTCCATCACGATCAGCGCGTCCACCAACGCCGTGTCCGCCACGCGCCGTAGCCCCTCCTCGCCCTCCTCCTGGGTGAGCAGCAGCACGTCGTGGTCGTGTCGGCGGGCGGCCGTCACCACCGAAACCGCGAACTGCATCACCACGGGGACGTTGATCCCGGAGCGCAGCGGCATCACCAGCGCCAGCACGTTGGACCGGCTGCTGGCCAGGGCCCGGGCGCCGGCGTGCGGGCGATAGCCCAGCTCGCGGATGGCCGCCTCGATACGCCGACGGGTCTCCTCGGAGATGGGGCGCTTGCCGCTGAGGGCGTACGAGACGGTGCTGGGCGAGACACCCGCGTGCCGGGCCACGTCCGTGATCTTCACCATGTCAGTCCAGCTCCTGTCAGGGGTGGAACCCTCACTCGGACTCCCGCTCCAGCTCCAACGACAGAAATCCGGTGCCCGCCGCCGCACGGGCGGTCCGCTCCCCGCTCGCCAGCGCCCAGGGTGCCCGAGGATCACCGCACGAGGCCCGCAGCGTCTGCCCCTCATGTACGACGGTGAAGGTCACGTCGCCGACCGGTACCGTCACCCGGGCGCCCTGCTCCAGCCCGAACGCGCGCAGGGTGACCCCGTCGGCGTACGGATAGTCGGGGCGGTCGTCCACCACGCCCACCGGGATCACCGCACCGGGCCTGACCAGCAGCGGAACGCTGGAGAATCCGTGCCGCTCATGCACCCAGCGCGGCCCGGTCACCGTTCGTCCGGTCACGAAGTGGGTCCACTGGCCCTCGGGCACGTAGTAGGACACGTCGCCCTCGTCGCTGAACACCGGCGCGACCAGCAGGTCCGGGCCGAGCATGTACTGCCGTTCCAGATGCGCGCACGCGGGGTCGTCCGGGAACTCCAGCACCATCGCCCGCATGATCGGCACACCCTCGGTGTGGGCGCTGCGGGCGGCCCCGTACAGATACGGCATCAGGCGCAGCTTCAGCCGGGTGAAGTGCCGCAGCACGTCGACGGACTCCTCGTCGAACAGCCAGGGCACCCGGTAGGAGGAGCTGCCGTGCAGCCGACTGTGCGAGGACAGCAGGCCGAAGGCGAGCCACCGCTTGAACAGCGCGGGAGTGGGGGTTCCTTCGAAGCCGCCGATGTCATGGCTCCAGTACCCGAAGCCCGACAGGCCGAGGCTGAGCCCGCCGCGCAGCGACTCGGCCATCGACGCGTAGGTGGCCTCGCAGTCGCCGCCCCAGTGCACCGGGAACTTCTGGCTGCCCACGGTCGCCGAGCGGGCGAAGACCACGGCCTCCTGCTCGCCGCGGTGTTTGCGCAGCACGTCGAAGACGGTGCGGTTGTACAGGTACGTGTAGTGGTTGTGCATGCGTTCCGGGTCCGAGCCGTCCGCGTAGGCCACGTCGAGTGGGATGCGCTCCCCGAAGTCGGTCTTGAAGCAGTCGACGCCCTGGGCGAGCAGCGCCTCCAGCTTGGCGGCGTACCAGTCGCGGGCGTCCGGACTGGTGAAGTCGACCAGTGCCATGCCCGGCTGCCACAGGTCCCACTGCCACACGCTGCCGTCCGGCCTCTTCAGCAGATGGCCCAGCGCCTTGCCCTCGGCGAACAGCGGCGAGCGCTGGGCGATGTAGGGGTTGATCCAGACGCAGATGTGCAGGCCCTTGTCCTTGAGCCGGGCCAGCATCCCCTCCGGGTCGGGGAAGACCCGCGGGTCCCACTGGAAGTCGCACCAGTTGAACTCGCGCATCCAGAAGCAGTCGAAGTGGAAGACGGACAGCGGCAGTTCGCGTTCCTTCATGCCGTCGATGAAGGAGGTGACGGTGGCCTCGTCGTAGGAGGTGGTGAAGGAGGTCGACAGCCACAGTCCGAACGACCAGGCGGGCGGCAGTGCCGGGCGGCCGGTGAGGGCGGTGTACCGGCGCAGGATGTCCTTGGGGGTGGGTCCGTAGATGACGTAGTACGTCAACTGCTGGCTCTCCACGCTGAACTGGACCCGCGACACGGCCTCCGAGCCGACCTCGAAGGACACCTTGCCCGGGTGGTCGACGAAGACGCCGTAGCCCGCGTCCGTCAGATAGAACGGGACATTCTTGTACGCCTGTTCGCTGGCGGTGCCGCCGTCGGCGTTCCAGATGTCGACGACCTGGCCGTTCTTCACCAGCGGTCCGAAGCGTTCACCGAGGCCGTATACCGATGTGCCGACCCCGAGGCCCAGCTGTTCGCGCAGGTAGTGGGCGCCGGTGGCGTCGCGCATGATGCCCATGCTCTTGGGGCCGCTCGTGGTCAGGGTACGGCCGTGGGCGAGGAAGTCGACGTGCCAGGGGCCGGTGCGGGCGACGCGTACGGACAGGGCGCCCGAGGTGAGGGTGGCGCGCTCCTCGTCGTACTCCACCTGCGGCGAGAAGTCGTCGTCCCGCTGGATCTCGAAACGGGGGCCCCGGGGCTGCTCGCCCTCGAAGTGCGTGAAGGTGAGACCGATGACGTCCGGCATCGGCGCGTACGCACTGATCGTCACGACCGGTCCCTTCAGCAGGTCGCCGCGGTGGCGGATGGGCTGGGTCGGCGCATGGATCTCCAGGGCTCCCGGGGGTGTGGTCACGTCCAGGACCTGCACCGGGTGGGCCGCGGTGACGCCTTCGCGCAGCAGCCAGTAGCCGTCGGTGAACTTCAAGCCGTACCCCCTACTTGACGGCACCCACGGCGATGCCGCGGGTAAGAGTCCGCTGGAAGACGAGGAAGAAGACAAGTGCGGGCAGGACGCCCAGCAGGGCCGCCGCGTTGGTCATCGTGGCGTCCATCAGGCGCTGGCCCTGCAGGACTCCGAGGGCCACGGACACCGTCTGGTTGTCGTTGGAGATCAGCATGACCAGCGGGAGCAGGAACTCGTTCCACGTCCAGATGAAGAAGAAGACGAGCAGCACCCCGATGGTGGGGCGGCTGACCGGCACCACGATCCGCCACAGCACCTGCCATGAGTTCGCCCCGTCGATCCGGGCGGCCTCGATGATCTCGCGCGGGAACTGCCCGAGGACCGAGGCGAGCAGATATGTGCCGAAGGCGGTCTGGATCACCGTGAAGACGATGATCACGCTCAACCGGGTGTCGTAGAGGCCGGCCTGCTTGCTCAGGTAGTACAGCGGGTAGACCAGCGCCTCCTGCGGCAGCACGTTGGCGAGCACGAAGAAGGCGAGCACCCAGGTGCGCCCCTTGATGCGGCCGATGCCGATCGCGTACGCGTTCAGCACGGACAGTACGGCCGCGAGGACGGCCACCGAGCCGCTGATGAGCACGGAGTTGAGGAGCTTCTGCCCGTAGTCGACGCGTTGCCAGAAGTCCTTCAGCCCCTCCGTGTAGAGGCCCTTGGGGAGGCTGAGCGGTCCGTGCTGGGAGTACTCGGCGGGGGACTTCACGGCGTTGACGGCGACGATCAGGAAGGGCAGCACCATGAACAGGGCCGCGATGCACAGGGCGACGAGCACGGGACAGCGGCCGACGGGCGTACGGGGCCGGGCACGGAGCTCGGTGCGTACGGTGGTCATGCGCGGGCCCCTTCCTCGGCGTCCTCGGCGCGGGTCTGGAGTTTCAGTCCCACCACCGCCAGGACGAGGATGATCGCGGTGAGGACGGTGGAGATCGCGGCGCCGTACCCGACCTGGGTCTTCTCGAAGAACGTGGTGAAGGAGAAGTAGGAGGGGACGTCGGTGGCGCCGCCAGGGCCGCCCTTCGTGAGCACGTACACCGCGCCGAACACCTTCAGCGCCGCGACCGTGCACCAGGTCAGCACCACACGGATCTCCGGCCTGATCTGCGGCAGGGTGACGTGCCAGAAGCGGCGCCACCAGCCGGCGCCGTCCAGTTCGGCCGCCTCGTACAGCTGGGGGTCGACGCGCTGGAGCCCGGCCATGAAGACGACGAGCGGGAAGCCGAGTTGTACCCACACCATCACCCCCATGACGCTGTAGAGGGCGACATCCGGGTCGCCGAGCCAGTCCTGCTGCCAGGAACCGAGGCCGACCGCCTTCAGCAGCGCGTTCAGGGCGCCGTTGTCGGGGGCGAGGATCCAGCTCCACACGATGCCGGCGACCGCGATCGGCAGCACCTGCGGCAGGTAGAAGCAGGCACGCAGTACGGCGGCCGTCCTGCTGCCGAAGTGCTTGCCGATGAAGTCGAACAGCGCGGCGGCGAGGACGAGTCCGATCGCCGTCGGTACGACCGCCATGGCGACGACCATGAACAGGCTGTGCCGGAACGACGTCCAGAACTCGCTGTCGTCCAGCAGCTGGCGGTAGTTGGCGAGCCCGGTCCACTTCGGTGAGCCGATACCGCTCCACTGCGTGAAGCTCACCCCTGTGTTCATCAGGAACGGAACGATGATCACGGCAAGGAACGCGAGCACGCCGGGGAGCAGGAAGAGTGCGTACGACGTCTGGGGGCGGGGGTGGCGCGGGCCGGTGTGCGGGCGCTTGCCGACGCTCCGCACGCCCCGTTCGACGGTGATCGTCATTGCTTCGGCGCGCCCTGGTCGTACGCCTTCTGCAGCGCGCTGAGGTAGGCGTCCGGCTTCTCACTGCCTGTGATCAGCTTCTGCGTCTCGGAGACGAGGGTGTCGTAGAAGCCGGGGACGGGCCAGTCCGGGTAGAAGGCCAGGCCGTCGCGCTGGGAGAGCGTGTTGAAGTCGGCGATCAGGGTCTTGGCCTGTGGGTCGGTGATGGCGTTCGAGTCGGCCGCGACCGGGACGCCGCCCTTGTTGCCCAGCAGATTCTGGATCTTCGGCGACATGGTGATGTCGATGAAGTCGTAGGCGAGGTCCTTGTTCTTGGCGCCCTTCGGGACGACCCAGAGATTGCCGCCGGAGCCGAGGGTAAGGGGGGAGCCGGGCCACAGCATGGTGCCCCAGTCGAACTTGTTCTCCGCCTTGAAGCGGCCGTACCACCAGCTTCCGGAGAACAGGATCGGGTTCTTGCCCTGGATGAAGGCGACGCCCGCGTCCTCTGCCTTGGTGCCGCTGGACGTCTTGCTGATGTAGCCCTTCTCGACCCAGTCGGCGAAGGTGGTCGCGCCGTAGGTCCAGGCCGCGTCGTGGAAGTCGGTCTTGCCCTTGTACAGCTCGTACTTGTCGACCCAGGAGCGGTCGGCCTTCGACAGCGCGAGCTGGTACAGGTACTGCTGGGCCAGGTACTCGGCGCCGGCGTCGGCGAGCGGTGTGACGCCCTTGACGACGAACTTGTCCATCGCGGCGGTGAGGTCGTCGAAGGACCTCGGCTCGGCGATCCCGTACTTCTTGAAGAGGTCCTTGTTGTAGAACACCATGGTGTATTCGGCGTAGTTGGGTATTCCGTACCACTTACCGGATCCCATGACGCCGTCGGCGTCGTACTGACTCGTGGTCTTCACACCCGCGCTGAGCTTCTTGTCCCAGCCGCGCTTGGTGACCTCCGGGGTCAGATCGGTGAGAAGTCCCTGTTTGGACAGCAGGCCTGCCGTCGCGTTGCCCTTGTTGTACTCCATGATGTCGGGCGCGTCGGAGGAGTTGAGCACCATGGGCGCGGTCTTCTGGATCTGCTCGAAGCCCTTCTCCTCGAACTTCACCTTCACGCCCGGGTGCTTGGCCTCGAACTCCTTAATGGCCTCGTTCCAGGCGGCGCCCATCGCGCTGTCCGGGCTCTCGTAGTGCCACAGTTTGAGCGTACTGCCGTCGGAAGAACCGCTGTCCGAGCTGCCGCAGGAGGCCAGGAGCAGGGATCCGGAAAGGATCACCGCAGCCGTCGCCGCCGCCCGCCGTCGTGCCGTCAACATCCAGTGCCTCCAAGGGAGTCGGATGGGTATCGGAGCGATCACTCAGCGTTCATCGAATCGATTCGATACGTGATGTCGAAGCGCTTCGACGGAGGAAGGTAGGTGGGGGTTCCGACGGCGTCAATGGGTGTGCGTGAATCGGCGAACCAGGTGCGCGCCTACGACCCACCGCGGCTCGACGCGTGCTCAAGGGTCCGACCGTCGCTCTCCCCCGCCGCACCTGAGTACGCCGGCAACCGACTCCGACGACAGTGCAGCTCCCGGCCGATGAGCTGCTCACGCCCCGAACCGGAGCTCATCTCGCCGCCCTTGCTCAACCCTCCGGCATGTCAGCAGTCAATCGTGGAGTAAAGGCTTCGACATCGTCCGTTCAACGGTCTTGTTCTGTCCATGACTCGTTCGATGAGATGCGCGGGGACCACCTCGAGATCTCTTCATGAGGCCGAGGCCACTTCATCGACTCCGAATCACAGGGGGATTCATGCGCATAGCCCGTACCGGGCAGGGCCTCGCGGCGGCCACCTCCGTCGCCGCCCTCGCGGTCACCGCACTGGCGACCGCCGCGCCTGCCGCCGTACCGCACACCATGGCGGTACCGGCCATCGTCGGGCACACCCTGGTCCACGGTGTGAGCAGTCCGCTCTCCAGCGAGCAGTGCCAGGCCAAGTGGCACATCAACTGCTACAACCCGCTCCAGTACCGCACCGCGTACGACCTGAACGCCCTCTACCGCAAGGGCGTCACGGGCAAGGGCCGCACCATCGTCATCGTCGACTCGTACGGTTCCCCGACCGTGCAGCACGACCTCGACGTCTACAGCAAGCAGTTCGGGCTGCCCAGCACCAAGGTGAAGGTGGTCAAGTGGGGGCACGTCCCCGTCTTCGACCCCAAGAACTCCGACATGACCGGCTGGGCCGGCGAGACCACCCTGGACGTCGAGATGGCGCACGCGGTGGCACCCGACGCCAAGATCGTCGTGGTGGAGACGGCGGTCTCCGAGACCGAGGGCACCACCGGTCTGCCGGAGATGATGTCCGCCGAGAAGTACATGATCGACCACGGCGTCGGCGACGTCATCAGCCAGAGCTTCGGCGCCACGGAGAACACCTTTCCCGGGTTCGAGAAGGGTGACTTCTCCAGCATCAAGAACCTGCGGTACGCCTTCCAGGACGCCGACCGCAAGCACGTGACCGTGCTGGCCGCCTCCGGTGACGGCGGCGCGACCGACATGCAGGCGGACGGCAAGACGTACTACAAGAAGCGCGTCAACTCCTGGCCCTCCTCGGACCCGCTGGTCACCTCGATCGGCGGCACCCAGCTCCACCTGAACGACAAGGGCAACCGCGTCAAGCCGGACAGCGTCTACAACGACAACGGCTCCGGTGGCGGCGGCCAGTCCCACGTCTTCACGCGCCCGGCCTTCCAGAACAGTGTGAGGAACGTCGTCGGCAACCGCCGCGGCACCCCGGACATCTCCATGTCCGCGGCGGTCAACGGCGGCGCCTGGATCTACTCCAGCTACGACCCGACCGCCGTCGGCTGGGACGTCAGCGGCGGCACCAGCGAGGCCACCCCGCTCTTCTCGGGCATCGTCGCCCTCGCCGACCAGGTGGCGGGCCACCGGGTGGGCAACATCCAGAAGGCGCTGTACGACCTCAACGCCCACCACCCCAAGAGCAACGGCATCGTCGACGTCAACGACGGCACCGACAACAGCTACCAGGGCGTGACCGGCTACAAGGCGGTCAACGGCTACGACCTCGCCACCGGCGTCGGCACCGTGGACGCCCTGCGCTTCGTCCCGGCCCTGGCCAGGGCGAGCCGTCACGGCGGCTGACGCCTCCTGACACCACGCGGACGGCCCTGGTTCCGCACCCGGGCCGTCCGCCTCGGCCGCATGTGCACGGCCGTAGGCCGCGCGAAGGACGGCAGCCCCATCCTCCGTTTCAGCAGGTCAGATACACCACGAGCGCCGTCCCACCAGCAGACGAAGGACCTGCCGCCCGTTGTCCTGATCTCGCGGCACCGCCCGTCGGTCCGGCCTGGCTTGTGCCGCAGGTCGAGTTGGGCGGCGTGTTCTTGACGAGTGGGTGGTTGCGCTGTGCCGAGGCTCACTCGGGAAGGCCGTGCTGCTGTACTGGGTGACGGCCAGGTGGGTAACCCTCTGCACCAGTTGAGACGCTCACCCGTCCATGGACACCGCCGTCTCACAGTGCAGCCGGCGGTCGGGGCCCAGCTCCCGGATCGGGCCGGTGAGCGTGAGGCGGGCCGTGTGGCGCACGTCCGCGCTCGACGCTGCCAACCGCAGTTCCAGGGTGCCCGGTTCGACGACGCGGGCGCCTGCGCGACCGGTGAAGGCCGACAGGTCCGCATGGAAGCGGAAGGTCACCCGGCGGGACTCCCCCGGGTCCAGTTCCAGCCGCCGGTACCCGATCAGACGGACGTCCGGGCGGGTCACCGAGGCCACCGGGTCGTGCAGATACAGCTGGACGACCTCCGCGCCCCGTCGGCCGCCCGTGTTGCGGACCGTCAGGGACAGGTCGTAGCTGCCGTCGGTGCCGATGACGGGCTCCGTGCCCGTGAATCCGTCCCAGGTGAACTGTGTGTACGACAGCCCGTGCCCGAAGGGGTACAGCGGGGTCGGGTCCAGGCTGCTGACGTCACCGGCCAGGCCCAGCGGTGGCTGAAGATAGGTCCACGGCTGGCCGCCGGGCATCCGCGGCACGCTCACCGGAAGGCGGCCCGAGGGGTTCACGCGCCCGGTCAGGACCCCCGCCACCGCGGGACCGCCCTCCTCGCCCGGGAAGAACGCCTGGACCACCGCGGCCGGGCGGCCGTGCGGACGGACAGGCGTGTAGGGGCGTCCGGTCAGCAGCACCAGCACCACCGGCACGCCGGTCGCCAGCAGCGCGTCGAGTAGTTCCCCCTGCACACCGGGCAGCGCGAGGTCCGGCACGTCGCAGCCCTCGCCCGACGTGCCGCGGCCGAACAGGCCCGAGCGGTCGCCGAGGACCGCCACACACACGTCCGCCTCGGACGCCCGCGCCACCGCCTCGGTGAAACCGGAGGTGTCCGGGTCCGACACCCCGCAGCCCTCGGTGAACACGACCTTGGCGTGCGGGAGTTCGTCGCGCAGCGCCTCCAGCAGGGTCGGGATGGCGATGCCCGTGGGGACGTTCGGGTGCTGCGCGCCCACGTGCGCGGGGAAGGAGTAGCAGCCCAGCATCGCGAGGGCGTCCGCGGCGCGCGGTCCGACCACCGCGATCCGCGCGTCGGGGGACAGCGGGAGCACGCCGTCGGGGTTGTCGAGCAGGACCACCGACTCCTCGGCGAGGCGGCGGGCCAGAGCGCGGTTCTCCGCCGGATCGAGGTCGACCGACGGCGGCGCCGGGGAGCGCCAGTCCTCGTCCAGAAGGCCCAGTTCGCACTTCTGCAGCAGGACGCGGCGGGCCGCGCGGTCCACCTGGGACTCGGCGACTCGGCCTTCCCGCACCGCCTGGACCAGGTCGTCGCCGTAGCAGTTCAGCGTCGGCAGTTCCACGTCGACGCCGGCGGCCAGCGCCAGCTGTGCCGACTCGGCGGGGGTCTCGGCGACACGGTGCAGGGTGCGCAGGAAGTCGATGCCGAAGTAGTCGGCGACGACCGTGCCGGTGAAGCCCCACTCCTCGCGGAGCAGTCCGGTCAGCAGGCGCGGGTCCGCCGAGGCGGGCACGCCGTCCGTCTCGGTGTAGGCCGCCATCACCGAGCGCGCCCCGCCCGCGCGCAGCGCCATCTCGAAGGGCGGCAGCGTGACGTCCGCGAACTCGCGCCTGCCCGCCCGCACCGGGGCCAGGTTCCGGGCGCCGGTGGAGGAGGAGTAGCCGGCGAAGTGCTTCAGCGTGGCGACGATCCCGGCCGACTCGAGTCCCCGGACGTACGCGGTCCCGATGGTGCCGACGAGGTAGGGGTCCTCCCCGATCGTCTCCTCCACGCGTCCCCAGCGCGGGTCGCGGACCACGTCCAGGACGGGGGCCAGGCCCTGGTGGACGCCGACCGCGCGCAGGTCCCGGCCGATGTGCCGGGCCATTTCCTCCACCAGCGCCGGGTCGAAGGTGGCGCCCCACGCCAGCGGCACCGGGTAGGCCGTGGCGCCCCAGGCCGTGAAGCCCGCCAGACACTCCTCGTGGGCGATCGCCGGGATGCCGAACCGGCCCGCCTCGACGATCCGTCGCTGAGCGCGGGCCAGCGCCCGCGCACCGACCGCCGCATCCACGGGGGCGGTGCCGAAGGAGCGGGTGAGCTGGCCCAGGCCCCGGGTGATCAGCTCGTCCCAGTCGTAGTCGGTGTTCATGGCCTGCTGGTTCGGCGCGACGCCGTCGCCGTCGGTGGCGGCGCCCACCCACACGCCGTACAGCTGGGCGATCTTCTCCTCCAGGGTCATCCGGGACAGCAGGTCGTCGACGCGTGCGGCCGCGGGCAGGGCGGTGTCACGCCAGGGAGCGGGGGTCATGGAACTCCTGTCGGGAAGGCGGGGCGAGCACCCCGCGCGGCGCCTCACTTGCCGCCCACGCCCATCAGCCCGCCCACGAGGGCGCGGCGGGCCACCAGATAGACCGCGAAGACGGGGACGCCGGAGAGGACGACCGAGGCGAGCAGAGCGGGGATGTCGACGCCGAACTGGCTGACGTAGTTGAACAGTCCCAGGGTGAGCACCCGGGGGCCGTCGGACTGGGTGAAGATCAGCGGGAAGAGAAAGCCGTTCCAGGCCTGCAGCGCCGAGTAGATGACGACGGTGCTGATGCCGCCCCTGGCCAGCGGGATCACCAGCTGGAACAGCATCCGCGTGGCCGAGGCGCCGTCCAGCGCCATCGCCTCGTACAGGTCCTCGGAGATGTCCCGCAGGGTGCCGGTCAGGATCAGCACGGACACCGGCATCGCGAAGGCCGCCGTGGGCAGGACGATGGCGAGCAGGCTGTCGTAGAGGTTCAGCTTGGCGATCATCAGGTACAGCGGGACCACCACCGCCTGCGCGGGGATCGCCACCCCCAGCAGGAACAGCCGGAAAGCGGCGCCGGAGAAGAAGCCACGGGTGCGCACGGCCACGTAGGCGAGGGGCACGCACAGGACCAGCACCACACCGACGACGGCGGCCGCCACGACCGCGGTGTTGGCCAGAAAGTGGAAGAAGCCGCTGTGCAGGACGGTGTTGTAGTTGGCCAGGGTCGGCCGGCTCGGCGGCTTCAGCGCGTTGTTGCCCAGCGCGTCGTCCTGCCGGGTCAGGGACGCCGAGATCATCGCGTAGATCGGGACGATCACGACGACCAGCCAGAGGACCGAGCCGAGGCCCGCGAGCGGGTTGGCGCGCCGTGTCCAGTGCCGACGGCGGCGCCGCGACGGCGCGGACGCATGCGGCGCGGATGTCCCCACCGGACGCGGGAGCGTGCCGTGTGTCACGGTGTCACATCCCTTCCCGTACGCTGCGCATCGCACCGAAGCCGGTCAGCCGCACCAGCAGCAGCGACAGCGCGGTGGCGGCCACGACCAGGAAGGACGCGATGGCGCTGGCGTAGCCGAAGTCGTAGCTCTTGAAGCCCGCCTCGTACATCAGGTACGGCAGGATCGCGGTGTCCGAGCCGGGACCGCCCTGGGTGAGGATCAGCACCGTCTCGAAATAGGTCAGTGAGCCGACGACCATGAGGACACCGGACGTCGTGGCCGTGTGGCGCAGCTGCGGAAGCGTGATCGAGAAGAACTGGCGCAGGCGTCCGGCGCCGTCGATGGCGGCCGCCTGGTAGAGGACCTCCGGTATCTGCCGCGCCCCGCCCTGGTAGATCAGGGTGTGGAAGGGGATGAACTGCCAGCCGCCGACGAACACGATGGCAAGGAAGGCGCCGCTGGTGGAGCCGAGGGTGTCCGCACGGACGATGCCGAAGTTTGGGTCGAGCAGGGCGTAGAACAGCAGCGAGATCGCCGTCGAGGACAGCAGGAACGGTACGAAGAAGACGGCCGACAGCACGGCGCGGTTGCGCTGGCGGCCCGCCGCCCACACGCCGAGCAGCAGGGAGACCACCGTCTGGAACGCCCAACTGACCACGGTGAGCAGGACGGTGACGGTCAGGGACTGAGTGAGGCGGTCGTCGGACAGCAGCTTGCGCCAGTTGGCGAGACCGACGAGCTGCGGGTCGCCCAGGCCGTTCCACCGGGTGAAGGACAGATAGAACGCGAGGACCATCGGGACGACCGCGAAGAAGGCGAAGAACAGCACGCCCGGCAGGACCCAGACGACGTGCGGGCGGCCGGCCCGTGTTCCCTTCCGGCTGCCACGGGTGCCCGGGCCGCCCGTCCCGGGCCGGGCGGCCCGTCCGGGACGCGCGCTCCGTGTGGTGAACGCGCCGCTCACTTCAGCTCCTTGACGGCGGACACGAACTGGGCGGGTGTCGACTTGCCCACGAACAGCTTGTTGACCTCGGTCAGCATCGGCGTCGAGACGTTCGGGTCGACCGCCTGGTCCCAGCTGAGCGTGAACGCGGGTGCCTGCTGCACCATGTGGTACTGGAACGTGGCGAACTCGGGGTTGGGTGACGAGCCCAGCAGCTTCTCCGCGTTGGAAGTGGTCGGGATGTCGCCGTTGGCCACCAGGTCCTTGGCGTACGCCTCGGAGGCGCAGTCCCGCAGGAAGGCGAGCGCTGCGTCCTTGTTGGCCGTACGGGCGTTCACGGACCAGTAGTTGGTCGGGTTGCCGACGACGTTGCGGATGTCACCGGCCCCGCCGTCGACCTTCGGGAAGGCGCACCAGCCCAGGTCCTTCCTGGCGAAGTGCGGGAACTTGCCGAGCTGTGTGGAGTACTCCCACGACCCCATCAGGTGCATCGCCGCCTTGCCCTTGGCGAAGACCGCGGGGGCGCCGCCGTTGACGTACGACACCGAGTTGAAGCCCTTGCCGAAGGCCCCGTCGTCGATGAGCTGCCGGACGGTCTCGGCGGCCTTGAGGACCGCCGGGTCGCCCCACCCGGCGGAGTCGCCGTTCTTGATCCTGTCGAAGACCCCGGGGCCGCCGATGCGGTCGACCAGGTACTCCAGCCACATCAGCTCGGGCCAAATGTCCGCGCCGCCGAGCGCGAACGGGGTGATGCCCGCTTTCTTCAGCTTGGCGTTGACGTCGAGCAACTGGTCCCAGGTGGTGGGCGCTTGGAGTCCGTGCTCGGCGAACAGGGTCTTGTTGTAGAAGAGGATCACGGGCTGCATGCCGCGCATCGGGATGCCGTAGTTGTGGCCGTTGAGCGCGCCCGCGGCAAGCACGGAAGGCAGGAAGCCGGACTTGAGGACCGGGTCGGAGGCGATCGCCTCGGTGAGGTCGACCAGTTGTCCGGCGTCCTTGTAGGCCTTGATCGAGCCGCCGCCCCAGTTGAAGAACACGTCCGGCGCGTTGGGCGAGCCCATCGCTGTGCGCAGCTTGGCCGGGTACTCCGAGCCGGGCACCTTCTGCAGCTCGACCTTGCCCTTGACCTTCTTGGCCGCCGTCGAGGCGTTGAACCGGTCCACGGCCTTCACCTGCACCTTGACCGCGTCGTCGCCATAGACGAGTGCCGTGAGCGCGCCGCCTCCGCTGCCGGAACTCCCACCGGAGCCGCAGGCGGTGAGTCCGGCGGCCGAGAACAGGGTGGTGGCGCCGGCGCCGAGGAACCAGCGCCTGCTGTAGGACTCCATGTGACAGGAACCTCTCCCGAATATTTCGAATAGCGCTCCGAATGTTCGGGGAACGTAGGGCCGGGAAGGGGGTTCGTCAAGGGGGTGCGCAGGGATACGATCTCGGGCATGAACCCTGCGAAGCCCGTGGAAACACAGACCGCCACCCTCGCCGAGATCGCCCGCGCGGCCGGTGTGTCGGCTCCGACTGTTTCGAAGGTCCTCAACGGGCGGGCGGATGTCGCCCCGGCGACCCGCAGCCGCGTCGAGGAGTTGCTGCGCACGCACGGCTATCGGCGCCGGCGCACCGAGGCGACCCGCTCGCCGCTGATCGACGTGGTCTTCCACGAGTTGGAGAGCGCCTGGGCGATGGAGGTCATCCGGGGAGTGGAGATCGTGGCGCGGGAGGCCGGTCTGAGCGTGGTGCTCTCCGAGAGCGCGGGCCGGCTCACCCCCGGGCGGACCTGGGCCGACCAGGTCGCCGCCCGCCGTCCGCACGGTGTCGTCCTGGTGCTGTCCGACCTCGACGAGCCGCAGCGCGCGCTGCTGACCAGCAGGTCCATCCCGTTCGTGGTGATGGATCCGGCCGGCGACCCGGGCGCGGACGTGCCGTCGATCGGGGCCACCAACTGGCAGGGCGGTCTGGCCGCCACCCGGCACCTGGTCGAACTGGGCCACACCCGCATCGGCGCGCTGAGCGGTCCCTCACGGATGATGTGCAGCCGGGCCCGGGTGGACGGCTACCGGGCAGCGTTGGAGACGGCGGGCCTGCCGGCCGACCCCTCACTCGTCCTGACCGGCGACTTCCACCACGAGGCCGGCTACCGGCTCGGCCTGGAGCTGCTGCGTCGGCCCGACCGGCCCACGGCGGTCTTCGCGGGCAACGATCTGCAGGCGCTCGGCCTGTACGAGGCGGCCCGTGAGCTGAGCCTGCGCATCCCGGAGGACCTGAGCGTGGTCGGCTTCGACGATCTGCCGGTGGCCCGCTGGGTGGGGCCGCCACTGACCACCGTGCGCCAGCCGCTGACGGAGATGGCGGAGGCGGCGGCCAAACTGGTGCTCGATCTCGGCCGGGAGGAGCCGTCGCCGATGGCGACCCGGGTGGAGCTGGCCACCAGCCTGGTCGTCCGCAGCAGCACCGCCGCGCCCTCGACGGGGATCGACACTGCGTCGGCGGTATCGAAAGTTTCGAAGGAGGTACCCGGACACGGTTCCGAGGCGGGCGCAGGAGCGTGAGCCCCGCGGGGCGGGCGACCGGCACCAGCAGCAGTCGGGGGTGGACCGCCAGGACTCCGGACTCTTCTACGAAGGTCGTCGGCGCAGACGGCGAGCAATGCGACGCCATCGGACGGCTTCGTACATCGACCGGATGAGGCGGAACACCGGGTAGCCGAGAAACCCCACGCCGACAAGCATGATCACGTACGGGATCGTCCACCGCAGGGGGTACTGCTCGTCGACGTGCGAGCCGATCCGCAGCCGCAGCAGCCGGCCGTGCCACATCTCCACGGTGCCGACGGTCCCGGGCTCGGCCAGCAGGTAGAAATCGTGCTCGACCTCGAACTTGCGGCGCCGCCCGTCTGCCGTGCGCACGGTGATCTCGTAGTGCGTGGTCGTCGATGCTGTGGAGAACCGGAGGCCGACCGCGGCAACTTGGTCACGGAGTACACCGACGTACGGTCCGACACCATATATCGGGGGACCGGCCGGCGCGGGCGGCGCCGGCGGCGGGTTCGGTGGATCCGGCGGATCCCAGTCCTGGGTGGTGTAGGTGGACCGCGCGACGACGGTCATCGAGAGCCGCAGTCTGCAACGACTTGTGTCCGTCGGCGGAGGAGTCGCGCAGTACGGTGCGCGCTCGAACGTCCGCTGTTCGACACGGGGGCCGGCGCTGAGCACCACGCCCACGGCGATGAGTGCGAGCCCCGCAAGCCCGACAGCCAGCGGCGCCAACCACCGCCTCTCCCGCCACGAACCCCGCCTGGCCGGCCTCCTCGTATGCCGCATCATGGACCGAACGTAATGCGCCAACGGGCGCGGGTCTCCGCGTATTTCCGGCCAGAAACCCCCGCCGCACCCACCCCGGCCGCCGCCCTCCCGCACCCGCGGCCCTGAGCGTCGCCCCTCGCCTGCTCCACCTCCCCCCCTGCATCCGTCAGGCCGTGACAGGCACTCGGCTCAGTCCACTCTCGCAAGGCCCTCGGCGATCGCGGCGAGCAGAGTGTCCACTCGGGCCTCGGAGGTGTCCGCAGCCCAGCAGACGTAACCGTCGGGGCGGATGAGCACGGCGGCGGCGCCCACATCGTCGGTACGTGCGGCGCGGACTAGGTCGACTCGTGGCGGGAGCCGTAGGCCGGCCGGGACGATCTCGGCGAGGTCGAGCAGGACGGCGTGTCCCGAGCCGAAGAGCGCCGACAGGCGGGTGGGACCGGCTTCGGTGACCAGGTCCGTGTCCGGCATGCGGTGTCCGGTCAGCGGATGCTCCCCCGGCAGCTCGTAGCGCAGCGAGAGGCCGGACATCAGTCCCGCGAGATGACGGTTGGTGTCGGGCAGCCGCAACAGATCGGTGAAAATGTCGCGCAGGGCGGCCACGTCCTCGCTCGGGTTCGGATGGGCCAACACCCGCTGCGCCGACGTGTGATGCAGCACCCGGGCCCCGGCCGGATGCCGTTCGGCGTGGTAGCTGTCCAGCAGGCCGCTCGGCGCCCGGTCCTGGACGACCGCGGCCAGTTTCCAGCCGAGGTTGAACGCGTCCTGTACGCCGAGGTTCAGCCCCTGGCCGCCCAGCGGTGGGTGGATGTGTGCGGCATCGCCCCCGAACAGCACACGGCCCACGCGGTACTGCTCCAGCTGCCGGGTGGCGTCGGTGAACCGCGACGAGTTGTCCACGGCGCTGAGAGTGGTCTCCCGGCCGTACACGGCGTGCAGGGCAGCAGTGATCTCCTCGGGGCTGACGGGGGTGTCGCGGACGGTCTCCGACTGATCCCCGCTTCCGAAGGTGATGCGGTAGCGGTCGCCACCGAGAGGGACCAGCATGGCCCAGTAGCCGCCCGCATGGCGGGTCAGGCTGCTCATATGCCCCATCTGCTGCGGCACCAGCGACGACACGGCGGACAGGCGAATGTCGGCCAGCACCGCCTCATGCGTTCCGGGCCTGCCGGGAAACGGCAGCCCGAGCAGCTTCCGCACCGTACTGTGGCCGCCGTCGCACGCCGCCAGGTAGTGCGCCCGCACCCGCAGACCGTCCGCCGTCACGACCACGCCGTCGTCGTCCGCCTCGACCCCCGAGACAGCGGTGTCGCGCAGCACCCGCACACCTGCGGCGATCGCCCGCTCCTCGAGCACCTCCTCGATCTCCCACTGAGGGATCGAGAGCGGGTAAGGGTGCCTGGTCCGCCAGGGTGTGCAGTCCAGGGGCACGGGCAGGGCCGCGAAGTGCCCGCCCACCGGTTCACGCGACAGGGCCCGCTTGAGCAACGGCTCCAGCAACCCTCGCGACTCCAGCAGCTCGGCGGTACGGGGCTGGACCCCGCCGCCCTTCACCTGCTCGATGCGCTCGGGCAGCTTCTCCAGCACGAGCGTCTCGACCCCGGCCAGGGCCAGTTCGCAGGCCAGCATCAGTCCGGTCGGCCCTGCGCCCGCGACGACGACCTCGGCTGTGTTCTCCGTCAACATCATCACTTCCCCCTCATTTCTCCACTGAGGGTAAATGTATACCAGATGCAGAAACCCTCTCGGTGCAGCTCTCTGCTACGGTGGACGCCGTGGACGGCAAGCCAGGACTACGGGAACGCAAGAAGCAGCGGACGCACGCAGCGATCTCCGACGCGGCGATCGCGCTGTTCCTCGAACACGGCTTCAACCAGGTCTCGGTGGCTCAGGTGGCCGAGGCGGCCGAGGTGTCCAAGCGCACGCTCTTCGCCTACTTCCCGGCGAAGGAAGACCTCGTGGTGCACCGCCTCGCCGACCACGAGACCGAAGCCGCACGGGTCGTGCGGGCCCGCCCGCCCGGCACCGCCCCGCTGACCGCGCTGCGCGAGCACTTCCTCCAGGGGCTGCGCGAGCGGGACCCGATCACCGGGCTGAACGACCATCCCCACATTCGCAGCCTCACCCGGATGATCCTCGACACGCCCTCGCTGGTGGCCCGGATGGCCGGGTTCAAGGCCGGCGCCGAACACGCACTTGCCGAGGCACTGCAAGAGACGGCGGACACCCCGGAACTCACGGCGCGGCTCGCCGCAGTCCAGATCGTCGCAGTCCAGTGGGCGCTGGCCCAGGACAACGCCGGACGCCTGGCGTACGGGGAGCCCGCCGACGAGCGCTACGCGGGTGCGGTGGCTGACGCGGAACACGCGTTCGCGCTGCTGGAGAACGGGTTGCGCAGCACTCGGCGTGACGGCGGCTGACCGGCCACCGGCCTCAGGAAGGGATGACTCCCGGCCGGAACGGTTCGACGCCGACGATATGGCGCACCCGCACCGGCTGGACCAGTACGTGGACCCGCTGCTCGCCTTCGATCAGCCAGGGGTACCCGTTCAGGCCCAGGTACTTGCGGGCCAGCCGGTCCATGCCACGCTCGGCCTCCTCGCCCTCCACGAAGCGCACCGCGCGGCCGGAGATCTGCACCCGGTCGTACGGGTTCTCGGCGTCGGCGTGCGAGAGGTGGATCCGGGCGTCGTTGCGCAGGTTCTCCTCCTTGATCCGGCCGACCGAGGTGTTGAAGACGATCAGCCCGTCCTCCAGCCCCACCCACATCGGCGTGACATGCGGCGCCCCGTCCGGCGTCACCGTGGCCAGGTACCAGAAGTTCGGCTCCTCCAGCCGCTGACGCACACGCTCGTTCAACTCCGCCGCCAAAGCCGCGCCTCCCCTTGGTCATCTCCTCCCGGCAGTATTTCCACGCGATGACTCCAAGAATCCCCCCCACGGTCGGGCCGTCGACATGCACGGACCGGATCGGCCGACATCAGCGGCTCGATCCGGTCCCGCATCCCATCAGTGATCACTGACCGGACGCACACATCCGATCAACCGGCCGTCCGTCCAGCAGACACGTCCTACTCGCACGTCAGCGTCGGCATGCCCCAGTCGCCGTGGTCGTTTCCGTTGCCGTCGCCCGCGTCACCGACCTTGAGGTCGACGACCTGCGCCCCGCTGACGTCGACATCGAGCGGCACCGCGGCCTGTCTGCCCCGGATCGTCGGCGTGGTGACCAGGGTCCTGCCGTCGGCGATCACGGAGAACGTCACCGTTCCCGCGCCACCGGTCTCGTCGTCGACGCCCACGTTCGCCGTCATCCGCGAGCACTTTCCGGCCAGGTAGAGCTCGACGTCGCTGACCGAGTTGGTGCCCAGCCCCTTCGGGTAGCTGACACCTGCGACACTGATCGGACGGCCGTCCCCGGCCGCCTGTTCGCCGACGCTGCTGTCACGCTCCACCGGGCCCCACCCGTTGCTGGACGACAGGAACGGCAGGTCGCTCACCGCGGTCTGCCCGGTCGGCGGAGCAGGGGGGATCCCCGCGACGATGCGCTCGTCACGACCGGCGGCCTGCCGTCCGTGCTGCCGGTAGTGCACCGTGGCGGTGAGGGCCGTGGCGGAGGGCAGTTCCCCGGTCGGCGGCTGAACCTTCCAGGTGAAGACGGCGGATCCGCCCTGGTGCAGGCGCTGGACGGACATGGGGCTCGTGGCGCTCACGCTCCAGCCGTCGGGCGCGGAGAACGAGGCAGTCAGCCGGGACGCGGACGGTCCGTCCTTCGGCAACCGCACCGTCGCCCGGCCCGTGAAGGCCTGTCCCGACTGAGCGGTGTTCGGTACGTCCAGGGTGACATCGGCCCCCGGACGCTTCGGCATCGCGTTCGTCCGGGGGTCGTAGCGAGGGCTGTCGTTCTGGGCGACGCTCAGGGACGAGGCGTAGGTGCCGTAGTTGGTGAGCGAGACCTTGCCGAGCCCGCCGGTGCCGCCGTCCAGGTTCCACACTGCGATGGCGATGCTGTTCCGGCCGTTCGGGTTCAGGATCCCGTTGGGCACCGGGAAGGTGGTCTGCGGGCCGAGGTAGTTGACGTAGTTGCCGACCTGCCAGCCGTTCACGAAGATCGTGGCACGGTACTTGCGCGACGGGTCGTCGGTGAACGTCAGCCCGAGTGAGGTGTCCTGACCGTGCGGCAGGTTCAGGGTGACGTCGTCGCGGTACCACGAGACCCCGGGTCGGGTGTCGGTCGTCGGCAGGGACACCTGGTTCCAGTTGCCGTCCGGGTAGCCCGGCAGGGACCAGCCGGCCCGCTCGCCGTACAGGCCGCCCGTCGAGAGCGGGCCGCGCACCGTGTCCTGCAGGTCCTCGCCGCCCCGTACGCCCTGCAGCCGCCAGGTGACGGAAGTCAGCGGCGCCCCCACGAGGGAGGCACCGGTCAGGCCGCGCGCGGTCTTGTTGCCGTTGGTCGAGTTGTAGTCCTCCTCGTGCCCCATGTTCACGGTGAGTACGGAGATGACGTTGTCGCCCTTCGACTCGACCGAACCGGCCGGGAAGGTGAAGTCGGCGCTGCCGGTCGTGGAACTGCCCAGGAAGGTGCCGTTGAGCCAGGCGGAGAACGCCTGCGCCTTGCCGCCGGAGTCCGAGACCAGGTGGATGCCCGTCTCCTTGCCGGTGGCGCGGAACCGGCCGCGGTACCAGGTGTCACCGGTGTGGAAGCCGTAGTCGTCCGCGTAGAGCACCGGCAGCGAGTTGACGCCGGAGACGCTGTTGGTGGTCGTCTTGTCGGCCACCTGCCAACTGGAGTCGTCGAAATCGGGGGCCGCCTCGGGGGACTCCTCGGCATGCTTCCAGTTCGTCAGCGCCGGCAGATGGACCGGTGCCGCGACCGGGATCGTCCCTGTGAGGCTTCCGGTGTCGCCGGCCCGGGTGTCCAACGCGCTGCCGTTCCAGGTGACATGGTCGGCGGAGGTGAACACCTCGATGTTCTTGTCGTCGGCGTTGTCGCCGGTGAGGGCCAGGGCGTGGCCGTCGTTCCGGCTGGTCGCCGTGCGCAGCAGATGGGTGCCGCGCACGAGCACCGGGCCGGCCGCCGTGTCCTGACGCCAGAAGGTCTCCGCCGTGGCCTTGTCGCCGATGAGCAGCAGCAGCGGGCGCTTTCCGCCGCCACTGATACTGACGCGGATCAGGCCCTTGTGCGTGTAGTTCAGTCGCAGGTCACCGGTGGCCGCGTCCCAGGTGGTCGTGGCCGTGCCGCCACTGGTGGTCACGGCGGGCTCGGAGGAGTAGCGCAGCACGGTCTCGCCGTCGCTCCCGGAGTCGCCGTAGAGCACGGCGACGTCCCGGTCGCCGATGGCCGCGTCGGTCATGATCTCCGACGTCGAGTACTGCAACTGCGTGTCCCCGAGCCGGTAGTTCGCCACGATCACATGCGAGTCGCGTCCGTCGAGCGTGATCGCGGTGCCGGGCTGCTGGGGGACGACCGGGTAGGTCGGCGTCGCGGTGGCGGCCGTCGGCACGTCGATGGCGTCGATGGCCACGTAGTTGTCCGAGGAGCCCGAACTGTGGTTGCCGTTGACGACGATCTTCAGCGTGTGTGCCCCAGGCGTCAGGCCGGTCTTCTGGAAGACCACGGCCTGGTTCTCGCTGCCGGAGTCGTCGACCGTCGCCGCCTTGGTGCCGTCGAGGTAGACGTCGGCGTAGCCGTGGTTGTCGGTCTTCGACCCTATCCAGCGGATCGCCGTGCCGTTGAAGGGGACGGTGACCGAGTCACCGGCCTTGTTGGAGAACGACTCGGTGTTCTTGTAGTCGCCGCCGGTGTAGCTCTGGTCGGCCACGTGCGACCACGAGCCGGTGTACTGCAGCGCAGAGTCGGGGTCGTCCCAGGTGTAGCTGGTGTCCGAGGACGGCTGGGCGTTGAGGTCCAGGGAGATGTGAGTCCTGTCGACCGTCGTGGACGTGGAGTTCCCGTGCCGCAGGACGTGGAACTGCGTCTTGCTGTCGGGGTTCATCCGTGCGGTGTCGACGACCGCCGAGTCGTCGGGCGGTGTGGCCTTGATCGCTTCGGTCTTCGTCAGCGGGGCCACCGACTGGGTGAAGTACCCGATCAGCTTGTCCTCGTAGTACTTCGGGTCCAGTTGGCGGTTCTCGCGGATCGCGGCGCCGTAGTCGTAGGACGTGTAGTTCTCCGGCATGCCCAGCCAGCCCCAGTTGGTGCCGCCGTAGGTCATGTAGAAGCTCTGCGCGGTCGCGCCGACGGCTATGTTCTGCTTGTAGAACACGTTGGCGAACTGATCGTTGATCAGCTGAGCGCACTTGTCGTAGCCCGGACCGCCCCAGGGGTCGAAGGCGCCGCCCTGGAACTCGGGCGAGTACAGCGGCTTGCCGGCGGGGTGGTCGTAGCTGATGTCGGGGACGCCGTTCCACTTCGAGGGGTTCGAGCAGTTGAAGCCCTGCGGGTAGGAGTCCGGGCCGTCGACGTCCAGGGCACCCGTACCGGAGTTGAAGGTGCCGTTGTTGTTGCCGGTCAGCGGTACCGTGATGCCGTCGGCGCGGGCCTTGTCCTCCAGGTGCCGCATGTAGGAGCGGCCGCCGGCCGAGCCGTTGTAGTACTCGTTCTCGACCTGGTAGGCGATGACCGACCCGGTGCCGTTGGTCATCTGGTGGCGGGCGATGATCCGGTCGATCTGCGTCAGCCACTCGTCCGCGTACTTCAGGAACTGCGGGTCGTCACTGCGGTTGTGTCCGGCTCTGGTGGTCATCCAGCCGGGCAGTCCGCCGCTGTCGACCTCCGCGTTGATGTACGGCGCCGGGCGCGCGATGACGTAGAGCCCGGCCTCCTGGGCCATGTCGAGCAGCTTGTCGACGTCACGCACCCCGCTGAAGTCGTACACACCCGGCTTCGGCGAGTGGTATCCCCAGTCGAAGTACAGCGAGGTGGAGTTGAAGCCGGCGGCCTTCATCTTCTGGAAGATGTCGCGCCACAGGTCCGGACTCGGGAGCCGGAAGTAGTGGAACTCGCCGGACCACAGGTAGGTGCGCTTGCCGTCGACGAGGAAGGAGTAGCCGTCGAGACTCACCGTGTGCGCCCGCGGGCTGGTGGCGGGCGCGGCGGCGGATGGCTGACCGCCGGCGTCTCCCGCCGTGGCGGGCGCCGTCATGCCCGCGGACAGGGCGATGGTCGCGGCCATGGCGAGGACCGTACTCCACCACCGAGGGCGGCCGGGTCTCTCACCCTCTGAACCGATCCGATGACTCTGCACTGAGGCCTCCATACCGACTGAGCAATCAGCATCAAACAAACTCAGGCAAAGTCGAACAGTAAGGGGGCGCGAGGCACGGCACAATGGGGCGGGGGCAATGCGGTCCGAGTGACACGGGGGGCCCGGAAGCCGTAAGACATGAAACGGCGTTGGCGATTGACGACTCGTCACTTGCGCCCACGCTGCCGCCCCCACGCCTCGGACAACGCTCACCGGAAGAGGCGAAGGCCGGTCAGCACATGCCGCGGTCCCGCATCGACTGGTCGTCGAGGCGGGGGCCTGTTCGTCGACGATCTCGCGGAACCTGCGCAGGACTTCGAGGGCGTCGGCGAGCTGGTCGGGGCTGAAAGCCGCACCCAGGTCGTTGGCCCAGCGGGCCTGCAGCGGTTCCATCGTGGCCGGCAGACGTTCGGCCCGCGGGGTGAGGTTGATCAGCGGGGCGCGGCGGCCGCCGGGGTTGGGCCGGACGTCGACCGGTCCGTCCGCGCGAAGGCGCGTCACGATCTGCTGGACACCCTGTCGCCGCAGACCCCGCTGCGGCGCGATCCGTGAGGCCGTCGCAGCTTCCGGGCCGATGGCGCCGGGGGCCTGCCAGCGGGCGCCGGTGAGGTCGGCCTCGGCGCCGCGGAGGCGGTCAACTACGTGCACCGTGCGGAACCCGCCGCGCAGATGGTGGCCGACATCCGGGCGGACGGATCCCCGGCGGTCGCCGTGCAGGGCGACGCCGCCTCAGCCGAACGTCTTGTCCACGAGGCCGGGAAACTGGGCGTGATCGACATCCTGGTGTGCAACGCCTTGGGCCCCACCACCGGCATCCGCCGACGGGCGACCCTCGGCTCCCGGGCGAGCGGCTGTGCATGGCGTCAACGTGCGAACTTCTCGATGGCCGCCGGAGTGACGGGGGTGAAGAAGTTGACGAGGTTGCCGTCAGGGTCGCGGAACAGCAGCGACCGGTTGCCCCAGGGCATGGTGGTGGGCTCGGTGACGAAGTCGGTGACGAAGCCGGTCAGGCTCTGGTGGACGCGGTCCACGTCGTCGACGAGGAACTCGGTGATCACGCTGTGGTTGTCCGCCGGTCGGGCAGAGTCCGGGGCGAACAGCGGGACGGTGCGGGTGCCGGCGATCGCGAGGGTGGCATTGGGGGTCTTGAGTTCGGCGAAGTCCTCGGTGGCCCATATCGCCCGCACCCCCGTGGCTCGCTCGTAGAACTCGACGAGGCGCGCGACGTCACTGGTGATGATCCGGATCGAGACGAAGTCCATGGGAATCTCCTGGGGTGTGCTGGAGTCGTGTACCTCGCAGGCTAGGAGAAATAGTGGACAGAATCGGTCCTGTATTTGCGTAGACTGGGCATATGCCTCGACCCACCGGCCGCGTTCTGACACTCCTGGAGCTGCTGCAGTCGGGCGGCACCCGGACTGTGGCCGAACTCGCCGACCGGCTCGGCGTCGAAGGGCGCACCGTGCGGCGGTATGTGGACCAGCTGATCGACCTGGACGTGCCAGTGGAGTCGGTGCGCGGCCGCTACGGCGGGTACCGGCTCGCCCCCGGGTACCGCTTGCCTCCGCTCATGCTCAGCGACGACGAGGCGCTGGCCGTGCTGCTCGGCCTGGCCGCCGGCCGTCGAGCAGGGTTGACGACGACGGAGCACACGGCGAGCGAGACGGCGGCGGCGAAGATCCGGCGGGTGCTGCCGAAGCACATCGCCCGTCGGCTCGACGCACTCCTGGAAGCCCTTGCTTTCACGGATCAGCCCGGTGAGTTCGACAACCCGAACGCTGGGGTCCTGCTCACCATCGCCGATGCGGTGCGCCACCGCCGACCGGTCTCGATCCGCTACACCGACCGCGACGGACGGGGGAGCGAACGCACGCTGCACGCGTACGGGATCGTCGCTCATTCGGGCCGGTGGTACGTCACGGGCAAGGACGCCCGGATCGCCGAGGACCGAACCTTCCGGCTCGATCGCATCGCGGACGCGAGAACCCTGCCCGGCACATTCGAGGTGCCCGTCGGTCCCGCTCCGGCACAGCGGGTGTTGTCAGGGTTCGCCACGGCCGAGTACCGGCATGAGGTGACCTTGCGGATCCACGGGACCGTTGAACAGATCCGAGCTCGCCTCCCCGCCGGCGTCGCGAGCCTGGAGGAGCACGAGCTCGTGCCAGGCGAAGACCAGGCGACCGAGCGCTGGCTGCGCGTCCAGATACGGGCGGAGCGGCTCGACTGGTTGCCTCCGGCACTCGCCTCACTCGACCGGCCGTTCGTCATCGAGCGCCCCGCCGAATTGCGTGACCTCGTCATCGCGCTGGCCGATCGCCTCGCCTCCTACGCCCGCCAAGCCTGAGAGCGTGCAACCCATGTCATGAGATGGCACGCCTGGGTATCCGTCCGAGGTGGCGATCGACGTGCCGTCGGGCGGACGGCAAGCTTCTCTCCTCCGCCGGTTGACGCCCTGCCAGTTCCGACATCGCGTTTGACGCCCTGGCTAGGGGGTGTCCGGTGGAACAGGCCTTCCGGGGCCGCGGTCAGTTCTTCAGGGCGATCAGTACGGCGGCCCCGGCGAAGGCCACTCCGCTCAGCAGCAGGTACACCGCCGGCCCCATCATGTGCTTCCACATGAGCACCCGTGCCGTCCGGGGCTTCCCGCCCTCGTACACCCACCTGAACCTCAAGCCCGGTCGCCAGGCCCATCCTGGTCCCGCGCATCCGGGGCGAGAACTCCACGCGGTGTCCCTGCTGGTCGACGAAGGCGACGACCGGCACCCAGTTGTGGCCGTCGGAATAGTCGTCCCGCGTGTTGTCGACCACGACACCCCGGGTGCGAATACCGACCCGCTGCAACCGCCGCACCACGGCCGCCTCCCGCACCGCGAAGCCGAGCAGCAGCAGGGCAACCGCACCGCACATAGCCACACCCGACGAATTACTCACCATCGACTGCCCCTTCCGCTTCGTCCGGCAATCCGAGTGCTCGCACACGGGGCGGACGCGGCACCCCCGAGACCGGTTGCGGAACCGGACGCCCCGACTCCCGGAGCGCCGGATCATCTGCCGGTCCTCACCAGGCCCACGACCCGTCGGACAGCCCCCAGGACTCGATGTCGGCGGCCCGCTGTGTGGTCCGAGGGCATACACGCGACCTGGTGCACCTGCATCCGGGGCGCGCCCGGTCACCGGCCACGGCGTCGCCCGTGCGCCCCGTCGACCAACATCGGCGGGGCGGCGGCGGCCGAGCTTCCCACGTTCTTCCGTGCCCTTCTGTTTTCTTCCCGTCTTCTTCCGTGCGAAGGGTCACTCCCGAGGAACCAAGGACCCCATTGGCCCCCAATAGAGATGTGGTCTACTTTGGAAACCACCGGGGATCGTCCGGCACCCGACCGCGGACCCCGCGCCCATGCCGTGAAGAACGACTAGGAGCACGAGCGATGCCTCTGCATGGTGAGTACGAGCCGAGCACCACCGACTGGGTGAGGGACCAGGTCGCGCAGTACGAGGCCACCGACGGCAAGGAGGGCGGGACCCTTCTGACGCCCCTGCCGGTCATCATCCTGACCACCAAGGGCGTGAAGTCCGGAAAGATCCGCAAGACGCCCCTGATGCGGGTGGAGCACAACGGCTCCTATGCAGTGGTCGCTTCCAACGGCGGCGCCCACGCGCACCCGTCCTGGTACCGCAATGTCGTCGCACACCCTCTCGTCGAGGTGCAGGACCGCACGGTCAAGCAGGACATGATCGCCCGTGAGGTCCACGGCCAGGAGAAGACAGAGTGGTGGAAGCGCGCGGACGCCGCCTACCCGCTTTTCCCCGAGTACCGCGCCAAGGCCGGACGCGACATCCCCCTCTTCGTCCTGGAGCCGATCGCAGACCAGGGCTGAGCGCCCCGCACCCCAGCGGGCCGCTCTCCTACCGCCACTCCTGCCCACCCCGCACCACACCAGGGAGTACTCACCATGACACAGGTAGCCTCACGTCCCGCCGACGCCTCCGGAGTCTTCCGGCTCGGCGGCGGCCTGCCCGTCAACCGGCTCGGATACGGCGCGATGCAGCTGACGGGCCCCGGCGTGTGGGGGCCACCGAAGGACCCCGAGGAGGCGGTGCGCGTGCTGCGCCGCGCCGTCGAGCTGGGCGTGAACTTCATCGACACCGCGGACTCCTACGGCCCGTTCGTCAGCGAGCAGCTCATCCGTAAGGCACTGCACCCTTACCCGGCGGACCTGGTGATCGCCACCAAGGGCGGACTGTCCCGCCCGGGCCCGGGCGACTGGCGCCCCCTGGGCCGGCCCGAGTACCTGCGGCAGCAGACCGAACTGAGCCTCACCCACCTGGGCGTGGAGCGCATCGACCTCTACCAGTTGCACCGCATCGACCCCCAGGTTCCGCTGGCCGACCAGATCGGCGAGCTACGCCTCATGCAGCAGGAGGGCAAGATCCGCCACATCGGTCTCTCAGAAGTGACGGTGTCGCAGATCCGCGAGGCCCAGAAGATCGCAGACATCACCTCCGTGCAGAACCTGTACAACCTCGCCAACCGCCAGGCCGAGGACGTCCTGGACTACGCCGAGCGGGCGAACCTGGGCTTCATCCCCTGGTTCCCGATGGCCACCGGTCAGTTGGCGCGTCCGGGCGGCCCGCTGGACACCATCGCCAAGTCCTACGACGCAAGCCCTTCCCAGCTGGCCCTGGCCTGGCTGCTCCACCGCTCCCCCGTCATGCTGCCCATTCCTGGCACCTCCAGCGTGTCCCACGTCGAGGAGAACACCCGGGCCGCGCAGATCACCCTGAGCGACGCCGAGTTCCAGACGCTCAGCGAGGCCGTATAAGCGACGTCCGTCCGGGGAGCGGGTTGCCGGCCCTGCCCCTGCGCCGCTCCTGGGAAGGCGGGCACAGAACAACAACCGGTTTGCCCGATTCCCTACGCGCGGCGCGCAACGGTCCACCCCGGACCGGGAAAGGAAGAGCCGCGCTCAGAAATCCGCAGCACGAGCAGGCCGGCCCTCCCAGCAAGGAGCAGACGATGCACAGCCCACACCCCACGGCACCGAAACCCGCCGTAGGCCGTTTCGGTGTCTTCAGCCATGAACTGCGCTCCGAAGACCCGGAGCTGCACAGCCAGGTGCGTGACGCGGCGGCCGAACTGGAGGAACTCGGCTTCGGCACCATCTGGCTCGGTGGCAACAGCAGCGTGCACCACGCGGCACATCTGGCCGGGTCCACCGAGCGCATTCCGCTGGCCACCGGAATCCTCAACATCTGGTACGAGGCCGCCGAGACGGTAGCCCACGAGCGGGCCGAGCTGGAACGCGCCCACCCGGACCGGTTCCTCCTGGGTCTGGGCGCCAGTCACGCAGAGCTGGCGCAGAACTACCAGCGGCCCTACTCCACGATGGTCGAATACCTCGACGCCCTCGACGCCGCCGCCACACCCGTGCCGGCGAAGCGCCGGATCCTGGCGGCGCTCGGACCGAGGATGCTGCGTCTGGCCCGCGACCGGGCCGCCGGCGCCCATCCCTACCTGGTCACTCCTGAGTACATCGAAGACGCCCGGGGTGTCCTGGGTGACGGTCCGCTCCTGGCCCCCGAGGTCACCGTGGTCCTGGAAAGCGAGGCCGCCAGGGCACGCGAGACGGCACGCGGATTCCTCGCGTACTACCTCCGACTGCCCAACTACGCCGCCAACCTCAAGCGCCTGGGCTTCACCGACGAGGATCTCAGCGACGGCGGCAGCGAGCGCCTGGTCGACGCCCTCGTCGCCTGGGGCACGGACGACGCCATCAGCGCCCGCCTGGCCGAGTTCCACACCGCCGGCGCCGACCACCTGGCCCTGCAGATCATCACCTCAGAAGCACGCGAGCCCCTGCCCCGGGCCCACTGGCGCCGTCTCGCCGACATCACCGGCGTGACCGCACGGAACACACCACCGCACACCTGAGGACGCCGACAGCGGTTGAGGCGATCCGTTCCAGGATCGGCGAGCAGATCGAGCCGCACACTCAAACCTCTAATGGAGGCCAAACCAAACCTCTAATGGAGGCCAAACCTCAAATGGAGACATAGCTCCGTTTCGTGGCATGGTATAGGATATTGTCATGGCTGCAGAAGAGCGCTCAGCGAGCACTGACCCGAACCCGCCGCCCATGAACATTCTTGACGCGCTCTGCCCGAGCCGTGACGTGTTCGTGGACCTGGCCGACAAGTGGGTTCTGCTCATGCTGGTGAGCCTTCGCGAGCTCGGCGTCCAGCGCTACTCCGAACTGCAGCGATCCCTGGGCGGCATCAGCCGCAAGATGCTGTCCCAGACCCTGCGGACACTGGAACGGGACGGCCTGGTCCTGCGCAGCGTCGACCCCAAGGTGGCTCCACCTCTGGTGCTGTACGGACTGACCGAACTCGGCCGTGAGGTCGCCGAGGAGACGCGGACCCTGTGCACGTGGACCGAGAAGCGGGCCGCCACGGTGCACGAGGCCCGCGCCGCCTACGACCGCCGCCAGGCCGCCCCCCAGGAAGGCTGAGCCCGCACCGCGTACATGCCCTGCACAGCCAGGAGCCGACCCCGGACTCCGCAGCCGCGGGAGGGTTCAGCTGGTCAAAGTCGCCTGGTGGAAGTACATGCGCCAGCCAGTCTCCGTCAGCCGCCACAGGGAACTCCGCCAGGCGCGACGCCCCTGATTGTCGGCGAGATACGTCAGATGAACGACGCCCGGAGCAAGAACGACCCCGGACATCGCACTGACCTTCACCGGAGACTCCGATGACACCGTTCCGGCGCTCGTGGCAGCGAGGATCGACTCCACGTCCCACCGCCGCCCCGACGCCCCGAACTCGGTGAACTCCGGATCCAGAAGCTCCAGCACAAGGGCCGTAGAAGCACGCACCTCGGGATCAAGCAGACGCATCTCTCCATGGATGGCTGCTTGCACCGCTCGCTCGCTGTCGCCGGTCATGCCTGCACCCTACGGACCCTTCTCGCCTGTGCCCAGCGAACAGATCACCCGGCGCGAGCTTCGTCGCCGACGCCGCCACCGCTGTGAAACAGCCCTCGGGCGTGGAGGTGAGTACGGATACTCAGGATCGGGCAAGGGGTGACGCCTATCGTGAGCTTGACCTTGAAATGGGGGACGCGGAGATGCGGGAGGGTTTCATGGGAAAGGGTGGGTTCGGAGCGGCCGGACGGAGCGGGTCCCGGCAGCGCGGCAGGGGCGCCGCAACAGCGGCTCTGATCCTGCTCGCGACGTTGCCGCTCGGCGCCTGTGGTACGGAGCACGCGACCGCGGGGGCGGCCGGCGGGACCATGACCAAGGGGACCGGAACCACCCGGAGCCCGTCCATGAGGTCGTCTCCCTACGTGGAGCCGGGGGCCGGCGACGGCGCCCCTCACTACCGCGAGAACAACGGCTTCCGGATCTCGGGGAACATGTCCGCCGCGAGCGCCAAGGACGCCCAGCGGGAGGCCGACCGCATCGAGCCGGTGCTCAAGCGGCTGTGGCAGCGAAGGACGTGGGACCCGAAGACGGTCCGCGCTGCGATGCTCAAACTCGGCTACCAGGAGGAGAGTTTCGACGCCAAGGGGAACCTGCTCCGCGGGACACTGCAGGTCAAACCGATGGACTCGCGTTTCGAGAACGGCCGGGAGGTCAGGCCCGAGGGCGCCCTGGTGGGCCTGCGCGTCCATGCCGATGCCTGCGTCACCGCGTTCGTGCAGAAGACCAATTACCAGGTGTCAACCAATGGCCCCTACCCGGAGGCGGGTTGCTTCGAGCCACCTGCCGGTCACTGAGAGCCGAGGGCGGTTTCCGAACAGCTCCACCGCCGGCGCCGACAACCCGGAATCCGTCAGCCCCGGCGGGCGGCACCGTCGGCGGCGGACCTGCCGGAGGGCCATCGGCCTCCACACGCAGTGCGGCCGCGAGGGTTACGAGGCCCGCCATCGCAGACCGACCAGCGCGACCCTCGCTTCATGCACCCGCCCCCCTTCGAACCGGCTCGCCTCGGGCCTGTCGTCAAACTCCCGCCTCCCCCACGACACCATGCACGCTCCCCCACGCTCGGCTTCGCTCGCGCGGGCGGTGCCCCCACCGCCGCACCGGGAGAAACCCCACGTACATCCAACCCTTCAGGTCAATACACCTAGCGCGTGGGCCGGGCCCATCGGGGATCCCTGCCGGTCAGGGCCAGGGCACGGTCGAAGAGAGGCGCGTGAGCATCTTGCGGCACCTCCTCGCCCAGAAGGCCCGAGGCGCGCATGCGGGGTGCCTCTCGCGTGTAGGTGTCGAACGCGGCCTTGGCCAACGACGCGGGGACGTCGAGACGCTGACCGGTGGCCACCGCAACGTCCCAGGCATGGATGGCGAATTCGGCAATGAGGATCTCCCCCAGCGCAGTGGCGGGCATAGGCGGCCCGCCCAGCGCGGCCTCCCCCTCCCACGCCGCCGACGCCGACCACGCGGTTGCCGCCGGCTCTGCCTTGCCGGCCAGCAGATCAGCCCAATCGGAATCCGGCCGTTCGGCAAGGAAAGGCACCGGGTTGGCGGTCAGCAGGCTGGGGTCCCATGCCGTCCGGGCCCCCACGTCCCGTGTCAGCAGGAGCATCATGGCGATGTGATTGACGAGATCCTTCACCGTGAACTCCGCGCAGGGGGTCGGATCGCCGTACCGGTCCACCGGTACGCCGTCGACGGCGGCCACGACCAGATCGATACTCTGCGCCAGTTGCTCCGTCCTCGTCGAAGACATCATGCGGCATCCCTTCTTCTGGCGCCCCAGACCGGGGCGAACGGTCCTTATTGATGGTCTGTTGGCCGGAGCCCTCTGCTGCGGCGGCTCGCTGGCGTGTACAGGGAGCGCAGATCGCGGCACCGCCGCACGGCTACCGATGCCACACCACCACGTCACTGACTCGGCGGGAGCAGATGCGCTCCGCGAAGCGGCGGAGCCCACAACTGCAACCGCCTCCGGCCGACGGCCGAATCACCGAAGACGGGTGACCGAGCCGGCCTGCGGCGGCAGACCCTGCACCACACCCCGCGTGTTGCGGAAACGGGAGCCCAGGGACGGCAGCCCGGGGCACGCACACGCCATACGGGCTGGAACCGTCAGAGGACGGCGCCGGCCCGCTCCGGCTCAGGAGTGGGCGGGAGCACTACGTCTTCCGGTGCGGCAGCCTGGTGGCGCCGGGTGAGGCGGCGGTCCAGCAGGGTGGTGCCCATGGCGGCCACCGCGAACGCGGCGCCGATCCACGCCGTACCCGCCAGACCCAGCCCGGTGCCGATGACGAGACCCGACACCATGGGCGCGGCCGCGATGCCGACGTTGAAGGCCGCGATGTTCACCGCGCCCCCCAGCGTCCGGGTCTCGCCCAGGATCGAGAACACCCTGGCGTTGACGGCGGGCGTGACGGAGAACTCGGCCGCGCCCAGCAGCACCACGAGCGGGATTGCGGCCCACACACTGCCCGCGGTGACCGCGAGGACGGCCGCGACCACGGCGAAGGAACCCATGCCGCAGAGCAGGAGGGCGAAGGGGGTCCGGTCGGCGGCACGTCCTCCCACGGTCAGACCGGCCAGCGCACCCACGCCGTAGATCCCGAGCACCACGGGGACGAGGCCCTCGCTGAGCCCCGTGACGTCCTGAAGGAGGGCACCCAGGTAAGCGAAGATCGCGAAGTTGGCGGCCACGGACAGCGCGGTGGTGCCGTAGGCGACCCACAGCCGCGGCACCCGCAGCGAACGCAGCTCCGCACTCAGGACAGGCTGCTCCGCCGCGGTCCCACGGCCGCCGGGCAGGACGATCATCAGGGCGACCGCGGAGAGCGCGGTGAGCGCGGCCACGGCCCAGAAAGCCGCCTGCCACCCGGCATGCTGCGCCAGCACCGTACCGGCCGGAACACCGACGATCGTCGCCACACTCAGCCCGGAGACGACCACCGACACCGCCCGGCCGCGCTGGGAGGCGTCCACCAGCGACACGGCCGCGACCGAGGCCAAAGCCCAGAACCCGGCGTAAGCCATCGCCGACACCACCCGCATCGCCAGCAGGAACCCGAAACTCGGCACCAGTGCGGCAGCCACATGAGCGGCGATGAAGACGAGCTGGAAACCGATGAGCGCGACACGGCGGGGCATCCTCAGCGTGACCAGACCGAGCAGAGGCGCTCCGACGAGCATACCGACGGCGAAGGCGGACACCAGCAGCCCGGCGGAGGCGAGAGGCACACCTAGATCATGGGAAATGGAGGGCAGCACCCCGGAGAGCATGAACTCCGACGTGCCCTGAGCGAAGATTCCCAGGCTCAGGACATAGATGACAAAGGGCATGATTCAGCTACTCCGAAGAAGGGGGTCGAGAGAAGGAAGGCCAGCCGCGCCCGCTCCACCGCCGATGTCACCCCACACGTGGGACACACACCAACGCGGACCCGCACACACGGGGCTCACACACGTGGATTCACACGCGGAGGAGTCACACGCAGGTGGGCGCTCACCACACACTGGTGAGGGCTCCGCTTCAGCCGTAGAGCACCGATCAGGCGACGCTGCCATCCCGGTCCGCAATCCAGGGTCGCGTCCCGCACGCCCCCGCGGGCGCCCCGCGCACGCCTAACCGAACCTAGGACTGGCTGGTCCACCCTCACCCGCCGCAGAGGCCCTGCCGGAGTGACACTGGACGCATGGACCACAACGGCGAACTGGGCGACTTCCTGCGCTCACGACGAGCCCGCCTGCGTCCCGAGGACGCAGGAGCCCCCTTCAGCAGCGGCGCACGCCGCGTGCCGGGACTACGCCGCGAAGAGGTCGCACACCTGGCCGGCGTGAGCACGGACTACTACGCCCGCCTCGAACAAGGCCGCCACCCCCACGTCTCAGAGGCGGTGCTGGACGCCGTTGCCCGGGCCCTGCGCCTGGACGACACCGAGCGCGGCTACCTCTTCGAACTCGCCCGCCCCAAGACACCCGGTACGGGTCGGCCCCGCGCCGCCCAGCTACCGCGGGTACGGCCCGCCGTCCACCGCATGCTCGACGTCCTCAACGACGTCACCCCCGCTCTCGTCATCAACCACCGCATCGACGTACTCGCCGCCAACCACCTCGCCCAGGCCGTCATCACCGACTTCACCGCTCTCCCCCACCGCGAACGCAACCTCGCCCGCTTCGTCCTCCTCAGTCCCGCCGCCCGCGACCTCTACACCGAATGGGAGAAGGTCGGCGAGACCTTCACCGCCGGCCTCCGCCTAGCCGCGGCCCGCTACCCCGACGACCGCCGGCTCAACGAACTCCTCGGCGAACTCTCCGTCAAGGTTCCCGAATTCCAGACCTGGTGGGCAGCCCACCGCGTCGACCAATGCGCCCACGGCACCCAACATCTCCACCATCCCCTGGTCGGCGACCTCACCCTCGACTACGAGACCCTCACGCTCCCCACCGACCCCGGCCAAACCCTCTGCCTCTACACCACCGAACCCCACACCCCCTCCGCCGAAGCCCTCCAACTCCTCGCCAGCTGGAGCACCCCCACTCCCCAGCGAACCGCCCCCGAACACCAGACACCCACCAACCACCAAACCCCGCACCGCCACTAGGGAGTGTCTGCAGCCCTGATCGGTTGCTTCGCGTCATTGCGAGCAGACGCTCCTCCAGATGATCGCGTCGTTGATGCCCGGGCCCGGGCGGCGCGGGTCCCCTGCTCCAGCGGGACGAACGAGCACGGCTCTACCGCATCGACGACACGCTCGTCGCCGGACTCGTGAGGGCGTTCGCCATGGTCGATGCCCGCCCCGACCTGCTGTGCGGCGAACCGGCCGGACCGGCCACCTGATCCGAGACCGGGCCGACAGGCCCGTTCTGCTGCTCGGTTGGCACGGGCGATCGCATCGAGCCGCCCGTCCAGGTGCCAGGCCGGGATGGTCCAGGAGTTCCTTGAGGACGCACTGCCGCAACTCGTGGATGCAGGCGTCGACCAGCTCATGTTGACAGACTTGGTTAATCAGATTAGCTTTTAGCTAACACGGTTAGCCGAATGGGGATGTCATGACCGAGTACCTTGCCGTCGACGGCGGCACGCTCGCTTACGAGGTGGCGGGGTCCGGGCCGCTGATCGTTCTCGCGCACGGCATGGGCGACAGCCGCGCCGCGTACCGTGCCGTGATCCCGCCGCTGGTGGCGGCGGGCTATCGGGTCGCTGCGGTCGATCTGCGCGGCTGCGGCGAGTCCAGCGTCGGCTGGCCGGCCTGGAGCCGCACCGCCATCGCCGGCGACCTGCTCGCTGTGATCCGCCATCTGGGCGGTCCGGCCGTGCTCGTCGGCCACTCGATCTCCGGCGGCGCCGCCACCATCGCCGCGGCGCAGGAGCCCTCGCTGATCGCAGCGGTCGTCGAGTTGGCGCCGTTCACCCGCAAGCAGTCGATCCGCCTCGGCGATCTCCGGGTGAAGCGCTTCAGGCAGGGCATGCTGCGGCTGCTCGGCGCGGGCACGTTCGGCAGCGTGCCGCTCTGGCGCTCGTACCTCGACGTGGCCTACCCCGGCGTGAAGCCCGCCGACTGGGCCGAGCGGCTGGGCCGTGTCGACGCCCTGTTGCGCGAACCGGGCCGGATGAAGGCCATGCAGGGCATGGGCCGCAGCGCGCCGACCGACGCCGGCGCGCAGCTCGAAGGCGTCCGCTGCCCGGTCCTGGTCGTGATGGGCACGCTCGACCCCGACTGGGCCGACCCGCACGCCGAGGGTTCGGCGATCGTCGAGGCCCTGCCGTCCGGCCTCGGCCGCCTTGAGATGATCGAGGGCGCCGGGCACTACCCGCACGACCAGTTCCCCGACCAGGTGGTTGCACTCATGCTCACCTTCCTCCGATCGGCCGCCGCTCATGCCTAGGGCCGGCCTGGACCCGGCGGCCGTGGTCGCGGCCGGTGCCGCCCTCGCTGACGAGGTGGGCCTCGCCGGCCTGACGATGGGTTTGCTCGCCGAGCGGGTGGGCGTGCGTACCCCGTCCCTGTACAAGCACGTGGGCGGCCAGGAAGACCTCAACCGGCGCATCGCGGCCCTGGCGTTGCACGAGGCCGCCGACGCCGTCGGCAGCGCGGTCCAGGGGTACGCGGGCCGCGACGCTCTGGCGGCCGCGGCACGCGCCTTCCGCGCCTTCGTCCTGGAGCACCCCGGCCGGTACGCAGCGACCATCGGCATGGAACCGTCCGGCCCGGACGATCCGCTGGCCACCGCGGGGCAGCGGCTGCTCGACGCGTTCACGGCGGTCCTGCGCGGCTACGAGATCGCAGAGTCCGACGTGGACCACGCCCTGCGCATGCTCCGCAGCCTCTGCCATGGCTTCGCCACGTTGCAGGCGGCCAACGGCTTCCAGTGGAGCGCCGACATCGACGAGAGCTTCGAGTGGCTGATCGCCTTCACCGACCGGGGCCTGCGCGCCATGTGAGGCCGCCGCCGTCTACCGCTTCGACATCGTCGGAGAGGTTGAGGTGGGCGAAGACGCTGTAAGGGCGAGGTCGCGGCGACTGTCCGCGGGCTGTGGCCTCTGGATGTGAAGAGGCTCATTGCCTTCGTCGAGAAGCCCTCCTACGCGGCGTACGAGGCGTTGATCCAGCATTACGGGCAGCCCCGGCCGCGCGCACGCCATCGACCCTTGAAGGCGCTGCCCAGCGTGTTCAAGTGTCCACCCCGGCCTCCAACTTGCGACGCCGCAGCACATGGTCGCTGAAGAGGTGCCGGCTCCGGTCGAGCAGTTCCCCCACCTCCGCATCGCCGCGCCGCACATGCGCCGACGGATGCCAGCGCTGCACGGACTGCCCTGCCCAGGCGCGCAGCTTCACATCCGGGTCCTCCAGCAGCCCTACCGCCGCCCGCAGCGCCACAACTCCGCCGCGCGCATCGAGCAGCCGGAATGCGGCGAGCCGGACGTACCGCGGCCACTCTGAGCCGGTGCGTTCCAGCAGCCAGTCGGCGGGCAGTTCCTTTGCCGATGGCAGGAGCGCGACGGCCGTCTCGCGCACGACACCGGCGGCAGGGTCGTCGAGGAGCGGCCGCAACTGCTCCGCATCCGCGCAGTCCAATGCCCGCAGCCCGGCCACCGCCTGTGCACGCACCCCGGCCGCCGGGTGCGCGACCAGCGGCCACAGCAGCCCGGCGTCCGCGCGGACCCCGCACTCGGCCAGTCCGATGACCGCACCGGGCGACAGCTCCGGGTCGTCCGGTGCCGTGCACCGCTCCCGGTACCAGGCCGTCGGATCACCTCCATGTTGTCGTACGACATACCGGGCACAAGCACGCACCAGCGCTGACCGGTCGCTCAGGAACTGCTTCGCCTGCTCTGACCGCCCCGCCCGCCGCAGCGCGGTGACGCCCGCCGAACGGGTGCGCGGGTTGCGCGCGGTCAGCAGTGGCGGCAGCACGTCCTCGTACGCCTCCTCGTCACGCAGGGCCGTGAGCGCTGCTGTGGCGCACAGGTCCTGGACCACGGTGTCCGGGTCTTGAGCGGCCGCGCGGGCCAGCTCGGAGGGACGGAGCAGCCGGCCTTCGACGGCCAGCCGGTACGCGAACCGCCGGACGATGCGGTCGGGGTCAGCGAAGAGAACAGCGAGCCGCCCGTGGGATGCCCGGCGCAGAACCTCCCCGAGCACCTCGACGCCGAAGGCGCCTCTGTCGCGGCGGCCGACGCGCAGGATCAGCGGCGTGAGGTCGAGGGCAGAGCCCACATCCAGGACCTCGCGCAGTAGCTGCCGGGCGCGCTCACGCACTGGGCCGACCCAATCAGCGCAGCGGATCACGATCAACGGCAGCAGAGCGGGGTAAGGGGCCGACCGACCTACCGCCTCCTGACGGATCCGCCCGTCGCGGTGGCAGAGGGCAAGGGCGAGCCGAGACTCGCCAAGCTGGGTCAGGTCGACGGGCAGCGGGGCCGAGTGCTCCCACTCCGGCAGGAGCCGCGAGCGGTACCAGGCCACCTCACGCACTCCTGCGTCCAGTGCGAGCCAGTCGCCGGGGTCGGCGACATCGAGCGTGCTCCGAAGCGGCGCATCTCCCGCGAGCCGCATCGCTGCCGCAGTCCCGTCCTTGATGTCCCTACGCATCCCCGCCCCCTTTTCCAGCAGCCGTACCGGTGATCGTAGGGTGCGGGGTGCACGCAGGGCGCGCGAAATTCGGCCCGGGCGGTTCCTCGTGGGCCCGGCCGTCGGCTCCGAGGATCCGCCGCGGAGTCGGGGAGGTCGCCGGGTGGATGCCGAACACTCCTCGGGCCCGCAGCTCGTCCAGGTCGCGGAGGTGGATTCCGGGGAGGGCGTCGAGTAGGTCGGCCTGGGCGGCGCGGATGTGCGCGGGCGCCGGGGGGCCGGCGCCAAGGGTGCGGCGGGTTGTCACGCGGTCCTCGTACGAGCGGCGGCGCTGCGAATGTGAATCGCTACCGGTTGGCCCACTGCTCGTCGTGCCGCGCGCCTCGGCCACTGACTCTCGGGCACTTCAGTCCAGCGTCCTCGGCCGGAGGGGCGACGTGGGTCGGAGGGCGCCGGCGTCGTCCAGGTCGTCGAGCACGGCCGGCAAGGCCTCGGTCAGCATCTTCGTCCTGACCGAGCGCAGCACCTTCGACATGACGAACCCGCCGAATCCTGTGAAGCCGGTGTGTTCCCAGGTGAACCTGGTGCCGGTGGGGGTCACTTCGAGGCGGTAGGCGACGAAGGTGGCCGCACCGTTCTCGTCGCCGACCCAGGTGAAGCGGAGCAGTCGTGGGGCGTCGACCTCGAGAACCTCGCAGTCGACGATCCCGCGCCAGCCCGGCGTCGGCTTCCCGATGAACCGGAACCTCGTGCCGACCGTGGGTGAGAAGCCTTCCGGACGGCCGCCTTGGCCGGTGGACGTCCACAGCGGGACGAGTGCCGGGTCGGTCAGCGCCCGCCAGACCTTCGCCACCGGATGGGGGTAGTCGCAGACGATGCGGAACTCACTCATGGGGACTCCTTGGCACACCCGGGCTTCTCTACAGTCGCTATAAATTTATAGTGATTGAGTTATTTTGGCTACTGTACTAACATGCGGGCATGAGTGGCACGGGCATGCGTCGGGCGACCGAAGGGCTGCGGGAGCGCAAGAAGCGGCTGATGCGCCGGCAACTGTCGGACACGGCCGCGCGCATGTTCATGGCGCGGGGGTTCGACGCGGTCCGGGTGGCGGAGGTCGCCGAGGCCTGCGGGGTGTCGGAGAAGACTGTCTTCAACTACTTCCCCACCAAAGAGGCGCTGGTCATGGACCGGCTGGAGACGACCATGGCCGCCCTGCGCACCGGGTTGGCCGAGCACGAGGTTCCGCCGGTCGCGGCGGCGCTGCGCATCCTGGACTCCGAGCTGACAGGCGTGATGTCCTCCCTGACCGAGAGCAGCGATCCGTCGGCAGCGATCGCCGCCCACCAGCGCTTCGGTGACCTGATCAGAACCACGCCCGCACTGCGGGCCTACCAGAGCGACATGATGGACCGGTTCGTCGCGGTGGCCGCCGAAGTCCTCGCCGAGCGGGCCGGAATGAAGCCCGAAGACCCGGAGCCTCAGGTCGCGGCGGCCGCACTGCTCGGCCTGTGGAGGGTCCAATTCCACAGCCTGCGCCGCCACATGGACGCGGAACGTACGCCCTCGGAGATCCACCAGCGGGTCGCAGGCGACGTGCGCCGTGCGGCTCGGCTCATCGACACCGGTCTCGCCACCTTCGCCGCCGACGGCGAGTGATCACGGACAGCAGGCGAGGTGCCGCCGCACCGATGCCATGAGCCGGCCCCGCACACCCGCACGGGGCCGGCTCGCCGTCCGGCACCCGCTTCCACGTACGGGAACGGCAGCACCCGCACAAGCGGTGCGTCAGGTCGCCGAGGTACCCGGACGGGGAGCTCGCAGATGTTGACGCCGGGCCAGTTCCTCGTCGTCGACCAGGGTGAGCATGGGCCGGCCCGGCACACACACCATGGTGACGAGGAAGCGGCTCCTGGAGTCCGTCCGGTTGTTCCCGTCCTGGTAGTGGATGACATCGCCGCCCGGCTCCCAGAACGTCTCCCCGGCCTTGATCACCCGCTCAGGCTCGCCTTCCAGTTCGAAGAGCATCTCCCCCTCCAGCATGTAGCCGAAGGCAGGTCCCGAGTGCCGGTGGGGAGGAGTTCCCGGATCGCCGGGAGGGAACTCGACCATGACCGTCATCACCTCCGGGCCCTCCGGAACGAACGGCGGTGTCACTGACTGCAGCACAGTGAGCGCCGTCTTCCATGCCTCCGAGCGCGGTGGGCTCATAGCGCCGTCCGACGCCGACTCTTCGTCCGCCATGGCGGGACCTCCAGGGTTGGACCGGGCGCTTCAGGAGAGCCAGTCGCTGTAGTGCGTGGGGGCGATGCGGACGTCGCCCTTGGGGATGAGGGCATCGCCGGGGACCGCGGCGAACATGCCGGCGGTGTCGTCGGTGACGACTCGGCGGCCGTCGGGGCGGGCGTTCAGGGTGATCCGGCCGAGTTCGTCCAACGGGAAGACATCGGGACCGGCGACGTTGAGGGCACCGTTCAACGGGGCGCCGACAGCGACTTCGGCGACGGTGTCCGACACGTCCTGGGCGGCGATCAACTGGAGCGGAGTGGCCGGCAGACGGACGACGTCGCCCTCGGTGGTCCAGGACAGGACCGCGTCCATGAACTCCATGAACTGGGTGGCACGGACGATCGAGTAGGGAATCGGCCCCGACTTGAGGAGGTCCTCCTGGAGGACCTTGGCCCGGTAGTAGACGAGCTTGGGCACTCGGTCCGCGCCGACGATCGAGAGGATGACGACGTGCCCGACCCCTCCCCGGTGGCCGGCGGCCAGAAGGTTGTCCATCGAGGTGCGGAAGAACTCCGGGGAGGCGTCGTCGAAGGTCGGGGAATTCGTCAGATTGACAACAACATCGGCTCCGGCCACCGCCTCCTCCACACCCTGGCCCGTGATCACATCGACACCCGTGGACTTGGAGTGCGGTACAGCTTCGTGTCCGGCCTCGCCCAGCTTCCTCACCACCCGCGACCCGATCAATCCGGTGCCGCCGAGCACAGCGATTTTCATGGGGAACCTCCCGTCTCGTACCGATCGGTGATGGGGCCTACGTCCAGACTGCGACGGTGCGGTGTCGGGCGCACGCGACGCGTGCACGCTTGCGCCAGGGCCGGAGCACACCAGGGGACGGGCGATGTACGCCGGCCCAGGGCACATCGCGGGCGAGCACCACCCTCGCCCGGCGCACCCGTACCCCCTTCGGACTACTCCTTCAGGGCGCGGCCGGGTCCACCGGGGACCCCGACAGCGACCGGAGCCAAAGAGGCCGAAACACGGCTCTCCGCGCCGCGGAGCCGCACGATAGGCCTTCGGCATGCGAATACCGAAGCTGTCACGGCAGCGCCTCCTCGCCCTGAGCGCCACCCTCGCCTGTACCGTCCTCGCGGTGAGCCCACAGCCTGCCGCCGCCGCGGACACCTGGACGCCGGTCGGCTCCGACAGAGCCCGGCCCCTGACGGAAAGTCAGGGGCTGACCAGCATCTACACCCCTGCCGGAAGTCCCAACCGGTACACCGGCCTGGGCACCATCCCCCTCGGCACCAGCAGCCGCGGCTGGAACCACGTCGGCGACCCGGACGCCTCCCCGGAGGGCTACTACATCGAGCCCTACCAGTCGGACTCCGGGACCGCCAAGATGTTCCGGGTGCAGCGGCCCGACGGCACCTGGGCGGAGTACACCCATCAACTCGCCAACGGCGAGGCCTCCAACAACTCCTTCGACGCGATCGCCCCCGGCGGCCGGTGGATGGTCTCCGGGGAATGGGGCACGATGACCCGCCTCCTGGTCTTCCCCACTCCCGGGCAGAACCCCGACACCTCCCCCTCCCAGAACCTCCCACTGGCCGCGACGATCAATCTCGACCACGCGGTGGCGGACATCCAGGGCTGTGACTTCTCCAGCTCGACGACCCTCTTGTGCGCCTCGGACGACTCCGCGGGCGTCCTGTCCGGGATGACCAAACCCCTGGTACAGATCGATCTCGCGGGGCCGCTGACCGGAACCGACGTCTCCGGCCATGTCACGGCCCTGCGTCAGCTACCGCTGGAGAGCTGGTGTACGGGAAACTATGAGGTGGAGGGCATCGACTACGACACCCGCACCGGCATCCTGCGCACCATCGTGCTGTCCCCGAGCGTATGCGTCGCCCTCGACAGCAAGACCTGGCGGTTCGTCAGGGGCTAGCGTGGTCCGTAGGTGTTGAGAAAGAGAACCGGGGCCGGGCCCAGACGGCCGTCGTCCGCCATCGCGAGCAGTGCCGCCAGCGCCTTGGCGGTGTACACCGGTTCGAGCTCCAGCGACGCGGTGGCCGTGGCCAGGGCCCGCGCCCGCTCGGCCTCGAGGGTGGCGTGACCGTAGCCAGGGCCCAGCCAGTCCCTGACCATGGTCACGTCATCCACGGTGAGGCGGACGGGCGGAAAGTCGGCACCACGCTCCCGCAGCAGACGTTCCGTCCGGCCGGCCAACGCGACGACGGCCGGGGCATCGAGGCGAAGGGTGTCGTTGACGACCACACCCACCACCCGGGTGTGCACCCCCGCCAGCCGCAGGCCAAGCGCCAGCCCGGCCGCCGTACCCCCGGAGCCGACCGCTGTGACCACATGAGAGGGCTCGGGCAGCTCACCCGAGGCGATCTGGTCCGCAAGTTCGAAGGCCGCTTCGACATAGCCGAGCGTGCCGACGGGGGTCGATCCGCCCGGGGGCACGAAGTACGGGAGCCTGCGGCCGGTGGCATGCCGTAGGAACAGCCAAGGGGCGGATGCGATGGTCCGCCGCTTGGTGTGGGTACGGTACAACGCTGCGCCCGAGCGGCGCAGCCGGACCAGTTGCGCCCGTACGTGCTCGTCGAGCGGCTGGTCGATCAGGGCGATCGCGGTGGAGAGCCCCTGCTCCTTGCCGTAGAGGGCGGCGGCCAGTCCCCAGTTGGTACCGAGACCGCCCACGGTGAGGAGAGTGCGCGCCCCCTGTCGGCGGGCATCCGGCAGGATCCACTCCAGCTTGCGGATCTTGTTGCCGCCCCAGCCGCCCGCTCCGTATCCGCTCTCGTCCTTGCACCACATCGGGACCGTGGAGGTCAGGCCGGTCAACTCCCGGACAGACGTGGGCGGTTGGCCGAGCCGAAGGTAGGGCAGCGTGTCGGTCAACGGCGTGAAGCGTCTGTGCAGCAACGGACGGCTCATACTGACGCCCTTTCAACTCACTTGCTGTGTCCGCGATCGCGTGGACAACGCGTGAATGTCCCTTCGAGTCCAGGCCGGGTGCCGGTCCGCCACACGCCTTCAACGAACGGAGCCGTTCCAGCCGTTCAGATCTCACGGTGAGGGGCGGGTTGGCCGGTCAGGTGGTGATCACGGGCTCGTCGCGGCAGGTGGAGGGGGGAAGACCGACTCGGGTCTCCAGGCTCTCGGGGCGGTAGGGGGTCGGCCCGTGCCACTCCAGCAGCACGATCGTGGCGTCGTCGTTGAGCTGTCCGTGGTGGTAGTCGAGGTGGTGGTGGATCAGACGGCGCAGGGTTTCCGGGACGGGCAGGTCGTCCGTGTGGTGGCGGACGAGGAAGTCGATCAGACGTTGAAGGCCGAATTCCTGGCCGGTCGGATTGCGGGCTTCGGTGATGCCGTCGGTGTAGAGCAGCAGCCGGTCACCGGGTTCCAGCTGGTCTCGGCAGACGGTCGCGGGCAGATCCAGGCCGGTGCCCAAGGGGGGTGAGGGCGGGCAGGCCGGGTGCACGACCGTGCGGCGGCCGCGGACGATGACCGGCGGGTAGTGGCCGTGGCTGATCCAGGTGAACAGGCCGGTGGCCAGTTGCAGATGCGCCAGGATGCCGGTGGCGTAGCGTGCGCCGCGGAACTGCTCTGTGAGCACCTCCTCGATGCCGACCCCGGTCTGGACCAGGTCGGCGCCCTGGCGCCGGTAGTTACGGCACGTGGCCACCGCCAGATTCGCGGTCAGTCCGGCGGCCGTGTCATGACCCATCGCGTCGAAGAGCGCCATGTGCACGGTCTCATCGGCCAGAGCGTAGTCGAACGCGTCGCCGCTGACCTCGTAAGCCGGTTCCATCACCGCGCTGATCAGGACCCGGTCGGTGGCGAAGGTTCGCGGCGGCATCAGACACCACTCCATCTCGGCCACCACCTTCATCCGGCGGCGCCGGACCAGCCGGGCGTAGGAGTCACTCGTTCCGCGCTTGCTGGCCAGCAGCAGTGCGACCAGTGCCGCCAGCTTGCCCACGTCCTCGTCCGGCTCCTGCGCATCCGGCAGGGTGACCCGCAGCACTCCCATGCGCTCGGTTCCGTCCAGCAGGGGAACCCACCACCGCCCACTGGAGGACGCCGACGCCGGGAAGACCCCGCCCAGCTGGAAGGCCCGGCCCGCCACCGTGCCCTCGACCGACATCTCGGCCGGTGGGTCGGTGCCGCCCCGTCCGGCGTCCCCACCCTCCCCGGTGAGCAGGTGCAGCCGGTCCTGTTGCAGATCTACCAGGTAGATCAACGTTTCGTACCAGCCCGCCCGCGCGGCGTGCGCCGCCACCGCCGCGGGCACCTGTTCGAAGGTCATCAGATGGCTGGCCGCGACCAAGTCTCCGAGCGCCCGCGCACGTGCAGCCGCCATGTCGCTCATCGGGGGCACACCTTCCTCGCCGGCCGGGACAGGCGCACTCGACCCAGGTCGTCGTGCTCCTCCCACGCTAACCGTTGCCGAGACCGTAGTCAGGTCTCAGCATCCCGGGCATTCCGGCCCGGGAGGTCCGTCTCGTCACCAAAGCGTGAGGGCTTCAGCTTGAGTACGGTCTCTCGCTTCCTTCTGCCGCTGGTGCGGCAGCGTTGCGCCACCTGCCTGCCCCGCCGTGGCCTTTCGGCTGCGGCGGGTGGTGCGGGTCTTCTGGTCGGCTCCACGAGGCTTCGACACCTGTGTGGTGTCCCGGTCTCCGGCCACTCCGGTACCGGTCGTGCTCGCCGCTGCGAGGGCGACGAGGTTGCGGGCAGCGTTGTCGTCCCGGTCGATGACCAGGCCGCAGGCGTCGCAGTGGTAGGTCCGGACGTGCAGCGGCAGCTTGGCTTTCACCGCGCCGCACCCGGAACAGGTCTTGGAGGACGGGTACCAGCGGTCTGCGGTGATGGTGCGGGTGCCGTGCCGCTGGCTGGTCTTGTAGGTGAGCTGGTGTCGGATCTCGCCGAACCCGGCGTCGGCGATGCGGCGGGCCAGACGCCGGTTGCGGAGCATGCCGGCGACGTTGAGGTCTTCGACCACGACCGTGCCGTATTCGGCGGCCACGGCGGTGGTGAGCTTGTGCAGGGCGTCCGCGCGGAGGTTCGCCACCCGGTGATGCAGCTTGTTGCGGGCAGCGTTGGCCTTCTCCCACCGCTTGGACGGCTTGTGCCCGGTGCGGCGGTCGGGTCCACGACGGCGGGAGACGGTACGCGAGGCCCGGCGCAGCTGCTTCAGCGCGGCGTCGTAGTGTCCGGGGTTGGGGACGGTGCGGATCTCTTTGGTGCTGTCGGCCATCACCGCGAGCGTCTTCACGCCGATGTCGATCCCCACCGCCACGTCGGGGCGGGCGACGCGTTCGATGTCCCGCGCGGCTTCGGCCTGGAAGGAGACGAACCAGCGTCCGCGCTCATGCCGGACGGTGGCGGAAAGGATGCGCGCGGTCCCGGCCTGCACGCGGGCAAGGAGCTTGACGGTGGGCTCGTGGGTGCGGATGGTGCCGAGCCTTGGCAGCGTGACGTGCCGGCCGTCGGCTTCGACGCGGATCGTGCCGGTGGTGAACCGGCAGGCGAGGCGGGCCTTTCGCTTCGGCTTGAACCGAGGTGCGCCCACCCGCTTGCCGCGCCGCTTGCCCTGCTTCGACTTGGCATAGTTGTCGAACGCGGCGGCCGCGTTGGCCAAGCCGGTGTTGTACGCCTCCTTGGAGTTCTCCTCCCACCAGTCGGCGAACCTGGCTTCGACGCGCTTTGCGGCGTTGAACTCCTTCCGCAGCGCGGGAAGCGACCACGGCCGCCACTTGGTCAGCTCCGCCTCGGACACGCCGTACGAAGTCTCCGCCGCGCGCTGCCGCCACGAGGCGGTCACCCAGCCCACAGCCCAGTTGTACGCCGCCCTCGCCGCACCGCAGTGCGAACGCAGCGCGGTCTCCTGAGCGGAGTTCGGATCCAGCGCGAACCGGAACGCCTGCACCACGAAACCAGGCTGGGGCTGGAACTTCTTCACTGGTCGGCCTCGCCGGTCGCCACGGCCACTGCGCGGGCAGCGCAGTTCTTCGCCGCCCTCCGCCCGTGCAGACGCATGCACATCGAGGTCAGCACCTCGGTTATGTCCCGCACCACGTCATCAGCACTCTCGGCGGAATCCAGGACGACCAGGCGCCGCCCGGCCGCCGACAGCACCGCCTCCAGATGCTCGACACCGAACCGGGCCAGCCGGTCGCGGTGCTCGACCACGATAACGGCCGCGCCCGGGTCTGACAGGAGCTGGTGCAGCTTGTGGCGCCGCCCGTTCAGCCCGGACCCGACCTCGGCGACGGCCAGCCCCTGCCGGTTCGCACCGGCCACGACGCGGACCGCCTGCCGGTCCAGGTCATCCTTCGGCTCGGCGGACGAAACACGGCAGTACGCCACCACCCGCCCGGCCGACTCCTTGGCGGGCTCATCGACCAGCCACGTCCCGGAGGGCGCTTGGCGGACCGGAACGGGCATCTTCCCGTCCTTTACCCACCGCCAAGCGGTCTGGTAGCTCACGCCCTGCTGACCTGTCCACTCCGAAAGCTTCACACGATCAAGATATACAACTACAGACGACCATAGATGACTACGAAAACATCGAAGGTTGCCGTCCATCCAGATCAACCCGGCCGCCGCTCTCGCTCCCGGGCGTGGCCGACGGCGGCGCGGCAGCCGGATCGCTCTGCGGCTGTGAAGGGGTGTCGCGCCTTCAAGGCGCGTAGCGTGTAGCAGGCCGACGGCGTCAGTCCCGGCAGCCGGACTCCGATGCGGTCTTGGCCTCGGTCACGGTGAGGGCGGGGTCGGCGGAAGTCTCGGCGGGGGTACAGCAGGCGTTGACGCCGCAGCACACGTCGCTCAGCTCCGCTGCCCGGTGGGCACTTCCGGCGGTCGGCGGCTTGGTGGCGCGCACGATCGCGGAGTGCATGCCGTCGGCGACCGGGTGGGTCGGAGTGATCTCGACGTCGGTGAAACCGGCGGCTTCCAGGCCCGCGCGGTATTCGGCGAAGGAGAGCGCGCCCGCGATGCATCCGACGTAGTCACCGCGCTCGGCGCGTTGTTCGGGGGTGAGCGCGTCGTCGGCGACGACGTCGGACACGCCGATCCGGCCGCCGGGCTTGAGCACGCGGAAGGCCTCGGTGAATACGGCCGGCTTGTCCGTGGACATGTTGATCACGCAGTTGGAGATCACCACGTCGATCGTGTGCGCGGGCAGTGGGATCGCCTCGATCGTGCCCTTGAGGAACTCCACGTTCGTCGCCCCCGCCTTCGCCGCGTTGGCCAGCGCGAGGGCGAGCATCTCCTCGGTCATGTCCAGCCCGTACGCCTTGCCCGTCGGGCCGACGCGGCGGGCGGAGAGCAGGACGTCGATGCCGCCGCCGGAGCCGAGGTCCAGAACACGCTCACCCTCGCGCAGCTCGGCGACGGCGGTGGGGTTGCCGCAGCCGAGCGAGGCGGCGACGGCCTCGACGGGCAGTGTGTCGCGCTCCTCGGCGGCGTACAGGGCCGAGCCGAAGTTCTCGTCGACCTCGACCGGCTCGGGTCCGCAACAGGCGGTGCTGCACTCGGAGACCTTCATGGCCGCCGCCGCGTACCGCTGACGGACGGTCTCGCGCAGGTCGGTGGACTGCTCGTTCATGACTCACTCCCAGGGGGCGGGGCACAGGAGGGCCCCGGAACGGCCTGTATCGACGTGCATCGATGCAACCTTGCGCCCTGATTCGAAAAACGTCAACATAGAGGCATGTCGAAACAAGAGCTTGAGGTGATCGGCCAGGACGGCGCCTGCTGCCCGGGCCTGTCCGCCGCGCCGCTGGACGAGGACCACGCGGCCGAGCTGGCCAAGGTGTTCAAGGCCCTGGGTGACCCGGTCCGGCTGCGCCTGATGTCGATGATCGCCTCGCGCGGGGAGGGCGGCGAGGTCTGTGTGTGCGAGCTGACCCCGGCCTTCGACCTGTCCCAGCCGACGATCTCCCACCACCTCAAGCTCCTGCGGCAGGCCGGTCTCATCGACTGCGAGCGACGCGGGACCTGGGTCTACTACTGGGTACTGCCGGGTGTCCTGGACCGGGTCGCCACATTTCTGACCACCCCGCAGACCGCCGGAGCCCGCGCGTGAAGGCGCCTCTCGGCCGCCGCGTCACCGCCGAGGCGATCGGAACCGGGCTGCTGGTTGCGGTGGTGGTCGGCTCCGGCATCCAGGCCACCGCGCTGTCGAGGGACGCCGGCGTGCAACTGCTCGCCAACTCCCTCGCCACCGTTTTCGGTCTGGGTGTGCTGATCACCCTGCTCGGGCCGGTCTCCGGCGCGCACTTCAACCCGGCCGTCACCCTGGCCGCCTGGTTCACCGGCCGCCGCGCCCCGGACGGCCTCACCCTGCGGGACGTCGCCGCGTACGTGCCGGCCCAGATCGCCGGCGCGATCGGTGGGGCGATCCTGGCGGACGCGATGTTCGCCAAGCGGCTGGTGGCGTTCTCCACCCACGACCGCTCCGCAGGCCATGTGTGGATGGGCGAGGTCGTCGCCACGGCCGGGCTGATCCTGTTGATCTTCGGACTCGACCGGATCGGCCGAGCCTCGCTCGCTCCGGCCGCGGTGGCCTCCTACATCGGGGCGGCCTACTGGTTCACGTCGTCGACGTCCTTCGCGAACCCGGCAGTGACCATCGGTCGGGCCTTCACCGACACCTTCGCCGGGATCGCGCCCGCCTCAGTCACCCCGTTCATCACCGCCCAGTTGCTCGGCGCCGCGCTGGGGCTCGGCATCGTGGCCGCGGTCTACGGCACGACAGCCACCCCGGCCCGCCCCGAGGCCGGCGTCCCGCACAGCGCACCCGAACCCGCCTCCTTCTGACCGCACCACGAGAAAGACACCTGCCATGAGCGCTTCCGTCCCGCGTCCGTCCGTGCTGTTCGTCTGTGTGCACAACGCCGGCCGTTCCCAGATGGGCGCCGCCTTCCTCGCCCGTCTCGCCGGCGACCGGGTCGAGGTCCGCTCGGCCGGCTCCGCGCCTGCCGACTCCGTCAACCCGGCTGTCGTGGAGGCGATGAAGGAGGTCGGCGTCGACATCTCCGCCCAGACGCCGAAGGTTCTCACCACACAGGCCGTGCAGTCGTCGGACGTGGTGATCACCATGGGCTGCGGGGACGCCTGCCCGGTCTTCCCCGGCAAGCGGTACCTGGACTGGCAACTGGACGACCCGGCGGGCCAGGGCGTCGAGGCCGTCCGGCCGATCCGCGACGCCGTCGAACAGCGAGTGCGCGGGCTCCTCGCCGAGCTTGGGATCCCGGCCTCCGCATGACCGCCAGGCGGGGCGGGGTCGCTCGGCCCAGACCGTGGTTGGGATCGACCCCGGCAACTCCCGCTCCGGCGGAACACGCCGCCGGCCCCCACGGCAAACGGGTAGGCGCCGGCAGCCGATGCCTGTTACGGCTGCTCAGAGGGAGCAGACAAGGAGGCGATGCAGATGCTCGGCGAAGAGCTCAGTTCCGAGAGAAGCGCGGCCCGAGACGCCCCGACGACGCCCTGCCACGGCTCCGAAGAATCCGGCTCGCTCGCCCGCCCGTCGACCACCGCGCTCACCTCCTCCGCCCGCCGTTACGGCCAGTCATGAGTGCTGACCAATTCGTCACCGTGTGCGCCTGCGCGAGCTCGTGCTCACCCAACGGCTCAGCCCGCCCTCTTGCCCGGCAAGGCCCCTCGTCCTCGCCCAGCTCGACGTCTGGGGCATCCCGCACGGCATCGGCACCGCCGACGCCGTAGCCGCGATCGTCACCGAGCTGGCCGCCCATGCTGTCGCTCATGAGCGTGTACCGAGGCGGTACTTCGAGCTGCGGGTGTCTCTTCGGATCAAAAGCGTGCGGATCGAGGTGACCGACATCCTTGGCCATCGGCGCCCGCCCGGCACCTGGAACGTACGCGAGGCCGCGCCTCTCGCCAGGAGGCCGTCATGACGGGCTACGTCATCGATCCCCCTCGTGCTGCCCCGAGTTGCCGGGCTCCGTCCTCGACGGCTCCGCCGACCCGGCTTTGTGGGCAGGGAGTCTGAGGTCGCCGATATCGGCGGTCTGCTGGGAAGAGGGAGGCTCCTGACGCTCACTGGCGGGTCAGGGGACAAGGTCGCGAGAGTAGCGCTTCAAGAGGGTGGCGAACCTTGATCCCGGCGCTGCGGCTGCCACCGCGGCGGCGTCGGGCGCCGTGTCCACGTCGCGCAGCAGCAGCAGTTCGCGCACCCGAAGGCCTGCCCCGGTGAGGCGGGCGCGCTGGGCGGCGCCGGTGTATGCGGTGGACATCGGGATGCCTCGCAGCAGCGTCGGGTCGGGTGCGGCCAGGCCGAGCGCCCAGAACCCGCCGTCCTCCGCCGGGCCGAACCACGCGTCGCACTCCCGCCACGCGCCGGGATGCAGCACGGGGGCGAGGAGCTTCGGGGTGAGCTGTGGGGTGTCCATACCGACCAGTAGGGCGGGGCCGTCCGCTACGGCGGCGAAGGCTGCGGCCAGCCGCTCGTCCAGGCCGCCGGACGCCTGCGGGAGCACCTCGATGCCGGGCGGCAGCCAGTGTCCGGGCGCGCCGTCCAGGAAGAGCATCCGGCGGCGGGCCGGGCAGCGCAGCACGGTCTCCAGGGTGTCGGCGAGCGCCGCTTCCGCGAGGGCAGCGGCTTGGGCAGGGCTGAACGGCGGGGTAAGCCGGGTCTTGACGTGTCCAGGCCGCGGCTCCTTGGCTATCACCAGCAGCGCGGTCGGCCCGACCGGCCCGCTCACCGGGAGGCTCCCGCCGGACGCCGGGGCGGCTCGTTGAGGACCGCGCGCATGTCGCGCACCGCGTTCCAGGTGCCACGCCAGGTGCCCGTGACCTTGGAACGGCCGGCACGCGGGTAGTAAGGCACGTCGACCTCGCGCACCCTCCATCCGGCGTCGGCGGCACGGATGACCATCTGCAACGGGTAGCCCGACCTACGGTCGGTCAGATTCAGGTCGAGCAGTGCCTCCCGGCGCGCCGCCCTCATCGGGCCGAGGTCGTGCAGGCGCAGGCCGGTGCGGCGGCGGATCAGCCGGGCCAGCTCGCGGTTCGCGAGCCGGGCGTGCACCGGCCAGGCGTGGCGTGCCGTCGGCCTGCGCCGCCCGAGTACCAGGTCCGCCTCGCCGGCCAGGACGGCGTGGGCCAGTGACGGCAGCAGCCCCGGGTCGAGGGAGGCGTCGCAGTCGCAGAGACAAACCAGGGGTGCCGTGGCGGCGCGCAGCCCGGCCGCGCAGGCGGCGCCGAAGCCGCGCACCGGTTCACCCACGACGTGCGCCCCCAGCGACGCGGCGAGCTCGGCGGAGCCGTCTGTGGAGCCGTTGTCGACGACCACGGCGCGCCAACCGGGCGGTATCCGCTCCAGTACCCAGGGAAGGGCGGCTGCTTCGTCAAGGCATGGCAGCACGACGTCCACCAGGGGCCGATGTCTCTCGGTCACGCTTTTCAGCGTACGGATTTAGACATATGGAAGGAAACCGGGCGGTACTCCTCGAGGACCCGGGGCGGCTCGCCGCGGGCGAGCGCGGAGCGGAAGCGCGAGGCCACCGCACAGCAGGGGGTGTCGCGCGGCATTCCTGGTCCGTGGACGTTGTGGTGGCGCACGGCGACCGCCCGGCCGCCTGTGGCCCGGGCCCGGGTGGCGGTGGCCCGGGCCCGGGTGGCGGCCAGATGCTCCTGGCCGACTCGCTGCGTAGGCGTTGCGCGGGCGGGTGGCGCGTCCTCGGGCACCAGACCGGGGTGAGCGGATCGCCGCAGCGTGGGCAGACGGGCTCGAACCGCCCGGCGTCCAGGTCGGCGACCCGACGCGGGCCGGGCCGGACGGTCCCGTGGCGGGCGCATTCGTAGCGGCCCTCGCCGTGGTCTCGACCAGCGCACCGTCGGCCCCTCCTGTGACAAGGACCAGCATGCCTTCGTGGCTACGGCCGGATCCGACACGCGGCGCCGCGGGGCCGTCCGGAGTGTTCGGGGCTGCCACTGTGGCGGGTGTGGGAGTACGCACGCTCTGCGCCACGGCACTGCTCGCCGTTCTCGTCGCCGTCGTCGCCGCGACGGTCCGCATAGGCGGTGATCTCGGCCATCCGGCCGCGCTGCTGTACTGGTATGCCGCCGCGTGGGTGCTGTTCGCCGGAGCGGCGTGGACCGTGCGCCGCGTGCCGGTGGGCACCGCCGTGGCGCTGATTCTGGCCGGTGGGATCGCCCTGTGCGCGGCGGCGCTCTCGGCTCCGCCGCGCACCAGCGACGACATGTACCGCTACGCGTGGGACGGTCGCGTGCAGGCTGCGGAAGTCTCCCCGTACGCCTACCCGCCGGACGCGCCGCAGCTTGCCCGGTTGCGTGATCCGTGGCTCTTCCCCACCGGGACCGCGTGCCGCAGGTGGGACCTCCACCCGGTGGCGGGTGTGTGCACGCACATCAACAGGCCGTCCGAACGCACGATTTATCCGCCCGTGGCCGAGGGGTGGTTCCTGCTGGTGCACGCCGTCTCCCCGGCAGACGGGCGGCACAAGCCACTGCAACTCGCCGGTGCTGCGCTCGCCGTCGTCACGACGGTGGCGCTGCTGCTGGTGCAGCGGCGTACGCGTGGTGACGCGCGGCGGGTGGCGCTGTGGGCATGGTGTCCGGCGGTGCCGTTCGCCGCGGTCAACGACGCCCATGTAGACACTCTCGGCGTGCTGTTCACGGTGGCCGCGCTCGGCACGGCCGCGGGAGCACGCCGGGGAGCGCTGCTCGGGGCGGCGATCGCCGTCAAGCTGCTGCCCGTGCTCGCCCTCCCCGGTGCGCTGTCGGGGGTGCTGGCCCCCGGACATGGCCCGCGCGCCCGGTGGCGAGAGACGGCGAGCGTGCTGCTCGCCGCCGTTGGTGTCGTGGCGCTCGTCTATCTCCCGTATCTGCTGGCGTCCCGCTCTGCGGTCCTGGGTTATCTGCCCGGCTATCTGAGGGAGGAGGGGTACCAGCCAGGCGCTGTCGGCCGGTTCGCGCTGCTGCGGCTGGTGCTGCCGGACGCGTCGGCCGGTCCGGTCGCTGTCGCACTGGTGGCGCTGAGCGCCTGGTACGTCCTGCGGCGCGGCGATCCAGAGCGGCCGTGGCATGGATCGCTGCTGGTCACGGGCACTGCGCTGCTGCTCATCTCGCCTGCGTACTACTGGTATGCGCTTCTCGTCGTGGCCCTCGTGGCAATGGGCGGCCCATGGGAGTGGCTCGCCGTCGCTGCCGCGGCCACCGGGCTGTATGTCGCGGACGCACTGCAGTGGCATGGCGTTGACGCTGCTGCGTACGGGGCGGCCGCCGTGACGGTGCTCGCTGGCGTACTCGTCCGGGCACGGGCGCGTGGCGGCGGAGACCGGCGGCGGGACGGTGCGTGAGGGCAGACGTCTCGGGCACATCGGGTGCGAGGGGGTCATCGGCAGCGTCTGAAGACGACCAGCCGCAAGACGGTGAAGCGCACCACGGTCACCAGGGCGAAGCTCGGTGCGAGCACCAGGGTCTCCGCCGCTGGTGAGGCGGTGGGCCGGTAGTCACGGAAGAGCAGCACAGCGCCTGAGGTGACCAGATACGCCAGGACGAACAGGCCACCCGCGGCCAGATGCGCCTGGAGGACTCGGACCGCGGACCCGCGAAAGGTCAGCCGACGGTTGGCCTCCGTGTTGAGGACGGTGACGACAAGAAGGGAGGCGAAATTGGCCAGGACGGGCGGCGACCAGTGGCGCAGAACCCAGTACAGCAGGGCCTGGGCCAGCGTGGAGGCGACGCCGATCACGACGAACCAGAACAACTCCCTGGTCAGCGCGGTGCGGCCGGGCCGGGTGGAGGCGCTGCGCCGTGCGCTGAGGCGTCGCACCTCACCATCATGAGACCGCCGTGCGACCCGAAGAGCCGTACGAAATGCCGATTCACCCGTTCGACTGGCGACGGACACCCGTATGCACGCCAGACACGCAAAGCCGACCCGATCTGTGCCAGTTTGTAGCTGACGACTTGACAGGCGACGACGACGCGGTGGGGTTCGATCCACCCCTTTGAGAGTCGGCCTGGGACGGAGGAGGCGGCCGATGGGCAGTGGCGGACGGCCGCCGGCCCCGGGTTCCGGCGGTCCGCGACGCCCGAGACCGGACGAGGACCATGCGCCGGGGCGCCTCGAACGCTTTCGCGCTGCCGCGGCGGCGCGAGGGACCAAGGGTGCCGCTCGTACCCGGGCCCTCGTGCGGCGGGTCGAGCAGACTCCTCCACCCCCGGGGCCGTTCCGTCCCGGCTTCTGGCGCAGCCCCATCCGCGGACCCTGGCTGACGTCCGTGTTCGGCCTGGTGCTGCTGATCGGCATCCCGCTGCTCTTCGTCACCGGAATGCTCTCCTACGCCTCCTACAACCCGGGACTCGGCCGCATCAACGACCAGACCCCGGACAAGGGCCTGCTGGGCTTCTACCTCTTCGACTGGCCCACACATCCGTACTGGCTGTACCGGCTGACCCAGGGCCTGCACGTGACGCTCGGCGTGGTCCTGGTACCCGTGCTGCTGGCCAAGTTGTGGTCAGTGATCCCGAAGCTGTTCGAGTGGCTGCCGGTCCGCTCCGTCGCCCACGCACTGGAGCGGTTGTCCCTGCTCATGCTGGTCGGCGGGGTGATCTTCGAATTCGTCACCGGCATCATCAACATCCAGCTTTTCTACGTCTTCCCCGGCTCCTTCTACACCCTGCACTTCTACGGCGCCTGGGTGTTCATCGCCGCGTTCATCGTCCATGTGAGCCTCAGACTCGGCCGGATGGCCCGCGCCCTGCGCTCCCGCAGCCTGGCCACGGAACTGCGCACCGACCTCGCTCTCACCCGGCCCGAGCCCCCCGACCCCGACGGCCTGGTCCCGGTCGCTCCCGCACCGCCGACGATGAGCCGGCGCGGGGCACTCGCCCTGGTGGGGGGCGGATCGCTGCTCCTCCTGGTGGTCACCGCGGGACAGAGCATCGGCGGCCGGCTGCGCAAGACCGCTCTTCTCGCGCCGCACAACCGTACTCCGGGCAGCGGCCCGAACGGCTTCCAGATCAACAAGACGGCCGCATCCGTCGGCGTCACCCCCGCGCACGTCGGCCCCGGCTGGCGGCTGGAGATCCACGGCCTCGGTCCGACGCGCGTCTTCACCCGCGCACAGCTCCTCGCGATGCCCCAGCATTCCGCCGCACTGCCGATCGCCTGCGTGGAGGGATGGTCCACCCCCGACCAGCACTGGAGCGGTCTTCGGCTGACCGACCTCGCCGCCATGGCAGGCATCCCAGGTGCGGGAAGCGTCCTGGTGGAGTCCGTCCAACCACCCGGCCCCTACAGCTCGGTGCTCCTGCGGGGCAACCAGATCCACGACCCCAGATCGCTGCTCGCGCTGCACGTCAACGGCGCGGACCTCTCGCTCGACCACGGCTACCCGGCCCGCGTCATCGTCCCGGCCAACCCCGGCGTGAACAACACCAAGTGGGTGCACCGGCTCACCTTCAGGACCTGATCATGGCGCGCTTCGTCCGCTGGTACGGCTCCGGCCCCCTCCACCTTCTCGTCCTGATCGCCTCGTTCGCCGTCACCGGCTATGCCCTGGTGCGGCTGTTCGCCGTCCGCCCGCTCGAGGTCGCGATCTGGTTCGTCGGCGCGGCGATCCTCCACGACCTGATCCTGCTGCCCCTGTACTCGCTCGCCGACCTGTCGGCGCACGCTGTCCTGCGGCATCGCGCCACCCGCATGCCACAACCACCGTGGATCAACTACCTGCGCGTGCCCACCTTTCTCTCCGGTGTTCTCCTGCTCGTCTGGTTCCCCCTCATCTTCGCCTTGTCGACCCCCTACCCGGGTGCCACCCGGTTGTCGATAGACGTCTACCTCGGCCGGTGGCTGGTCATCACCGCCGTGCTCTTCGCCGCCTCCGCCGTGGCCTTCGCGCTCAAGCTCCGCCGCGTCCGGCGGGCCGCCCGCGCCGACGAGGAACGACCTGCACCAGGTCACGACGCCGCACCATGACGACCGACGAGGACGGGGCGTCCTGCGCCGAGGGAGACCCCTATGCGCTCGCCCTGCGCAACGGCCACGGACCGGTGTACCTACGCCTGACCGGCGGGCGCCGGATCCGGATGCCGCTGCATCGCTGGTACGCACAGCCCACCGTGGCCGACGAATCCGTACTCGATCGCTGCGGCGGCCCCGTTCTCGACGTCGGCTGCGGACCGGGCCGGCTGTGCAGGGCGCTCCTGAGCCGCGGAGTCTTCGCGCTCGGCGTCGATGTGGCTCCCCGGGCGGTGGCCCACACCATCGCTCTCGGCGGAATCGCACTGCGCCGATCGGTGTTCGACCGGCTACCGGCCGAGGGCGGCTGGCAGACCATCCTGCTCATCGACGGCAACATCGGCATCGGCGGTGACCCGCACGCCCTGCTGTACCGCTGTGTCCAGCTCACCGCCCCGACGGGTTCCCTCCTCGTGGAGGTCGACCCCGGCGACGTCGAGGAGCGCCGCACCGCCCGGTTCGAAGACATCCATGGTCACGAAGGTCCGCCGTTTCCCTGGGCACGTCTGGGAGCACCGGCGCTCCACAGGATCGCCGAGGACTTGGTTCTCAGCGTCACCGACCAGTGGAGATGCGGCCACCGATGCTTCCTCGCCCTCGGCCGCCAGGACTCAGCCTCGGGACGTAGTCGCTGACGCGGGGCTGACCACGCGGGGGCGAGGAGACACGACGTACGACGGCCGGACGCCGAGCGCGGCACCAGGTCGTGCCACCCGGTCGGGGCAACCACCGGCGGCCCGAACGTGCGATGTACCGATCATGCTGATTGGGTGGGGGTGAATCGACTGTGCAGGGAGGCTGGGATCAGTGACACTCGTCAGGCACCGGCAGAGACCTGCGGCGCAGGCGACTGCTCACGTCGTCCCGGCCGGGCCGCGTCAGGCCCGAGGTGAACGGGCTGCGACGCATGAGTGCGCGACCGATCAGTGACCACGCTCTGCTGTCCGACTGCCGCTCGGCCGCGCTGGTCACCTCCGACGGCTCGGTGGACTGGCTGTGCCTGCCGCGTTTCGACAGCCCGGCAATCTTCGCCCGACTCCTCGACGAGGACGCCGGCCACTGGTCCATCCGCCCTACCGACCCGGGCGACATCAGCCGCCACTACGTCGACGACACGCTGGTTCTGGAGACGACCTTCCGTACGACCGCGGGTACGGCGGTCCTGCACGATGCCCTTGCCCTGGGGCGGCGCGAACGCGGGCACGCGCTCGGCACAGCGTCCCCCGGAACCCTCCTGCGGCAGATCACCTGCACCGAGGGGCGGGTGGACATCGAGATCGCCTACGCGCCGCGCCCGGAGTACGGACTCATCCAGCCACTCCTCTCAACTGTGCGAGGCGGGCTCGCGGCGTACGGGGGCGCCCATGTTCTGCTGCTGTCGAGCCCCGTCGACCTGCGGGTGAGCGGCTCCACAGCGCACGGCCGTGTCCAGCTCTCGGCGGGGCACCGCCTCGGATTCGCCCTGCACGTCGGGTCGGCGTGGGAAAGGGAGTCGGTGGGCTGGCGAGCGGGGCGGATCCGGCGCCGGATGTCCGACACCATCGAAGGCTGGCACTCGTGGTCGAAGCTCCACCGCGGCTACGTCGGCCCCTGGCAGGACGAGGTGGGCCACAGCGGACGCGTGCTGCGAGCCCTGACCTTCGCTCCCACCGGGGCCATCGTCGCCGCGGCCACCACATCCCTGCCCGAGAGAACGGGCGGGACGCGCAACTGGGACTACCGCTACACCTGGGTCCGCGACGCGAGCTTCACCCTGCAAGCGCTCGCCACGGCCGCCTGTGAGAAGGAGAAGAACCGGTTCTTCGGGTTCCTCGCCCGGGCTGCGGCAACCCAACTTGACGGCGGCGTCGACCTGCAGGTCATGTACGGCATCGGCGGCGAACGCGACCTGAGCGAGCGGTTCCTGCCTCACCTGACAGGCTGGCGCAACAGCAGCCCCGTTCGGATCGGCAACGACGCCTGGCGCCAACGCCAACTCGACGTCTACGGCGAACTCCTCGACGCCGCTCACCAGACTCTTCCGCCCGGTCAGCAGCTCGACCCGGCCACCCGCACCTTCCTGCTCCAGGCAGCCGAGACAGCCGCCCAGCGGTGGACTCGACCGGATCAGGGCATCTGGGAAAGGCGCGGACCCAGCAGACACTTCCTCCACTCGAAACTGATGTGCTGGGTCGCCCTGGACCGCGCCATCGCCATGGCCCCCGCCCTGCAGGCCGGCGAACGCCTCCCCCACTGGCAGCACGAGCGCGACCAGATCCGCCAAGCCATCGAACAACGCGGTTGGAACCCAGGCCTCGGCGCCTTCACCCAGGCATTCGACAGTGACGACCTCGACGCCTCCGCGCTGATGCTGCCCATCGTCGGCTTCCTGCCGCCGCACGACCCCCGCGTCCAGTCCACCGTGTCGGCCATCGCCACCCAACTGACCGACCGCAACGGCCTGGTCCGCCGCTACCTCACCGACGAGTTCCGGGAAGAAGAAGGCGCCTTCTTGCTTTGTACCTTCTGGCTCGCCCAAGCTCTTGCCCTCACCGGCCACACCACCCGGGCACGACGCGTCTTCCAAGCCGCCCTCGCACACGCCAACGACCTCGGTCTGCTGGCCGAGGAGACCGACACCTCCACAGCAGAGGCCCTCGGCAACTTCCCCCAAGCCTTCAGCCATATCGGGCTCATCAACGCCGCCCGCGCCATCCGCGATGCCGAGCGATAAAAAGCACGCCCCGTAGGCGAACATCCCGTGTACGCCAACTGCCCCACCGATCCACGCGCTCACACAGGCGCACAGTGAACGGTCGCCGTCCCTGGGGGAAGTCGGTCAGCGCGACGGCCGGAACCCCTTAGTTCCTCGGTCGGGTGTCGCGATACAGACGGTCCGTCACGCATGTCCCCCCTGCGCTCGTCCGGCGTGGTGCCCGACCCCGCTACGCCGGCATCCCGTCAACGGATCGCGAGACAGGGGCGTAACGGCCGTATTGACCCCTACCGTCATGTGACCGCCACCCAGACGATCGACCGGCGCTCGACCGAGCGCGCCCGGGCTGCTCCCCACGCCGACTCCGCTGCGGTCAGTGCCGCGTGTAGGGGGCTACCAGCACCGCGGTGGCGGCGGCCTGACTCCGGAGTCCTTTGAGGGTCTGGCTCGGTGACGTGTTCTGGCCGAAGGACGCCGGCAGAGGGTCGCGGAGCGCGTACAGCGTCAGTTGATATTTGTGCGTGTGGCCGGCGGGCGGGCAGGGGCCGTCGTACGTCGCCTCGCCGAAGTCGTTCAGGAGTTCCCGGGCACCGGGCGTCAGGGTGTGCTCCTGCGTTCCCGTCGCCGTCGCGGGAAGACCGACCTGCAGCCAGTGGATCCTCTGGTTGTCCAGGTCGACCATGGACAGGGCGAGTTCGGCGGTCCCGGCGGGGACGTTCGCGAACCTGAGCGCGGGTGAGTAGTCGTGGGGGCTGTCACAAGTCATCACGGGGAGGAACGCGCCCGACGCGTCGAAACCCTGGCCTCGGCCGAGGGCGAAGGCCCCTCTGGGTACCGCAGTCGTCCGGGAGACCGCAGTGGACGGGGCCGACGTCGCCTGGGGGTGGCTGGAGGACGACGAGCACGCGGCGGTCGTCATCAGGCCGACTGCGGCCATCGCGCCTGAGACGAGGAATCGACGCTTCATGATGGCACCGTATGCCAGGCGGACGCCGACCGCCCGTACCGGCTTGCGGGTTCCTGACCGTCGGTCCTGGGCCCCGGCCGGGCCACGCCGGAAAGGCCCGGTCCGGTCGAACAGCAGCCGGACCCGCTTGAAGGCGTCCCTGTCGTGCTTGGGCTTCCTCCACGCCAGAACGCCGCCGCGGTGCCGTCCACGACGAGGAAGTCCCCCACGTGTGCCGGTGCTGTCACAGGGACCACCGAACCCAGCGAGGGCAGGTCAGCCTCACGGCACTGGCCTGGTCACCCTCCACCGGGTCGTCGAGCGCACCATCTCCTGGCTGCACGGCTTCCGCCGTCAGCGCATTCGCCGGGAACGACGCGACGACAGCCACGAAGCCTTTCTTGGTCTCGCCGTCCGCCTGATCACACACCGCAGCGTTCAGCGCCTTTGCCAGGGCCTCATGGGTCGGACGCAGGCGGCAGCGGGCGGCTCCACGCGACCGTGGCGGGGCCGCGCCAGGCCCCCTCCCCCCGGGGGGCGCGGGTCAGGTCGCGGGCGCAGGGCCCGGCGGCAGGTGGACCGTCATGATCAGGTGGCAGATCTCGGTGCCCGCACCGCGGTAGGTGTGGGGGGCGTCGCCGGCGAAGGTGGCTGTCTGACCTGCTTCGACGCAATGCTCGGTGCCCTCGACGACCAGGGTCATCCGGCCGGACGTGACACTGACGGTCTCCACGACACCGGCCTGGTGGGGGTGGCTGGGGTACTCCTCGCCCGGCGCCAGTTTCCAGCGCCAGATTTCGACCGGAGCCGGTCCCGAGGTCGTCAGCATGAGCCGGGCCTCACTGCCCTGCGCGCTCGTCCACAGCGGGGCCAGGGCGTCGGCGGACACGACCCGGACGCGCCCTTCGGCCCTTCCCTCCATCAGGGCGGAGACCGAGACACCGAGAGTGTCGGCCAGCCGTACCAGGGTGGCGAAGTTCGGGTTGCCCTGAGCCTTCTCCAGCCCCACCAGGGCGCCCTTGCTGACCTGGGCGCGCCGGCCGAGTTCGTCGAGGGACAGGCCCGCGCGGGTGCGGGCCGCCCGGACGTTGTGCGCGAGCGTCCGCAGGGCTGCCTCGGTCTCGGCCATCCGGTCACCATCCTCGTCAATGGATCAATGGAATGTACCGCACGGTCGTTTGGTTGACACGACTCGGTCGGTCCGTTGTACGGTTCAGTCGTTCCATTGATAGTAAGGGATGTACCGTGATCGCTCTGCTGCTGGCCCTGGGCAGCTCTCTCGCCTACGGCTGCGCCGACTTCCTCGGCGGCCTCGGCGCCCGTAAAGCCCACGTCCTGCGCACCGTGATGATCGCCGCCCCGGCCTCTCTCACGGTCGAGCTCCTGCTGTGGCCGTTCCTCGGCGCCTCGTTCAGCACGGGCGCTCTGGCCTGGGGAGCCGCCTCCGGAGTGGCCTCGGCCGCCGCGTTCGCGCTGCTCTACCGCACCCTGGCGATCGGCCCGATGAACGTGCTCTCCCCCGTGACCGCCCTGGTGTCCGCCATGCTGCCCGTCGGCGTGGGGCTCCTGCAGGGCGAGCACCTGGGCACGGCCGGGCTGGTGGGGCTGCCGCTCGCGCTGGTCGCGGTGGTGCTGGTGAGCGCCGGGCACGGCGCCGGGTCCGTACGCCCGTCGCGTACCGCGCTGCTGCTGGCCCTCGGCGCGGGCGCCGCCATCGCCCTCCAGCTCGTCTTCCTGCACCAGACGCCCCCCGACAGCGGCGTGGCCCCGCTGATCATCGGCCGGGCGGTCTCCTCCGCCGTCATCCTCACCGCAGCCGCACTGCTGCGCCGCCGACTCGGCTCCGAGCGACCTGCCTACGCCGTGTCGGCCACGGCCGGCGTGCTGGACTCCCTGGCGAACCTGCTGTTCCTGCTCGCCGCCCGCAGCGGAGACCTCGCCGTCGTCGCTGTGATCACCGCCCTCTACCCGGCCGGTACCGTTCTGCTCGCCCGCAGTGTGCTCGCCGAACGCATCCACCGCGGCCAGCTCATCGGGCTCGGCACCGCTGCCGTCGCGGTCAGTCTCCTTGCACTGACCTGAACACCCGCCACCCCGTACCCCGCCGAATGCGCAAGGAGCGCCCATGTTCATCCAGCCCTGGGACGCCGCCCTGGACGAAGCCGAATGGACGACCTGGATCGCCGACGGCCACGACTTCGGCCTCCTGAGCGTCAACGGTCTGCCCGGCCAGGCGCCCGTCGCCGTTCCCACGCACTTCACCCGCGACGCCGACCACCTCCTGGTCCACCTCGCCCGCCCCAATCCGGTCTGGAAGGCGATCGAGAACGACCCCGACGTCCTGTTCACCGTCTTCGGCGACCACGCCTTCGTCCCCGGCCCCTGGCGCGCCACGGCCGGCACCCCGCCCAACGACGGCGTGCCCACCAGCTATTACGCAGCCGTCCAGTTCACCTGCCGCGCCCACATCGTCGACGGCCCGGAGGCCAAGGCCGAACTGCTGCGCCGCCAGCTCGCCCACTTCCAGCCCGACGGCGACCACGCCCCCGTCGATGTCGACCAGCCGCCCTACGGCCGGATGCTGCCGGGCATCCGCGGTCTCCGCCTGGAAGTGACCGATGTGAGAGCCAAGTTCAAGTACGACGACCACAAGCCCGTCGAGCACCGCACCGCCGTCGCCGACCAACTCACCGAGCGGCGCCAGGGACTCGACGTGCCCACCGCGCGCCAGCAGCGCCGCCGACTGGACCGCATCGGTCCCTGGAAGCCCTGATCACCGCACACGCACGCAGGAACGGAACCCGCCCGATGACCGTCTTCCGCATCAGCCCCGCCGTCGCAGACACCTTCCCCGACACCCTCATCGCCCTGGTCACCGCCGCCGGTCTGCGCGGCCACGAGCCCTGGCCCGACACCACCACCGCCGTGGCGGAGCTTGAGCAGCAGCTCGCCTTCGGCACCTGGCAGCCCGCCGACGAGACCGACCCCCGCATCGAGGCCTGGCACACCGCGTATCGCTCCTTCGGCACCAACCCCCGCCGCATCCGCCCCAGCGTTGACGCCCTCGGCCGCCGCCTCGCCAAGAAGGGGGCCCTGCCGCGCATCAATCCGGCTGTCGACTCCTACAACGCCGTCTCCGTCCGCCACGGCCTGCCCGCCGGCGCCTTCGACCTCGACCACGTCAGCGGCGACGTCGACATCCGCCACGCCGACGGTACCGAGACCTTCACGCCACTCGGCGAAGCCGACACCGTCGAGAATCCAAAGCCCGGCGAGATCATCTACGCCGACACCACCGGCGTCCTGACCCGCCACTGGAACCACCGCGACGCCCACCGCACCCGCGTCACCGAGGACTCCACCCACGTCGCCTTCGTCCTCGAAACCCTCCACGCGGCCCGGGACGGCGCCCTCCTCAAGATCGCGGCGGATGAACTGCAGAGCCTGCTGATCCCCCACGCCGCACGGACCGCCGTGCACTACCTGAGCCCGGCGCAGCCCCTGGCGACCGTCTGAGCTGCCACCCCGGCGGCTCGGCTCAGCTGTGGTGACCGGCAAAGCGCATGGTGGAACCGAGAGGGGGCTGCCTGACGGGAACGGAGGGCGTCTGTGACCACGTCGCCGATCGACTTCCAGGCGTTGTTCGCCGCCACGGTCGGTCCGCATCTGGTGCTGCGCCCCGATCCGGTGATCCTCGACGTCAACGACGCGTCCGTGCCGTCCACCGCCCCCGGAAAGGTCTGACCGGGCGGTATCTCTTCGACGCGTTCCCGAAGGACCTCTCCTTGCGCCACTTCTTGGCCGGCCGCTCCACGCCATGCCTTGCCGCCCGGACGCGCGGCGAGTACCCCGTCGCCGCGTAGAATCGCGCGCCCCGGGCGGTGCACCCGTTCGGATGCCGACCGGCCGGGCCCGCCTGGCGTCCCGTCCTCAGGGGAAGAGTGCGATGCCGAGGACGACCAGCACGATGACCACGACGACGATCGCCACCGTGAACATGGCGCCGCGGTGCTGCGCCGGTGCCTTGCGCCTCCCCCCGCGGGGCCGGTCCTCCTCCATCGTCGGGTGTGCCGGGCGGTCGCGCTGGTAGAACTCCTCGTCGCGTCGATGATCGACCATGACGACTCCTCCGGGTCTGCTTCCCTGCCTGTCCCGGCGCGGGTTCCCACATCTGGACCCCGGGAACCGGCTTGGCGGACGCGGACGACTGGCGGCGTACGGCCGCACGCGCACGCAAGATCGGGGTGCACCGGAGTCGACGCCGTGCGCCGCCGCTCCGGTCGCGGTGGAGGTCCGGTCGTCGAGACAGGCTCCGTCGGGACGGCGTACGACAGCGAGGACCGGGCCGAGGGCGAGCAGGGTGTGACGGCGCCGACCATGGCGGGCTACGCGGGGCGCACAGGCCCGCGTAGGTCAAGGGAAGGTGAAGGTGCTCTGCCCGTCCGCCCGTACGGCGGCGTGTGGGAGCATCCTGGTGGTCGTCCGAGTGGGCGGGGAGGTGTCGGCATGCGCGGGTGGGGCGCGGGGTGGGCGGTCGCCGGGATGGTAGTCCTGGCGGCCTGCAGTGCGTCTACCGGGACCGGATCGAGCGCAGGGCCGTCGGCGGCCCGCTCGGCACAGCCGTCGAGCGGCGCACCGACACACAGTTCTACGACACCGGTCCCGGCTCCGTCCTCGACTGCACCCCCGGGCGCCGGTGCGCCGACTGGGTCCCCGCCGGCCTCTTCGTCCACCGCGTCTGCCGGGAGCTGTGTCGCCGGGCATGCGCAGGTCACCGTCTCCCCCGGTGACGCGCCCGTGCGGCGGTTGTGCGTGCGCCCCGGGACGGTGGTGTCGCTCGTTCTGAGGCCCCGGGTCGACGACCGGCGGTGGACGGCCGTGCAGAGCGCCGCCCCGGCCTTCGTCGTGGCATCGGGTTGGCGCGTGGACGCGGACGGCACCGTGCGTGCCTCGCTACGGTCTGCGGGCACCCGGGGTGGCACGGCCAGGGTCATCGCGCTGGCGAAGGCACCGGATGTGGCGGGGGCGGCGCGCGCCGCCTTCACGCTCGACGTGAGCGTGGTGCCGTATCCGACGGAGGGGTGACCCCCGAAGCCGGGAATCACCCCTCGTCCATCGGCGGTGCGTCAGTCGCAGTCGCGCACCCTGATCGTATAGATGCCGCGGCCGTGCGTGGCCGCATACAGGGTGCTGCCGTCAGGGCTCAGCTTCAGCTGGAGCACGGCGACGGCCGGGAGGGACCCTACGCGCTGCCACATCGTGTGGCCCGGCGCCCGGTAGACGACACCGAGGTCGGTGGCGACGGCGAGGCCGCCGTTCGGCATGACGACGGCGGAGTCGGTCGGCACGTCGGGCAGGTTCGCCGAGATGTCCTTCCAGGTGGTGCCGCCGTCGGTGGACTCGAAGACATGGCCTGCACCCGCGCCGGGGCCCTCGGTCCAGTGCCGGGAGAAGCCGTTGACCGCGAGAAACACGTGGTCGGCGTTCTTCGGGTCGACGGCGAAGCCGCTGAGGTACCGGTTGGGCACCGTGCCGTCCGCCCCGGTGGCCGGGAGGGTGATGTCGTGCCAGCCGGTGCCGTCCGCGTTGCCGGTGGCGATGCCGCGAGCGAAGCCCCGCTCGTTGCACGGGCCGCACCAGGCCGCGTAGACCTTGCCGCCGGAGGCCGCGACGGCGGTCGCGGTGCGGCCGGCGCCGAGGTCGTACACGCTCTTCCACTCCGAGCCGCTGCGGATGGCGTAGCCGTGGGTCTGCACCCAGATGTGGCGGCCGCCCGCGACCCAAGTGGAGCTGTTCTTCATGTCCGCCGCCAGCGGTGCGATGAAGCGGGCCTCGCTGGTGGCGTTGTCGGCCGGGGCGACGTTGTACGAGGTCGCCTTGCTGGAATCGGTGACCCAGGAACCGTCGTTCACGGCGCAGTTCTGGGTGACCTGGACCGCGAGGTACACGTATTCCTGGGCGAGGTTGCAGCCGTTGGCGGGGTCGGTGAGGGTGTCGCCGCCGTCACCGCCGAAGTTGGAGCCCATGACCTTGTCGTTGCCGCGCAGGATGGACTGGCCGTTGTCCTGCAGGCCGCCGGTGACGGAGACCCCGCCGTGGTCGGGGTCCTTGCCGATGCCCACCGAGTAGTACTGGAGGGTGTCGATGGTGCCGTCGTTGAGCGAGGTCCAGTCCGTGGCGTGGCCGGAGGCGTCCTGGGAGCCGTCGACCGGGCGCCGGTACGCGCCGCCGTCGTTGCCGACGTACACATAGCTCTTGCCGTGGTAGCGGCCGATCGCCACGCCGTGCTGGTCGGAGTGCGTGGTCGGGCTGCAGTTCCCGGTCTGCTTGGCGGGGTCGATGCTCCAGCAGGGGAAGGTGAAGTTCCAGTACGGGCCGACGGTGGACCAGGTGGCGCCGCCGTCCTTGGTCTCGTAGACCTCCTCCAGACCCGCGTACACATGCCGGGGGTTGGCCGGGTCGACGGTCAGGAACTGGTTGTACCAAGCCTGCACCCCGGGCATGTACCCGGCGGTGGTCAGCGCGGAGCCGTCGGTGGCGAGCTGCTTGTAGTCGGCGATCTTCGTCCAGGGCCCGAACGGCGAGGATGCGCTGTAGATGCCCTCCAGCCCGCTGTCCGGGTTGGTCGCCATCTGCTCGGGCGACTGGTCGATGGCGTAGTAGTGCGAGCCGTCGGCGGAGTGGGCGAAGGTGACCGTGCCGACGTTGTCCGCGTCGGTCGGCAGGTCACCGAAGCCGCTGGAGATCCGCTTCCAGGCGCCACCGGTCCTGGTGTAGAAGCCGTTGTAGTCGTCGCCGCTGCGCCAGCCGACCGCGAGGATCACCTTCGAGGGATCATTGGGGTCGAGGGCGATGTCGTTGGTGATGTTCTTGTACGCGGCGTCGTTCTCGGTCGCCTTCGAACCGCCGGGCAGGTAGTCGGGGTTGGGCGCGAACTCCAGCTTCCAGGGGCCGCGCAGGTTCTTCGTGGAGTGGCTCCACACGCCTTCGCTGGTCGCCGCCCACACCTTGCCCCCGCCGAACCGCAGTTGGCGGATGGTGGTGCTCTCCAGCTCGTCGCCGCCGACCCGGCTGCGCGTGGAGAAGCTGCCGTGATGGGGGTGGGAGAGGACATAGACGCCGCTGCCGAGGTAGGCGTCCGCGTTGGTGTTCGCCTCGCCGGTACCCAGCCACAGCCGTCCGCCGCCGTCGACTGCGAGCGTGCCCGTCGACTGCGAGGGCAGCCGGTCGCTGATGGGCTGCCAGTGCCCACCGCCGGTCCGCGAGCGCCATACGCCGCCGCCGGCGCTGCCCGCGTAGACGTAGCCGTCGTCGTCCGCGGCCATCGCAGCCATACGGCCGGTGACGTTGCCCGATCCGCCGCTGGAGTTGGAGTCGATGTCGCGGTAGCGCGGGTCGTCGGAGTTGTACGGCAGGTCGGTGACGCTGCGCCAACTGCCGCCGGTACCGGGCAGGTTCCTCAGACTCTGCCAGGCGGCGCCGTACGCGCCCGGCGCGACGATGCCCGGCGAGGTGCGGGCCTCGGCGTACTGGTCCGCGCCCTCGGCGATCTCGTCGGCCTCGTTGCCGTTGTCGCCGTCGGCCGCCTTCGCTTTGGGGCTGATGGCGCCCACCGAGTGCGCGCGCTGAGCGGCGAGTTGAGCGAGCGTACGAGCCCCGAAGGGGCTGCTGTGCCCACCTGACGAGGCGCTCGCGGGTATCGCGGCGAGCCCGGCGGTGGCGGTGATGGCACAGATCGTGAACCATCGTCTTCTGCGGGGTTGCGCTGGCACCAGATCCTCCCGAACGGGTGTGGTTACAGCCGTCGCGGAAGACCCGATCACAAGCGGGCGCAAACGTCCGACACTTGGCCAATTCTTTGTCCTGAACCTGCCACCACCGGCCGCAGCCGGGTGGTCGACCGAGAGGGGCCGTTGACCCATCCGACGGGAGCGACGAGTTGAGCACCGCGTGACGCGAAGTGGCCGAACGGTGAGGTCGGCCACTCCAGAAGTGCGTGGCTGCGTCCTTCGGGTTTGGTTTCCGAGCCGGAACCTCAGCCGTTGGTCAGGGTGCGGTCGAGGAGGGGCAGCAGGCGATCCCAGTGGCGCTGCCGTGCGGAGGGTTGAAGGCGTCTGTGCCGGACATGGTGAAGCCGTGGACGGTGTCGGCGTGAGACTCGCAGGTGTAGCCGACGCCTGCGGCATCCAAGGCCTGGTGGCACTCGCCGATGCCCTCGGGCGTCATGTCGTTCTCGGCGTGGCCGAGGTGGACTTGGGCGGTGAGCCTCGCGACGAGGCGGTGCGGCTGTCGGGCGCGTCGGTGACCAAGTTGCCGGGATGGAATCCGGCGAGGGCGGTCACCTGGTCGGGGTGGGCAGTCGCGCTTGTCGTACCGGCGTGCCACTGTCCGGTCCCGCTCCCGCTTGTTGACGCACCGTTCGACGGCACTACGGCGGCGCACGCATCGGCTCCGCCTCCTGCCGAACAGAAACGCCCTAACCCTCGATGTCGAGCGCTGTTCCGTACAGTCGCTTCACCTTCAGTCGGATGACCACTCGGCGCTCGGCGACCAGTTGGCTCAGGAACGCGGCTTCATCCTCCGGCTTCGCGGCCTGCGGGATCATCTCGAGCAGTTCCCGACCCACCGTGTCGCCCGGCACCGTCGTGATCTCGGAGACCTCGGCCTCGCCTTCGGCGACGGCGAACGACCACACGTCGCCGCCCTGCACATGGAGTGCCGCACGCGGATCGCGCCGCAGGTGCCCGACCTTGATGCGATCGGCCGTCGTCGAGAACCGCGCGATACGAGCCTCGGAGTCCCAGCTGTAGAGCATGGTGGTCAGGTGGGGGTGGCCACTGCGCCTGACGGTGGCGAGCGTGCCGAACTGCTGCTTGCCGAGGAGGTCGGAGAGGGCTTCGTCGGACAGCGGGCGAGGCGATGGTCCTTGAGTCATGATCGGATCAACGTCGCTGGCTACCCGTAAATTTCGCGGGCGCGGGCCAGGCTGCAGCTGGTCGATGACATACGATTCCGGGGTCCGCACCGGCGCCCCATGAAACATCACCGCAGGCTGCGGCATGTAACCGCTATCGGCCGATGCTCCGGCTCCATCGGATCTCGCCTTCGTGCCATTCATCGGTCGGCGTGAGCCCGGCGGCGGTGGCGACGGCGGCCGACGCCTGATGCTCAGGGTGGATGTGGGCGATCACGACCTGTACCCGCTGCCGTTTGAGCCATTCGACCAGCCCTCGGGCCGCTTCCGTGGCGATGCCCCTTCCCTGCCACGCAGTACCCACCACCCAGGCGATCTCAGCGACGGCGCCATGGCTGGAGGAAGTGATCGTCGCCTGGACGGTGCCCGTCAGGCAGGCTTCGTCCCGGAGACGGATCACCCAGTTCAGCCAAAAGACGGCCGGGTCGGGGGAGCCTGCGGTCATGCGCTGGTAGCGCGAGCGCAGGGCTTCCAGCGTGTCCGGAGTGCCGCCGATGAAGGTGTGCAGAGCCGGATCGGACAGCACCGTGGCCATCTCCTCGGCGTGCTCGACGAGAAGCGGTCGTAGGTCCAGCCGCGCAGTGCTGATGGCCTGGGCCGCGAATGCGCTCATGCCGCGACCACCGCTGGGCGTTCGATGAGGTGGTCTCGTTCGAAGCGTGCGCCGGCGCGGGCCAGGGCGACGAGGGGGGGTGCGGTCACGGCGCGCAATCCCCACGTCGCATCAGAGATCAGCGCGATCACGACACAGAACAGGCCCAGCAGCAACTGCGCCTGTGGGCTTCCCGCGTATTCGATCACGGGGCCACGTTACCGACGCACAGCGGCATTGCCTCTGGCTACGTCACGGGGCAGGCGATCTTCGTCGACGGCGGGTTCTCGGGCCTTCCCCCGTGATGGTGGACACGGTGCGTTGATCACGCGGCGAGCGTGAGCTTAGCCGCGTGGTGTCGGCGTTCGTATTCGTTGGGGCTCA
>NZ_JBIAXT010000027.1:0-126351 GCF_042896945.1 Streptomyces sp. NPDC001222
CCCGCGGAGCGGGTAAGAGCCTGCTGCGCAGGCTCCAAGAGAACTTCCGCGCTGCGCGCGGAAGTTGGAGTGAAACCCCGCGCTGCGCGCGGGAACCGAAGTGAAGACGCCCCGCGGTGCGGGAAGTTGGGCTCTGCGCTGCGCTCCGAGCCTTGTTTCCTTCCGTCAGAACTTTTGCTATATCCGGAGTTTGGGCTGGTGTTCTCTGGCTCTCCGCTAACGCTCCGAGCCAGCGGCTCCTTCGTCGCTGCGCTCCTGGGAAGGAGCCTGGGGGTCCGTCCGCTGCGCTCCCGGACCGGCCCGCATGCGCGGGCGGCTGGCTACGAGGCGGAGTGGGCCGGGGTCCTTAGCTGGCTGTTTCCTTTGTTCCAGAAATTCTGGTGAATCCGGTTTCAGGGTGTGTGACTCCTTGGGCTGAAGGTTGCGGAGGCGGGGTGTGGTGTGTCCGGGTGGGTGAGGTGATGTCAGTTGGAGCCAGCTGCACAGACATTGAGTTCCTTTCGTGCTCGGGCGGGTGTCAGTCGTGCTGCCACCAGGTCACTGCGAGGTCGGCCAGGAGGGCACCGATGTGGCGGACGGCTCCGGTGAGGAGCGCTATGGAGACGAGGCGCCGCCACGAGACGGGGTCGGGCGTCACGTGATTCTGGTGCGGGGTGGTGGAGGAGGTGCGGTTCTTCTTCGGCATGGCGGGTGTCCGTTCGGGCAGGGCGCGGCAGCACGGGCTGTGGTGCTGGGACCAGTGAGCCAGAGCTGCAGATCCGCAGAAAATTGCGCTTCTCGGGGTTGTAATGGTGGGCATGGCACGAGGAGCGCCGAGTCCGGCCGATCTGCGGGTCATCCGCGAACTTGCCGCGCGGGAGGTAGTGGTGACGGCCAGCCAGTTGGAGAGCTGGCGGCGGGCGGGGTTGCTGCCGCGTCACCAGCGCCGCGGGCTCGGGCGCGGGCAGGGGTCGGTGGTGGACGCGGTCGATCCGGTGGTGGTGGAGAGCGCTGCGGCGCTGGCGCGGCATCTTCGGCAGGGACGAGACCGTCGGCTCGCTGTGCTGGAGTGGTTCGCCGAGGCCGGAATGGGCGTGCGGCCGGGGGCGGTTGAGGTGCCGGAGCCCTCCATCGGCGCCGTGCGTCAGGCTCTCGTCTGGGTGCTGGAGAGGTCGGTGTCGCACCGGCTGGTGGAGTTCGCTCGCAGCGCGGCCGGGAGGGGTGAGGAAGGGCAGGACGCGCTGTATGCGACCGCGGGCCGGCTCGTGGCGCTGCGCCGCGGGGCGGCGAGCCCCGCTCTGGTGCGCGCGGCACTCGAAGCCGGCGAGACGTGCCGGTGGAGGTCGAAGGGCCGGACTCCAGGAGCATGGTGCACGTGGTCGCGGCGATCGGTCTGGGAGTGGAAGAAGTAGGGGCGGACGCGCTGGCCGAGGCGTTCGCCGCGTTCGGCATGTACGGCCTGACGGTCGAGGACTGGGCGCGGATGCTGGGGGCGGCCGAGCGCGGCGATGAACCGCCGGTGGACTGGGGGCTGTTGGAGCGGCAGCGGATGCGGTGGGTCCGGTGAAGCGGGCCAGTGACGAGGAGCTCGTGCGGGCGCGGACCGTGCTACTCGGCTTGCGCTGGTTCTACGGACTGTATGTGATGCACGGGCTGCTCATGCCGGACACACCGGCGCAGGCCGCGCTGCGGCAGCGGATCGACGAATGGGGCATGTTCCCCTTCCTGGACCACCTCATCACCGTCAGCCCCTCCCCCGGCCAGTTCGCCGAGTCCCTGGCGGTCTGCCTCGAACCGCCCTTCGACAACTTGTACGAGGCGCTCATGGAGCAGCTCGCAGCCGACCCGTACATCTTCCGGATCCCCGGCGACGACACAGGCGCCGCCGGCTTCGGCGAGACGTGGATACGCACCCTGCGCGAACAGACCGCAGCCGGGTGAGAGTCAGGCGGTGGCGTGTACCAGGACGCTCGCCGAGAGCGCGCTGGGCCTGCTCTGTCGGATGGCGACCCCTGCAAGTGGCGTAGACCAAAACTGATGTTGGGCTTGGCTTGTGCCGAACTGACCAGGGGATTTACCTGGTTGAGAGCCGTCATCTTGAAGTCAGTCTGTTTTAGGTGGAGATGGGCGTAGGCTTGGGTGGAGCCGGCGGAGTTCGTTGTCGTCGGCTGCGCACCGCTCTGGCTACATGGAACTGCATGCCGCAGGGTTCGAACTGAGGCATGAAGAGCGGCTGGCACCCGTCGTCGACGGGAGTTCGGTCCCCTGGGGATCCGACTGACCAGCAGCTCGCCTAGGACCGTGGAACGCCGGTCGGCACGGGACATCGCGGAGACATGAGCCGCTGGTGGAGCGTGACGGCGCTCGCCGCTCCCTGTGGACGGCGCGCAGTGGAGGCAGTGGCTCACGCCCTGCCCGCGGGTACTTCCTGCTGCGCGCGATGCCCAGGAAGGGCAAGATCGTGACTTCTTCGTTCGACGACTTCGACGGCCTGGACGGGCAGGAGCCCGACGAGGGCCTGCCGCCCCTGCTGCGCCGCCCCGAGCCGGTCGCGGACCCGCTGCTGGTGACCAAGCTCCGCGGCACCCGTAAGGAGTTGCTCGCGAACCCCGAGGTCTCGCTGGACGAGGCCGCGGCGAACGCCGTGACCTCGGGTGCGGTGGACCCGGAGCGGCTGCAGGCGCTCGTGGCCCGTGAGCCGATCAACCTGCTGACGGCCAAGCCGGTCGTCGGCGGGATGCTGTACGCGACCCCGCCGCACTACCGCTACCTCGACCTCGACGTCCTGCCGGACTTCGTCAACCAGCGGTGGGCGGACCAGTTGCACACGGCCATGGACGTGGCGCCGTCCTCGTCGGTGGTGCCGGCGTACGAGACCGTGGTCGATCCGAAGACCGGCAAGCCGCTCGCGGTCTTCACGGTGCGCATGCCGGACCGCAAGGCGCTGGCCAAGGCGGTCGCCGAGAGCATGCGCAAGACGTACAAGGCCCAGAAGGGCGAGAACGTCTACACCTCGAGTGTGCTCCAGCAGGGCGTGAAGGAGCCGCTGACGCTGTTCGTGATGCGCATCGTGTACGACGACAACACCGAGGACACCTTCCTGGTCGCGGGCGACGGCAACAGCCGGATGGTGAGCATGTGGCTGGCGCGCACCGGTGGCGACATCGAGGAGGCGATCTCGGCCTGCACCGCCTCCGTCATCGGTTCCACCGAGCGGTCCGGCGGGCGCAGCCGCGCGGAGCAGGCGGCCACGCGGCGGCGGGTGGGCGAGCTGACGGCGCGGACCCGTAAGAACCTGGCGGCGCCCACGCTGACCGAGGCGACCCGGCGCGAGGGCCACACGCTGGCCTTCCCCGCCACCGTCGTGGTCGGCGCGCAGGCGGACGGGGGTGGGCCGCTGGCGGATCTGGTGGCGGCGCGGGACGACCTGCTGGCCACCCTGCACGTCCGCGTCACCGCCTGGACGCCGGGGGCGCAGAACACGCAGGGCATGCAGCGGGTCTACCGGCACGCCCTGCGCGAGGGCCTGATCACCCCGGACGTGCACCGGGTGCTGTCGGGCACGGTGGGTACGCAGGCCATGCACGAGCTGCTCGGGGTGCCGGCGCACCGGCTGTGGTCGGCTGCCGTCCACCAGCACGCGGTGCTCGCCGGACCGCGCGCGGACGCCATGAACCGGCTGATCAAGCAGGAATTCGGGATGGTCCAAGCCCGTCGGCAGCCGATCAGCGAGCGGCTGGCGCCCATGGCGCTGTCGGCCTACCGCAGCAAGGAGGGCATCGAGCAGCCGCTGCGGGCCTTCGGCAACGGCGGCACGATCACCAACGGGGTGTGGAAGCAGCCGTGGGAGCTGACCAAGGGCGACGACGTCTTCGGGGTGCTCGACGACATCCTCAAGCGTGCCCTGGCCGGCGGGGAGGATGCCGTGGCGGAGCTGATCGTGCTGGGCGGGACCGCCGCGATCCTCGACGGGTACATCACGCGGGACCGTGGATCGAAGGAGGGCACCGACCGCGACAGCCGCAAGGCGCCCTTCCGGGCGACGCCGGTCAAACTGCTGGACCTGCTGTCGAAGACCTCCGGCGGGCTGCGGATGCTGCACTCCATCGCCGTCGCCCACGTCGCCGCCGACCCGACCGTGCTGCCGAAGCTGTTCCACACCCAGGAGCGCGAGGTCGAGGGCGTGGTGGTCCACGATGGCGAGCCCATGCGGGACAAGTCCGGTGTGCAGGAGATCCTCGACTACGAGTGGGACCTCGTCCACGCGGCCGACCCGGCCCACGCCCTGGCCGCCATCGCCAAGAACCGCGCGGAGGCCAAGGCCAAGACGGACGGCACGTCGGCGGAACCGGAGGCCGAGGACGCGCGCCAGCGCCGGCTTCTCGAGCAGGGCATCAAGGGCGCGGCCAAGGCCGGGCGGGCCCTGGCCCGTATGAGCCAGAAGCGCGGCAACCAGGTCTTCGGCGCCTTCGAGGCCGTCGAGGCGCTGCGGGTGCAGCTGGGCCAGCTCGAGGGGATCCTCGCGAAGTTCGGGCCGGCCGATCCCTCGATCTTCGTGGTCGACGAGGACGTCGACGGGGACGAGGAGGACGCCGAGTGAGCACGGCTCTGACTGTGCCGGCGGCGATCGGCCAGGCGCTGCGGCCGGTCCTGCGGCTGATGGGCCCGGTGCTCGACGTCCCCGCGACCGCAGAGGGCCGCGGGGGCTCGCCGGTGGTGGTGTGCCGGGCCAGCCCGGCCGTGGTGCGCCGCCGGGTGGCGGCGAGCTGCGCGGTATACGTCGCGTGGGACAACCGCCGCGGGTGCCGGTACGTGGGCAGTGTGTGCCGCCAGGGCCCGGGCGCGGTCGGCAACCGGCTGGCCGAGCACTACGCCCACCGCACGGCCGGGCTGGCCCGGCGGACGTCCTGGTGCCTGCTGACCGTGCTCCCGCTGTCGGAGGGGATCTCCTTGGAGGGGGTCCGCGTCGCCGAGGGGTGGACGGCCCGGTTGCTGAACCCAGCGGACGGATCCGCTCACCCGCGCATCGACCTCACGCAGACGCCTGCTGAACTGGTCTCCCGGCTCGTCCAGCAGGCGCAGTTCACCGACACCGGCGGTGCAGTACGGGACACGGCGTAGCTGTCATCGAGGTCTGTGCTGTGCAGCGGTCCCGGGGTACATAGCTCCCGGGCCGCTGTACCGGCCGCAGGACGTGCGCAGGAATCGGTCCCCGTCCAGGCCGGGGACAACCGCAGCCGTCGGGGAGCGGCCACGCTTCAAGGGCTGTCGACCGGCTCCGCGAGCTCCGAGCAACCCGGGCCACTGTGACGCAGGACACAAAAAGGATCCGAGGTGCATTGTCGGATCGGGCCGGTGCCGGGACCGAGAGGAGAAGGATTTTCCCCGACAAGGAGACGCTCATGGCCACCGAAGACCCGACGCCTACGCCCAGTTACACCATGGTCGAGGATGACGGCTCTGTCCACACCGACTTGGCGGAGCGAATCAGCCAGTTCAACTGGGACTCGCATACCGGCGCGGCGGTCACGGCCTTGTTCCCGGCCCACTGGAGCGGGAACACCGGCGATACCGTGACCCTCCGGGAGGACGGAAGCGTCGCTCTCGACTTGGACGGCACGTTCGGACTGCCGGAGCCGTTCGACCGTGTCGCCCCTCCCATGATGATCACCACCACCACCGGCATGGCGGTGCTCAAGGCCGGCCACCCGGCCAACCGGACCATCGAGTCCGGGTTCCGGGCGTTGAACATCCCGGTCCCCGATGTGATCCAGGCGCTGAGCGCACGCGAGGCGGCCCTCGCTGGCGACGGATCCACAATCCACTCCTTCAGATCGGAGGTGATGGGACTGTGGAGCGGATGGAATGAACCGGTCTCCACCGCCTTGCTCGGCAACTGGGCGGATCCTCTCTACGACCAAGGTCACCTCACCCCTGACGCCCTGAAGAAGCTGAAGTCAGAGGCCAAGGTCATCAACCGGCAGCTCACCCCGGTCTGGCGCCGCAAGACCGGCCAGGCGCGGCTGCTGCTGCTCGACACCCCGCTCGGCGACGGGCTGACCCTGTACGACCTGGTCCCCGCACAGACCGCCGCCGACACCGGAGTCGAAGCCGGCTTCGATGACCCGCGCCTGACCGAGATCCTGGAGTCCCTCTCCCCTGCCGAGCGAGCCGTGACACTCGCCCTCGCCACCCCCGGGGTCACCACCTGGGCTGAAGCGGCCATGGCCGCTGGTGCTGCGCAGCCGAAGCGCCAGGGCGAGAAGGTCCGCCGGAAAGTGAAAGGGCTCGCTGCGCGCATCACCAGCCGCTCTCTGGAAGCCGAGACGAGCATGGTGAGCGGACGATGAGCGCCCTCAACCCCGTCCCGGCCCGCCCGGCCCGGCGCCGGGAGGTGGTGCTGCGGATCGCCCTGCCCAACGTTCCGGCCTGCACCGCCACACTCGGCACCGGCAGCGTCGGCGCGGCCCTGGTCCACGGCACCATCCCGGCAGCCTCCCCCCTCGTGTGGCCGCTCGTGGTCCTCGCCCTAGGCGCGATGGCGTACGACGTCGGGCTCCGTGCCCTGCCCTCCGCACAGGCCGACCTCGCTGCCGGACGGCAGCGAGGTCCTTCTCGGCCTGGGTGAGTGCGGGCCGCCCCGCGCCTACCCCGCCCTGGGCCTAACGCTCGCGAGCTGGGCCTCGACCACGTTGTACCCGGCCCAGCTTGTGCCGGGCGTGCGTGACCGTCGCCTCGACGACGCGTGCCTCGACCTCGGCGAGGCGCGCCCGGGCGGCGCGGCGCTCGCATCCCGGCTGCGGGCGCCGACGACCGGGCGGAAAGCCGCCTTGCAGGCGCGAGGAACGCATGGTCGAGGTTGACAGCGAGCAGGGCAGCGGCGGCTGTCGGGGCGCCAGAGCGGCGGAGAGGGTTGGTCAGCTCCTCCTCCGTGCCGGGGGACCCCGGTGCCACAGGTCTCCATCGCCTCCAACGAGCCGTTCGCGGGCTGGACCAGGACCTTCACCGACCCCACCTCTGCGCGGCCATCGTCGACCGCCTCATCTCGGCGGCAGCATCGAGCCCGGCACGACTCCTACCGACTCACCACCCGCGCACACGCCGCGCACTGCGGGCAGCTGCCGGCCGAGGTCCCCGTGGCGCGCGGCACCCCTTGCGGCCGCCGCCTGGCCGTACCTGGGCGCGCGGTGCCGTGCCGGGCTACTCCGTGCACGCCCGCAGCCCTTCGCCCACCCGCGGTGCGAAGGAGCGCCGGGGGGGCGCGGTCGGGCCCGCGCAGGCACCGATGACCGTCGAGGCGGTTGTAGCCCGTGCCGAGGCTCTGTGCGCCGCGCTGGGCCGCACCCTGGACGCACGCGCCTCTACGGCCGACTACCTTGCCGAGCGCGGTGACCTCGCCGCCGAGGCCGGGCAACTGGCCCACCTCTTTCCGTGACCCCCTCCAAGAACGGTTCGAGCAGATCGGCAGGCTACTGCTGCTCGTCCTCGGCATGCACCTGGTCCACCGCCGCACACGCGTGGGCTGCGCCTGACGCCAGGCGTAGTTCTGGTCGATGTCCGAGGAGGCACCGGCAATGGCGGAACGGGCTTGGGAAGGAAATTCTGGTGGCCGTCCGCCCGTCTGCCCGGCATGCTCCGAGGGTGAATACTCCCTCCGACCTGCTCCCTGTCGTCTACGCCGACGAGTCCTCGAACTCTGGGCAGAACCTTCTCGATCCTCATCAGCCGGTGTTCACGCTGGCTGGGGTGCATCTGCCCGATGAGATGGCCGCGTCGATCGTAGATGAGGTCCGGTCCCAACTTCCTCCCACCCAGGGTGAGCCCAAGTACGGTTCTCTCGCCCGGTCGTCGGCGGGCCGGAGGGCCTTGAAGCGGGCCTTTGGGAGTATGCCCGAGGGAAGCGTTCGCAGTTATCTGATGGACAAGCGGTTCATGGTGGTCACCAAGCTGGTCGATGTTCTGGTCGAGCCGCTGGCCGACGCGGACGGTCTCAACCTGTATGAGGACCAGGCCGGTCTGGCCCTGGCCGAGTTGCTGCGCATGGCCGGCCCGGTCCTCGGCGACGCTGCGGCCTTTCACCGAATGCTTCAGGCCTTCGTCGACTGGGTGCGTCAGCGGGTGGCGACCGACGACCTCTTCACCGCCATAGCCGCCTACAAGGCGTCGATCCCGGCGGAGCACGCGAACTTTGCCGGATGGATCGAGCTGCTGGAATGCTGCCGGGGGGTGGCCGATGCGACCGCCGCCGACCTCGCGACCGGCGAACAGCGCGACATCCTCGACCCGGCGGTGCCGGCGCTGTACTGCCTCTGCACCAGCTTCGGAGAATCTGTCGGGCGGTTCCGTCTCGTCCATGACACCTCAAAGGTGATCGACCGGAACGCGACGCTGCTGCGCATGGCGCATCTCCTCCCGGACCCCGCCCGCCCCGGCCGCTTCAACGATCCGCTCCCGGCCGTGCAGATCGACTTCGCGGACAGCACATCCCACCCCCAGCTCCAGATTGCGGACTGGGCAGCAGGTGCGGTACGGCAATGGGCCGCCCACCTGGCAGTCGGCAGCGGTGACCGGTTCTCGGAGGAACTGGCGGACGTGGTGAAGCCATGGGTGATCGGCGCTGTATGGCCGACTGGGACCGTCGATCTGCGCGCGTCCAGGACTCAAGGAGGGTGACGTCGCCGCAGAGGTAACTGGCCAGCCGCCTCCGACCCGCCGCCATCGCAGCAACACGGCGCTCAGCCCTCTGCTGCTGGAAGCGGTAGCCGTTCTCCTCGTTCAGCTCCATGTCCCGGGGCGGAGCGGGGCCCTGCTCTAGGACGGGTGGTGCGCGCTCACCAGCAGTGTGTCGGCGGTGCGTGGCCCGCCGGTGGCGGAAGGCAGCACGTCGACTGTGATGTTGGTGAATCCGGCCGCGTCGAGCAGCTTGGTCCACACGTGCTCTTGGAGGACCCAGCGGCGCATCGTGGTGGCTTCGCCGTCCGGTGTCTTTGCCGGGATGTCGGCGGCCACGGCATCGGGCTGGGCGGGCGCCCCGTTCAGGTAGTGGGCGAGGGTTGCGAACACCAGTCGCCCGCCCGGCTTGAGCGCGGCGGCAGCCGCCAGCAGTACCTCGCGTGGGTCGGTGAAGTCCAGGGCGCCGAAGACGCTATACAGCACGTCGTACGCGCCGGGCATCGCCTGCAGGTGGGGCACCGCGTCGGACTGCACGATGCGCAGACGTGGCGCGAGGTGGGCGTAGAGGTCCGTTGCCATAGCGTGTTGGGCGGGCGAGGCGTCGATGGCGGTGACCTGGGCAGGCTGGTGATGGACCGCCAGGTGTGCTGCATGCCGGGCTGCGCCGGCACCAAGGTCGCCCACACAGCGGCCGGTCAGATCACCAAGGACCTCGGGGCCGGGCCCGGCGTCCTGGCCCCAACTCCAGTAGAAGGTGCCGGGAACGGCGCGGTCACTGGTGGCGCGGGCGCGGCCGTAGTGGTGCCAGAGGTCTGCGGTGCTGGTGGTCACCCGGCCCATCCTGGCGGCCGCGACCGGGCCGCCGGGCCGGTTCGCCGAAATGTCACCCGGGCTTGCCCTCGGACCCCGGCCGTGCGGCCGGGGTCCGAGGAGCTCGCCGTTGCGGGGCGGTCAGTGCGAGTCGTTGCCGGGGTGGCACGGGCCGCAGTCGGCGGCGTCCGTCCACAGCGGCAGGTCGACCTCCCAGCCGTCGGCGGCGACGATGTGGGCCGTCTTCACCACGGAGCCGTCGTTCTTCATCTCCACCTTCGGCACGTGGTGCAGGAACTGTCCGTCGTTGAACTTCTCGCACAACTCGGCGTAGGCGACGGTGTCCAGGATGACCGTGTGGACGCCGATGTCGACGAGTTTGCTGGGCGCCAGCCCCAGCCCCTCGCCCCGGTGGTTCATCGCGGTCAGCAGGTAGGCGTAGCTCTGGCCGAGGACCCGGGCGGCCATGACCGAGTCGTAGGGGTAGTCCCGCATGAGGAGCCCGACCTGCTTGTCCCACAGGTCGGTCGGCACGACGTCGCGTGCGCAGCGGACCGGGCCGGTCGTCGGGTCGGCGGCCGGAGGGGATGCAACAGCGGCGGTGGTTGCCATGGTGTGCCTTTCGATGGACGGTGCCCCGCGGCGCGGGGCGGTGGCGCCCAGCACACCGCGCCGAGCGGCTGCGTGGTGATCAACTCTCGTTCTGTGCAAGGCGTTTGCATGTCGTGCAAGCGTCCTCGACGTGCCGGGCCGGCGCCCGTAGCGTGGAGGGCCCCCTGTCTGTGCGGTGTGGGAGGGACGCGTGCCCGTTGACCCGCTCTGGAACAGCACGACAGCACTGCAGTTAGCCGCGCAGCGGCGCCCCGGCGCGCTCATCCGGATCGGACGCCAGCGCCACGCCTGGACGCTGACCGTGCTCGCGGACCGGATCGGCTGCTCGCCCGCGACCGTCTCCCGTCTGGAGCGCCGGACCCGGATCGCTGACCTGGCCTTGGTGCACCGTGCCGCTCGGGAAGTCGGCGTGCCCGGACACATCCTCATGACATCGCTCGCGCCACCGCCCGCTACGGCAACGGCGGCCACTAGAGTGACGGCCAGTCAGCGTGACGCCGAGGAGGACCCCATGCGCCGCCGTACGCTGCTCGCCGCCACGGCGGCCGCAGGCCCCGCCGCCCTGCTGATGGGCCTGGACGACGCCCTGGCCGGCACCCCCGCCCCATCCGGTGCCGGGCCGCTGGACAGCCGTCTGACGGGCGCCCGCGCCCTGTACGACCAAGGCGCGCACGCACGGCTCCTGGCCGCACTGCCCGGCCTCATCGCCGACGCGCATCACGGCGCCGTCTCCCGCCACAGTCTCGACCAGGCCCGGCTGTCCGCCGTATACAGCCTCGCCTCCGCTGTGCTCATCAAGCTCGGCTCCTACGACCGCGCCCGGCTCACCGCGGACCGTGCCCGTACCTGGGCCGAGATCTCCGGCTCCCCGCTCGCAGCTGCGGCCGCGGCACGGGAACTGGCCATCGTGCTGCGCCACCAGGACCAGCACGGCGCCGCTCAACGCCTGATGTCCTCGGTGACCGACGACCTCGAGACGAGCGGGCTGCGCACCGACGCCACGGCCGCTGCCTACGCACAGATGCTGTGCACCCTGGCCTACACCGCCGCCCGGGCTGGGCAGCGCACCGAGGCCCTGGCGATGACCGAGGAGGCCCGCCGCGCCGCCCGCCGCCTGCCCCAGGCCGCCCCACCCGGCCGGCTGTTTGCCATCAGCCCGGCCGCCGTCGACCTGTACGCGGTCGGCGTGCACTGGGCGCTCGGCGACGCCGGTGCCGCACTCGATGCCGGGAAGAACCTGCGGCCGGAGCAGTTCCCGACCGCTGAGCGCAAGGCCCGCCTGGGCACCGATATGGCGCGCGCCTGGTGGGCCTGGCAGCGCCCCGAGCAGACCGCCGGCGCCCTGCTGGACGCCTACCGGGCCAGCCCCGGCGAGGTCCGCGACCGGCCCGCGATCCGCCGCATCGTCACCGAGCTCGCCGAGCGGCACCCGCGCACCAGCGGCGTACGCGAGTTGCACGCCGCCGTGACACGGGCCGTATGACGCCCGTGCAGACACTCCGCAGGAGTGACCGCGCCAGCCCCATGCCCCTAACCCTGGCGTCAGAACCCGTACGCCAGGGGCTCCCAGACGCGGCCTCACAGGTGTTCCGGCGGCTCTAGCCCAGGACAGCGGGGGCAGCGTCTTCGGCGGTCCAGTCACCGTCGAACAGCGCGGCAACCAGGTCGACGTGCTCAGTGGGGAGTTTTTCGGCACGGTGCTTGGTGCGGGCTTTGGCGAGCCAGGCGCCGATCCTGACCGTCTCACCGTCGACGCGGATGGTCTCGCGGGCGGCGGGGGCGCGGCCTTCGCGGTGGAGGAAGAGTTCCAGGAACTGGACGGTCTGTTCGAACGTGCGACGAGGGCGGCGCGCGGGGGTGAGGGGGTTGCTTTCGGGGGTCAGGCCGAGAGCGGCCATCAGCTGCTGCTGACCAAGATCCAGGGTCTGCCAGGTGGTGAGCTGGCGGTGCAGCCAGGAGCCGATCTTCACCCCGGCCAGGAGGGTGTCGCGGGTGAGTGCGGCGGGGTCGGCGCCGTCGGCGAGGTGGGCGCGCAACAGGTGGTATTTGCGGTGCCAGTCCGCGCCATGGGGCAGGCGCCAGTCGGCGGCGAGGGCGGCCAGCGCGTCGGCGCGGGGCTGAGGGAGCTGGCCGTGGGCTGCACCGTGGCGCTGTTCGGCGAGCCACGCCCCGACGGTGGTGGTGGCAGGGGCGGCGAGGTGGCCGTGGGTGTGCAGGTAGTCGGCGGCCGCAGCCAGGCGGGCGCGCCAGGCAGCCTCGTGCTTGTCCCAGATCATGCCCAGCGCGTCGAGTTCGGCGATCCAGTCCGCCTCGAGGCGGCCAGCCTTCGCCGCGTCGCGCATAGTGGTGATGAAGGTGCCCAGCGCATAGCCAGCGGGGTCCGTGTAGTCGGCGGGGACGTCGAGGTGACCGTATTCGTCACGGTAGGACTGGGCGGCCGCGAGCCCCAGGCGGCGGGAGCGGGAGACGGCCGGGTCGCGGGGATCGAAGGATGCCAAGTCCATGGCACGCGCGATGTGTTCGGGGTGAACGGTGAAGTCGAAGTGCCAGCGGCGCTTGATGACGTCGCTGGTCTCCTTCGGCAGCCGATTGGCCTTGTCCGGGAGGCGCTCGAGGATGCGGTGGTCATGGCTGGCCAGCGCGCAGGCGATCGCCCACACCGGTTCATAGGCGGTGCCGAGGATGTTCTCGCCGTCGGCGCCGGGCGGGACGTAGACGGGGACGATCAGTGAAGCGGTCTTGCCGGATACGTCCAGGCGCAGGGCGCGGCCGAGGGCCTGGACGCAGCGGATCACGCTGCGGGTGGGGTCGGCGAAGACGATGGCATCCACGCTGGGGATGTCGACACCTTCAGCGATCAGGCGGGAGTTGGCCAGGATCGCGCAGTCGGCGGCGGCGAAGGCCGCGAAGATGTCGGCGCGCTGGGCGGGGGTGTGCTCACCGTGGGCGAAGAACAGCTTGGGGGTGATGTCGGGGCACAGTTGGAGGTCGGTCCTGGCCAGCAGGCGCAGGGTGTGGGGCAGTTCCCGGGCGAAGCGGCGGGCGTCGGAGACGAGGTTGAAGTAGACCAGGACCTTCTGCAGGCGGTGTTCGCTCATCGCGCGCAGGACGGCCAGGTGGAGGGCGGTGGTGCGCAGCGCGCTGTTCGGCTCCTCGCCGTTGCCGTCGCCAGGGGTGGTGCCGGGGGCGGGGAGGTTGAGGCGGCGGCGCAGGTCGGCGTCGGTGAGGGTGGGCACCACGATGCGGTAGTCCGCCGCGCGGCCGTCCTCGACGGCCTGGACGAGCGGGTACTCGAAGACCTTCTTGCCGTACACCTGCTCGTTGTCCATGGAGTTGACGAACGCCTCCGCGTCCGGCACGGTGCGGCGCCGGCGGCGCGGGCGGGCGGTGTCGGCGGATTCGGCCAGCTCCGGGGCGGCGAAGATGCGGGGGGTGGCGGTCATGTAGAGGCGGCGGTCCGCGTGGATCCGCTTCGCGTCGTTGACGATCGCCCACTTCTTGTCGGCGCGGCCGGCGATCCGGTGCGCCTCGTCCATGACCGCCAGGTCGAACGGCGGCACCGCGTACCCCGTGCTCTGAGTTTCCTCGATCTTGTTCAGGGAGTCGTAGGTGCAGATGACCGTGAGTGCGGGGATCTGGTCCTTCCCCTCCCCTACTACCGACATCAGCCCGCCCAGCGCGTGCGGGTTGGTGGTCGACATGACGCGCGCCGCGACCAGATCGTCCCGGCCGCTCGCATCCAGGGAGGAGACGATCACCATGTGCTCCAGATGACCGTCGCGGCGCCAGGCCAGCGCCGTCTGGGCCGCCAGGTCCAGGGTGGGCACCACGAACAGCACCAGCCGCGCGCCGAGTTCGTCCGCCACCCGGATCGACACCAGCGTCTTGCCAGTGCCCGTCGCCGACACGAACAGTCCCCTGCTCCCTGGGCGCCGCAGGTGCCGTACCAGCCGCTTGACAGCCTCGGCCTGGTTGGGAAAGAGCCGCGTCCGCTCAGGACGGCCGGGCCGCGGCAGTTCGACCACAGTCATACAGCTCTTCCTCGATCCGAAGCGGGAGGCGTCCGGGCAGCGGGCGGGCCGGGGAGGCGGTGAGGCCGCCGAAGCGGACAGCCTCCGATCGAGCACTCTACACCTACGCACGCCATCCGTACGTGAAAAGTACGGTATCCGTACGCGATAAGCACGATTCACGAGTTAGGATGGGGGCGGAGGTGTCACATGTCCGAGTTGTTCGATGCGGTCGACGCGCTGGTCGCATCCCGGTCCCCACTGCCGCCCCCGGCGGAGCGCAAGCGTCTACGCCAGGCCCACGCGCTCACCCTGGACGAGGTGGCCGCGGCCCTGGACGTGCGGCGGGCGACGGTCAGCGGCTGGGAGTCGGGCAGGACCGAGCCGCGGCCGCCGCAGCGGGAGCCGTACGCGCGCCTGCTGCGGCAGCTCGCACAGCTCTACCCCGCCGACGAGAGCACCGCCGCCCCGCAGCAGGAGGACACCCCGGCACCGCAGATGTTCAGCGGCCCGGAGCGGACCGGGGCCGCGGGCGGGGCTGTGGAGGCTGCGGCCGTGACCACGCCCGGCATCGCCCCGTCCGCTTCCCTGGCAGTCGCTCACGCACCGGCCCACGCACCCGCGCCCGGCGGCCCGTACGCCCACGGTCCGCTGCTCGTCCTCGACGCCGACGCCGACCGGCGGGTGACCGGCTACGGCATCGGCGGCCTCATCCTGGACGTCCCCGCCAAGTCACTGCCCGCGCTGGTGGAGTGGGCGCTGGCCGAGGCGCAGCTCGGGACCGAGAAGCTACACGGCTGCGGGAAGGACGCCGACCCTCTGCTGGTGCTCACCGAAGCGGCCTGCGAACGCTACGGCCTGCCCGCCGCACTGTCCGAGGCCGAGCGGCTCGCCGGACGGCTCCCGGAGGAGCACAAGGTCATCAAACAACTCAAGCGCGCCGACTGGCAGCTCACCAAGCGGGGGCTGGGGCCGTGGGCGCGGATCTACCGCCCCGCCCAGGGTGGCCGCCGACGGTGCGTGCAGCTGTGCATTCCGTCCTGGCACGCCCTCGACGACCGCGCCTGGGGCCACGCCGCCCACCTGGAGCCTGCGGAACTCGCCCGGGTGCTGGGCGTGTACGCGATGCGGGTGATGACGCCGGTCGGTTCCACCGCTGTGACGGGGCTGGAGCTGATGACCGCGCTCAACCCGCCGACCCGCGCGAGCGAGCCGGACGCCGACGGCCATCGGCATTCCGAGCACCGGCCCGGCTCGCTGGGCACCAAGCCGATGGACCCGGCGCCGTGCGAGGCGACCGACGGCCACCCCGTCCTGGCCCACCTGCCCCGGTTCCACGTGCGCGGCCCCGGCGAGAGGCTGTTCGAGGAGGCCTACGACTGGGCGCGGGATCTGACCGATGCCGAGTGCATGCAGCGCTACCTGGTCGGCCTCGACGTGAACCTGGCCTTCGGTGCGGCCGCCAACGGCGCGGTCGTCGGCCTGGCGTCGCCGCCCGTGCACGTCACCAGCCCGGTCTTCGATGCGGCGGTGCCCGGTTCCTGGCTGGTCGACCTCTCCCATGTCGACCTGTCCCGGGTGAAGGTCGGCAAGCAGTGGCGTGAGCTCGACGCCGCGTTGCTGCCCAGCCCGTTCACGCCGACCGGTGAACGCCCCGAGGGGCCGGCCTGGTACGCCACCCCCACCGTGGCGTACGCCGTCGAACTCGGCTACGACGTCGCCCCGCTTGAGGCCTGGGTGCGCGAGGAGAGCGGCCGGTTCCTGGACGGCTGGTACAAGCGGCTGCGCAACGCCTACGTCGACACCATGGCGGATCTGGGCGTGGGCGAGAAGCTGGTCCCGGCCGAGTTCCTGCAGTCGATGGACGGCTACAAGCAGCGTGATGCGGAGCTGGCGATCGTGGTGGACGCCGTCAAGATGACCGTCAAGGGCGGCATCGGCAAGCTGCAGGAGAAGGCCCGCGGCGGCGGCTGGAAGCCGGGGCAGGCCTGGCCCGCCCTCGCCCGCCCGACGTGGCGGCCGGACATCCGCGCGACCGTCATCTCCCGGGCCCGGATCAACATGCACCGCAAGATGCTCACCCTGGCCGCGGCCACCGGCCGTTACCCGGTCGCGGTCCTCTCGGACTGCGCCGTGTACGCGGCCGACGGCCCCAGCCCGCTGGACGTGCTGCCCTACGACGGCGACGGCCAGACCGTGCCGGGCAGCTTCCGGCTCGGTGTCTCCCCGGGGATGGTCAAGCACGAGGGCACCCAGAGCGTGCTGTGGGGCGCGGACGTACTCGAACAGCTCGGCGCCGACGGCAAGACCGCCAACCTCGCCCGCTACATCAAGACCGGCGAGGTCACCGCCAAGGACACCGGAGAATAGGAGCGTTACGGCGATGGTCACGGTCGGGGAGGAACTCGACAAGGCGGTGCAGGGCGCGTTCACGCGCCCGATCCCGAAGTCCGCCGGGGCGCAGATGCGGTACCTGGTCCGGCAGCACCAGCGCAGTACCCGGCGCGTGGCCGAGCTTCTCGGCATCAGCCAGCGCACCGTCGAACGGTATGTGAAGAACCAGATCAAAAAGCCCCGGCCGGAGCTCGCCGACCGCCTCGAGCGTGAGGTCCGCGTACGCTGGCAGCCACAGGTCAGGGCCAGGGCGAAGCAGGTCGCGGCCACCACCGGCGGCGTCATGATCGATGTCCAGGCCCGGTTCGGCTACACCGCCGCCCCCGGCAGCACCGACGACGCCCGCGTGCGTCACCTCACCCTCGCGCTGCCGCCCGGCCACGCTGCCCGTCTCTTCCAGGCCCAGGAGGCCGGTCTCACCGAGGACCAACTCCGCCAGATCGCCGCCGAGGCCCTGGGCGAGGTCTACTTCCGCGACAACGGCCGCCGCGCCCACGGCCTCGAAGTGGAACTCACCGACCTCCTCGACCTCGAGTTCGAGCTGTAGCCGGTCAAGGCCCCGGACAAGACAGGGAGCAGGAAGTGGCATCGGGGACAGCTGTGGCAGCAGAGGCACTGCGGACCGTGCCGCCGGCCGGGGAGCTGAGCGCATTGCTGACCTACCGGGCCGCGTCCGCTAGGGCCTGCCGACCGCCGGCGTGCTGCGGCTGTGGACGTGTCGCCACTCCCCCACCCGGAACGACGACGGCGGCCTGCGCGCCGATGCGAAGGTCGTCCTCAACGCAACCGGGGGGTGTGCTTGCCGAGCTGTGCGCGGTTCAGCCGGCGGTGCCGGCACGCGCTCTGCCCGCCTACACGACATCCACTACAACCCCCGGAACAGGTGCGTTTCAGCGGGCCAGTGTGACCGTGTGAGACGACGTGTTCGTCGAAGAGGTTCCGGCGCAGCTATCGCGCCAGTACTTGTAGGCCGCTGACCAGATCGGCCTGTGCCAATTCGTCGCGCTGGGCCGGTGTGAGCCAGCGGGCGGACGATCCGGCAGGCGTCCGCTCCACCAGCAGCACGTCGTCGACGGCCTCGGCAACAGCGTGCAGGTGGCTGATCACCATGACAAGGCGATTCCCGTTGGCTTGGGAGCGCAGTACCTCGAGGGCGGAGTCCAGTGCGGTGGTGTCGAGGGCGGCGAAGCCTTCATCGAGGAACAGGGAGCCGAGGGCCGGGCCGCTGCGGGAGTGCAGTTCGGCGAGCGCCAGGGCCAAGGCGAGTGACGCTTGGAACTTCTCTCCTCCGGACAGCCGGTTCGGGGGGTGGGCGACGCCGGAGTTGCGGCTAACGATGTCGAAGCTGTCGGCGAAGCCGAAGCGCCCGTCGGACATTTGGCCGAGCAGGTCGCTGGCGACACCGAGCAGTGCCTGGGTACGCAACATGGTGAGGTGGTTCAAGAACTTGGCGTCGACCAGTTCGCGGCGCAGGACTTCCAGGGCTTCACAGCGGGCCTTGCCAGCGGTGATGGCGAAGTCCAGGTCAGCGGCCGGCTTGATCAGGTCTTGCGCTTCCTGCTGTTTCTGGCGCTGGTCTTTGGCTTCTTTGGTTGCCTGTCCGACTGCGGCAACGAGGGGGTGGAGCGCTTCGGGTGTTGTCAGATCGGCGTGGGTATCGAAGCCGTCGACATCGGTAAGTGCGGCGGCGCACTCGCTGAGGCTGTTCTGGGCAGTGGCTGCGTGGTCTGCGGCGGCGACGGCACGCTGGGTGAGCTTGTCGCCCAGCGTTGAGGTGGTCGTCGACAGTTCGGAGGCATACGTGCGGACTTCGGCGATCTCTGACTGGGCCGGGGCCTTCGGCGCCTGGTGCTGGTCGGAGGCATCGAGATGCGTGAGGGCCTGAGTGACGGCCTGCGCCCACACGTCCAGTCGGCCGCGCAGTTGGTTCAGCGGGTGCTCCAGCCGGACCTGAGTGTCCTTGTCGAGGGCACGCTGTTCGCCAAGTACCTCGGCTTTCTCCGCCCTTGCCTCTTCCCTCTGGTCGAACAGCTCTTGGACTTCTGCCTGCCGGGTGGTGACAGCGGCGGCGGCAGCGGCTGCCTCATCGGCGAGGATGTCGATCGCGTCGTGCGGCAGCATCGCTTGGATGCGGGAGGGAAGCGTGCCGACCTGGGTGGTGGTCCTGGCCACGGCACGGGTGTGAAGCGCGGAGGCCTTCGCGGTGTCGTCGGTGTGGCGTTGATGGGCTCGCGTGCGCTCGGCCAGCGCATTGCGGCCGGCTTTGACCTCGGCGATGCGGCGATGCCCTTCGGCCTGCAGTTGCTCGGTGTGCCTGACGGCTGCCTGCTCGCATGCGGCGATCGCGTCGGCGATCGGTGCTGTGTTCTGCTCGAGTGGTGCAGGGCCATCAGCGGTCGGGGCAGCCAGGGCTGCGGTGGCAGCGGTCAGTGCGAGTGATGCTGCTTCCGCGTCGAAGCGTGCGTCGGTTTCGGCGGCCAGAGCAGCGAGGTCTGCGAAGGCGCGCACCGCGTCTGCACTGGTCTCCTGTGCTGTCTGCTGTGCGCTGTGGTGCTCTCTCTCGCGTGCAAGGACCGCCTCTTCGGCGGCGGTCATATCGGCGCGGGCTTTAGCGAGCCGTTCGACGGCCGTGTCACGTGCGGTTTTTGCCCGGCTCAGCCGGTCCGTCGCCGCGGCCAGCTCGGCCGTATGAGTATCCGTCGGGGGTGCGAAGTTGTCCGGGACCTGCTGGTGGCATACGAGACAGTCGTCACCGGGGCGCAGTTCGGCGGCGAGCGCAGCAGCCGTGTTACGTTGTCGCAGCGCCTCCAGATGAGTGTCGGCTTCCTTGACAGCTTTGCGTGCTGCCTCTGCTTTCGCCTCCACTGGGCCGAGATCGCCACGGGCGGATGTGCGCCGGTCCACTGCGGCGGCGTGTGCGCTCGCGGTGCCGGCGACGCGGCGGGCCGCCGTGAGGGCTGTGGCCAGCGCGGTGCGGACGGTGGTGGCACACGTGCGGATCTGGTTGCTCGTCTTTGCGGCGGCACTGGCCTGCTCGGCCAGCGGTTTTGCTTGTTCGGCGTCCTCGTCCAGTTCTGCCTCGGCTTCGGTGATGGCGTCGCGTTCGTCGGCGAGTTGTTCGGCGAGTATGGCGAGCCGGTCACGCTCACTGCGGTGTTCCTCGGCGTCTGCCGCGAGGGTCTTCAGGATCATGGCGGCTTGGGCGAGCGCGTCCTGGCCTTCTCCTGCCGCGTCTGCCGCGGTGATCGCTGCGGTCAGTTCGAGTTCACGGGTTGCGGCGTGTACGGCGCGCTGGTCCAGGGCGTCGTGGCGTGCGGCGATGTCGGTGGCGACGGGCTCGAGTGCGTTGAGGACGGCTCCGGCGTCGGGCACTGCGCACGTTGACAGTGTTTCGGCGGTGCTGGTGGCCGACGCCGCGGTGGCCCGGGCTGCCAAGACCTCGCTCCGCAGTGCGGTGATGCGCTCGATGGCGGTCTTCAGCCGTTCGGCGTGGGCGGTGGCCGCGTCGGCGGCTGCGCCGGCTTCCGTGGCGGTCTGCTCGGGGTTGTCGGGCATGGGGGCGCGTTTGGCTCTCGCGTCGCTCAGCAGTGCCTGGAGGGTCTGGCTGTGGCGGGCGGCCATCTGCTGGACCAGTTCCAGTGACTCGGCGCCGAACAGTTCCCGCAGCCGTGGGCTGCGTTCCTTGGGTGTGGCGGTGAGGAGTTGGTCGAACTTGCCTTGTGGGAGCAGTCCGACGCGCAGGAAGGTCTCGTAGCCCATCTGCAGGACCGCTTTGATGCGGTTGTCGACGGCGGTGGCGCCGTCGGTCTCCTCGCCGGTGTCCAGGTTTCTCAGGTGATGCCGGGCCGCGTTCGGGTTGGTGGCGTGCATGGTCCGGTGTACGTGCCAGCGTTGTCCGTCGTGCAGGAGGGTGAACTCGACGCTCATGGCCTGTGCACCATCGGCGATGAGGTGCCGGGGTTCTCTGGCATCCCAGGTGCTTTTGCGGAACAGGGCGAAGACGACGGCGTCGAGCAGGCTGCTTTTGCCGGCGCCGGTGTCGCCGAGGGCTGCGACCAGGCTTTTGCCGGTGAAATCGATCCGGGCCAGGCTGGGGTAGCTGCGGAATCCGGTGAGAGCGAGTACCAGCGGTTTCATCGTGCCGCCTCCGCTGTGTTGGTGTCGGTGCCGGTCAGCAGGCCGGAGCGGTCGATGCTGTCGAGGGGGCGGCCTGCGATGGCGGCGGTCAGCAGGGTCTCCTCGCAGCACGGTGCGGGATCGTCGGGGTCGGGTTCGGCCTGCAGCTGGGCGAAGGCGGCCATGACACGGTCCAGGGCCGGCCCGGTGGTGCCGCGGCCGGGCAGATATTCACGCAGCAGGTCTTCGATGCCCGGCAGTTCCCTGGTGGAGGTCTCCCGGTCCAGCACGCGGTGGGCTGCATCGGCGCGGCGTTCTTCGACGTCGACGATCGTCGCGTGCGGCAGCATCGTGGTGAGGGTGTTGGACAGGGACGGGTTGAAGGCTTCGACGTTCACCACTGCTTTCACCCATGCGTCTCCGACCCGGCCGGCGCGCTGCGCGATCTCTTCCAGAGTGCCTTCCAGGCGGATGAGCCGGCGGCCGGAGGTCAGCGGCACGGTCTCGATGAGGGGCTCCCTGCCCGGGCCGATCTCGGCCAGCACGACGCTCTTGGTGTCGCCCCTCTCCCCGAAGTCCATCTGCAGCGGGCTGCCGGCGTAGTAGGCCGGGAATCCGGCGCGGGCGACGCGCTGTGGCTTGTGGATGTGGCCGAGGGCTCCGTAGGCGACGCCGGGCATGTCGGTGGCTGCGGCGGCGTAGTCGTCGGCGATGGAGATTTTCCTCTCCGAGTAGGAGGGGGCGGCTCCTTCGATGAACAGATGGGCGGCGAAGACCAGAACGTCCCGGGCGCCGCTGCCCGCGGTCAGGCGGCGGTAGGCGTCTGCCTGGACGGTGCGCATCCGCTGGGCGTAGGTCGCGGTCGTCAGGGCGGGATCGGCGAAGTCGTAGGTGAACCGGTTGGGGTGCAGGTAGGGCAGTGCGCCGATGCGCAGCGTCAGGTCCCCGTCGTTGGCGGGGTAGTCGGCGACGAGCAGCCGGTCGGGGCGGGCGTCGGTGGCGAAGCGGACCCGGGCCTGGTCGTGTTCGCGGCTGCCCATGTCGTTGAGGACGAACTCCACGAATGCCAGAACGTGAGTGGTGTCGTGGTTGCCGGCGACGACAACCACGGGCGCGATCGCGCCGAGGCGGCGCAGTGCCTGTGCTGCGCGGCGTATGTCGTCCAGGCCGGGGCGGGAGCTGTCGAACAGGTCGCCGCTGTGCACGATCAGGTCGGGAGCGAACTCGTCGGCGATGTCGATGATTTCGTCCAGGACGGCGTCGACTTCGGCGTCGCGTCGGTAGCGGCCGATCTGGCGGCCCAGGTGCCAGTCGGAGGTGTGGAATACGCGTGCCGTCACGGGGCGCCTCCAAGGGGACGGTCTGCGGGCGGCCGCGGGTTGCGCCGCTCGGCCGGAGGTTCGGTGGCGCCGACTGTACACCAAATCTCAGGAAGAAGTCTGGAAAACTCTGGAAGTCTGGTAGCGTCTGGGGCATGAGTGATCCGCTGGACGCCCTGGAGAAGAGCATCAGCACCCTGCGCCGCGCGATCCGCGACGCTTCCGCCGCCGGTGACACCGAGCGCGCAAGCGAGCTGCGGGCGCAGCTGCGCCGTGCCGAGCGGGCCTGGGACGCCCTCCTCGACGCCGACGAACCGGCGCCCGCACCGCCCCGGCCCGCGCCGGAAGCGGCCCCGGCCGCCCGGGGAGCGCAGCTCCCGGCACGTGAGCACGTCCACCGCGCCCTGATGCTGCTCGGGACCCCGGCCGCCCCCAAACTGATTGTCGGCGTGCACGAGGCGTTCTTCCCGGGCGAGTTGTCCGCGTCCAAGCTGTCCAGCCTGCGCCGGGACGAGGAGCGCTCCTACCGCTCCAGCCCCGGCGCCCGGCCGTACTACCTCCCCCCGGCACTGGCGCACGACCTGCTGACACCGGTGCGGGCGCTCGTCACCATCAGCACCTGGACGCTGGAACAGCGCATCATCGGACCGCACTCACCACGCGTCGACTTCCTCACTGGCGCGATCCGCATCGCCGAGGCGGTGCACACCGCGGCGCAGTCCGCGGGAAACGGACCCAGCCCGGAGGCGCTGCGGCTGCTGTGGCGCTTCGCCGTGAACATCCCCGACGCGATGCCGAAAAGCGCCTCCGGTCACGAGAGTGCTCTGGATCCGGAGCAGGTGATCGAGGCCGCCCGGGCCGAGCTGGACGTGCACGCCGACGCCGACCGAGCCGTCCGGGCCGAGGCTTCGCGGCGGGCCCGCAAGTCGCTGAGCGACGACCAGCAGCTGTTCGGCGCGCCCTCGCAGGGCGTCACACACCTGCGGGCCCGGGCCTGACCCTCTCCTTCAACAACAGTCCCCTCTCCCCTGCAAGGATCTCCGACACCGTGAAAGCACCCGTCGACGACCGACTGGCCGCGCTGCGCGGATCCGCAAAGCGCCGGCCCTACAACGCCCGCTCGCTGGCCGCCCTGGAGAACAACCCGCGCTGCACGCTGCGGGCCCTGCTGGACGCCTCCGGATCCGACAAGGCCGCGATCGCCGAGCACGCCGGATACCCCTCCCCCTTCGGCCAGTCCGCCTTCGCCTTCGCCCGCGGCAACGCCTTCGAGGCGATGGTGAAGGACAACGGCTGCGCGGAACTCCTGCGCGTCCTGCGCGAGACGCTGAAGCTGACGCTGCCCGAGGTGGCGTACCTGGACCTGAACGACGTCGGCGGCGACGGCAGCAACGAGACCCGCCGCGACCGCACTGCCGAGGTGCTGCTGCAGGCAGCCCAGGGCACCGGCGACGGCACCCTGTTCGACCACCCGATGCTGTACCTCGAGGTCGGCGGGCAGGAGGCGTTCCTGGAGCCGGATCTGGTGGCTTTCCGTATCGACGGCCGCTTTTACATCGTGGAGATCAAGAGCTTCCCGATCATCGACGGGCAGGCAGACCCAGCGCAGGTGCGGTCGGCGACTACACAGGCGTGCGCGTACGTCATCGCGCTGCGCGCTCTCCTCGAGGAGGCCGGGATCGGCCCGGAGGCCGTGTCCGACACCGTCGTGCTGGTCGCACCGAAGGACTTCACCAACCGCCCGACCGCGGCGTTCGTCGACGCCCGCAAGCAGGTATCCGCCCTGACCCGTCAGCTGGCCCGCCTCGAGCGCATCAGCGACCTCGTGGACCTGCTGCCCGAAGGACTCACCTTCGACCTCGATATCGACAAGGACGACAAGCGGCCCCGCCGCCCGGCCGAAGAACTGGCCGAGGCGCTGGAACAGGTGCCCGCGACGTACCGCCCGGACTGCCTGAACCACTGCGAGATGGCGTACTACTGCCGCGCCCGCGCCCGCGCGGAAGCCTCACTGGACGTACTCGGCCCGGCGGTGCGCGAACAGTTGGGCGGGATCGACACCGTGACCATGGCCCTCGGACTGGCCCGCGGGCAGCTGACACCGACCGCTGACCAGAGCGACATGGCCGCCGCGCTGCGGCACGCCGCACGGCTGCGCGCCGAGCTGACCGGAGAAGTCGGGGGTGCCGCGTGAGCATGCTGTCTGCGTTGGCGCATGTAGAGGCGATGGAAACCTTGGAGGCGGTACACCAGACCGAGTTCCGCCACCGGCGCCTGTCGGGGCGGCCACTGGTGATCATCCCGTTGACCATGGCCGGAGAAGCCGGAGCTCCGCTGGCGGCCATGGTCGGCACCGCCAAGAGGGACATGACGCTGCTGGTCGTGCCGCAGCCCCGCAACCGCGACCAGAGGTTCACGTTCGCCGCCGAGCTGGGCCAGATCGTGATGAGGTACATCGACTCCTACCGCCAGGACCGCCGCGGCGACGGCGAGCGCTCCCATTACAGCGACGCGCCGCAGATCCTCGTCCCCAACCACGGCGGCATCAAAGCCCTGGCCGACCTCGGACGCATGTGCCGCTTCCGCTCGACCTCCGGCCCCTACGCCGTACCAGACGTCGTCCCCGAATTCGGCATGTGGCTGACGTTCCTGGTCGACACGTCTGAGCAGGCTGGCACCTCCATGCTGATGCCCGTCACCGCGATGCTCAGCGAGCACTGGGCCACCGGCCAAAGCACGCTGGAGGACCAGAACCTGGCGTCGCTCATGGCCTGGATCGCGCCCCCGGACGGGCTGAGCGTCGAGCAAGCCCTGGCCGACGCGGAGAACCCGGACATCTGCCCGCCGGCGGGCCCGGCGACGTCCCCGGAGTTCGACAACCGGCACCTGGCACCTGCGATCCAACGGTTCGACGCGGCCCACACCCTCGGCGACCCGCACGACCTGGCCACTGCCCAGGCCGAGTTGCGCGACCTGGTCGCGGAACAGGTCAAGCCCACCTGGCGCATGATGTGGACAGCCATATCGCTGCTGCGATCCGTCCCCGAAGCACCGCGGACCGCCAAGCGCTTCGAACGCGACTGCGTGTCCTTCACCTCCTACTCCGACTACCGGGATGCCGGCGGCTTTCCCCAGCGCAAGCGGGACACCGCGATCGGCGCGGCACAACGCCTGAGCCGGCTGGAGCGAGCGCTGGCCGACTTCGAAGCCGATATGGCGTTCGACGACCCGTTCGTGCTGGCCGACCGGCGCAGCGCCGGGGAGGCATTCGCGGGAACGGTCGAGGAGAGCGTGCCCGGCCGAATGGTCACCACGGCCAAGAACAGACGGGTGCCACGCCCGTACGTCACCCTCCGCACCGACGACCCTGTACGGCTGGCCGCCGGCACCAAACTGATCAGCCCGTCCATGCCGGCAGGCCACAAGGCCGTCATCGCCTCCGTCCACCCCGACGGCGACACCACGCTGGTCACCGTGGAGGTCACCGGCGGCATGGGACGCTCCCGCACCCCGAACCCGGGCACCGTCCCGGAGCCCGGCCAGCGCCTCGCCTACCTTCCCGACCCGGGCTGGCGCCCGACACCCGTATTCCCGGCATCCGATCACACCCCGTGGACACACAGCCCCGGCCCCGACGAGCCGGACACCGACTCCGCCGTACCCGAGGACGCCGCCGCAGAGGAGTGGGGCCATGAGGACTGACGACACCACCGCACCCGACCCGGCCGCAGCCGCGAATGTCGCCACCACGGCGATCCTCGCCGACCTGGCCGACACCCGGCACAAGGCCGTCGTCGTCGACTCCCCACCGGGCGCTGGCAAGAGCACCCTGGTCATCCGGGCCGCCCAGGAACTCACCGCAGGCGGCGAACGCCCGATCATCGTCGCCCAGACCAACAACCAGGTCGACGACCTGATCGAGAATCTCACCGAAAAGCACCCCGACATCCCCGTCGGCCGTCTGAGCGCCACCGGCTACAGCCCGCCACCGGCCCTGGTCGGCCTGGCGAACACGACCGTCGGCCGTACCCTGGACGACCTGGCCGGCTGCCAGATCATCGTCGGCACCGCCGCCAAGTGGGCCACCGTCCGCGACAGCACGTTCGGCTGGGCGATCCTGGACGAGTCCTACCAGATGCGCTCGGACATGCTGCTGCAGATTGTCGAGCGCTTCGACCGCGGCCTGTTCGTCGGCGACCCGGGCCAGCTGGACCCGTTCACGATCGTCGGCACCGAACGCTGGATCGGGCTGCCACACGACCCGACACAGAACGGCGTCAGCGTGATGCTGGAGCACAACCCGGGCATCCCCGTGCACCGGCTGCCGGTGTCCTGGCGCCTCCCGTCCTCCGCCGCGCCCACCGTCAATGAAGCCTTCTATCCGTTCACCGGCTTCACCGCCGGAACCGACCACGGCACCCGCGCCCTGGGGTTCGACACCGCCGGATTCGGCAGCACCGACCTGGACGAGACCCTCACAATGGCCTTCACCACCGGCTGGGCCCTGCACGAACTCAAGCGCCGCCACGTCCCGCGCACCGACACCGAAACCATCCAGACCGCCGCCAATCTCGCCGGTCGGCTGCTGGAGCGCGGAGCGGTCGCCACCTGCGAACGCAACCCCGACGGCCGCCCCCTGACCGCCCGTGACATCGCCATCGGCGTCGTCCACCGCGATCAGGCCGACCTGGTGCGCACCGCACTCACCCGGACCGGCCACCCGGACGCTCCGGATGTGGCGGTCGACACCGCGAACAGGCTGCAGGGCCGCGAGTTCGAAGTCGTCATCGTCGTACACCCGCTGTCCGGCCGCCGGGACGCCACAGCCTTCCACCTGGAGACCGGACGGCTGTGTGTCCTCGCCTCCCGCCACCGGCAGGCATGCATCGTCGTCGCCCGCGAAGGAATCGCCGACCTCCTCGACAGCCACCCCTCGATGGATCCGGTGCACCTGTCCGTGCCGGCCAAATTCCCCGACGGCTGGGAAGCCAATCAGGTCATGCTGGCAAAACTCTCCCAGCACCGGGTCGCCGCATGATTCCCGGGCAACACCCTGACTGGGTATGCAGCTTTCCCGTCGAAATCGAAGATCCATTCTTTTTCTGGGATTCGTCAGTACCGGCGGCCGGGACGACGAAGTACTGATGGGTGGCGCTTGTGTCCTGGTGGGAAACGGCCGTTGTTCCCAATTCGTGAGAGATCTGTCAGCGGTGGCCTTCAAGCTAGGAAGCTCTGTACACGTGGGGAACGTGCGAGGCGAGGGGCGGAATGGATCAATCGCGACAGTGGTGGCGGAGCGTTCTGTCCAGCGACTGGACTGTGTTCGCCCTGCCCGAGGACCTCGTGCGGGAACGCTATACGGCCATGCTGGCTGCGTTGGAGGAACTGTCTACCCGCGGCCCGATGTGGACACCGGCTCAGATCCTCGAGCAACTGCGCACCGTGGGTTACCACGATGGGCTGGCCGAGGAGCAGTTGCTGTCGTCGCTTGAGCAACTGGCCAAGTGGGAGCTCGCCAAGCCGTTCAGGGACTATGCGGCGCCGGTGCGCAATTATCGCGGGGTGATCTCGCGGCAGGAGGCCTGGGCGTTGACGCTGCGGGGTCGGGCGCTGGTAGCCGCCGTACGGGCAGCGGTGCTGGACTCCCGTCGTGCGCTGCAGCTGCCGAGCCGGCTGCTGGACGGGGTGGAGCAGACGGTCCGCCGGATGCTGGAGCATTTCACGAGTGATCCTGGGCTGCTGACAGGTGATCTCGATGACGTGCGGACCCGGATCGACGAACTCCAGCGGGTTACAGCCGACTTCTACGGTGCGCTGGCGCAGATGGTCCAGTCCGATGTCACTGACGACGACGTGTTCGGCAGGAACCGGGACCGGGTGCTCGAGGCGCTGCGGCAGTTCCCGCGGGAGTACGGGCGAGCGCTGCGGCGGGTGGGGGACGCGCTGGCGGCGTTGCGGGAGGTAGGCCACGGTCCGGTCGTGGAGACCGCGGCCGTGCACGCGGGGCTGGTGGATCCGGCCGAGCAGCAGCGCTGGGTGGACGAGCGGATGCGTCGCTTGGCCGACTTGGAGGCGTGGTTCACGCCGGACGGGACGGTTTACCGGTTGATCGCTTCGGCGACTGGTGCTGTGCACACGCTCCTGATCGCGATCGACCGGCGGTACGCGGCCAGGAGGCGGGGTGCGGATCTGGGGGCTGACTTCCGCTCTGTGGCGCGCAGTTTGCACCGGCAGGGCGGCGAGGAGCAGGCGCGGCGCGTGTACGGGGCGGCGTTTGGGGACTGGCCGGCGTGGCACGCTCAGATCGGGCCGGCCGAGGAGGACGTGGCGCATGCGACGGTGGCTGCAGCCGGACTCACGGTGCACCGCGTAGAGGTGACGCTGCGTGAGCATGAGCGGGTGGGGAAGCCTGGGGGCAGGCCCCGGAAGCTGGCGGACACCACCGTGGACCGGGAGGGCGCGCTGGCGCAGGCACGCGAGGAGGCGCAGCTGCGCCGCCGGTTTGCCCGGGTGCTGGTGACGCCCGGAGAGGTGGGGCTGGAGCATTTCGCGGGGTTGGCAGCGGATGCTTCGGTGATCTTGCTGCGGGCGGTGGAGGCGGCGCTGCAGGAATTCGACCCGGTGCTGGGGTTCGGGTCTGCGGTAGCCGAGGGGGCCAACGTCGTGGTGCGGGTACGGCCGGGGATGGCAGACCGGCAGGTCCGGGTGGAGTTGGCCGAAGGGGTGCTGACCGGCCCGGATCTGCGTATCCGTGTCGATGCGAGCGAGCGGGCCGACGAAGCGGACGTGCAGGGGGCGGCATGAGCGGCGAGGTGTTGGAGGCCGATCTGCGGGATGCGGCCCGGGTGCTGGTGGATCGGGGACGGCTTCGGGCCGAGGCTGAGCCGGAGCTGTACCGGGCGGCTGTAAAGGGGCAAGCCTCGTTGGCGGGGCTGTTCCGGTCGGAACTGGGCTGGACGTTCGAGGTACTGGAGGTGGCGCAGCTGGTCCGGCTGCACAAGCGGCGTGTGGATGTCCCTGGCGACCGGGGGCCTTCGGTGACCCGCGGCGGAGGCCGTCCGGTGCTGCTGTCCCAGGAGGCGCTGGTGCTGGTGTGCCTGGTGTGCGAGCAGTTGTGGCGGCGGCCGCGGTTGAGCGTGCGGGAGTTGATGCAGGCGCTCGCGCAGGTGTGCGCAGAGGAGGCTACCTCTGGTGGGCTGCCGCGGGTGCAGTGGGTGGCAGGGGAGGGGACGTCGAAGCAGGAGGCCCGCTGGCACCGGCAGAACCTGGTGGACGCGTTGCAGGTGCTGGAGGCCGAGGGTTCAGTGGAGGCCGACTCCGACCTGGAGCGGGTCGTGATGGACGAGGACGCTGACCTTGTGGTGACGGCCTCGAGGGACCGGCTGGCGGCACGGTTCTCGTCACTGTCCCCCGCGCTGCTCGGCCTGGATGCGCTGCCTCCGCAGGAGCACGCGGCGGCATTGTCGACCGCTTCGCTGCTCGACCCGATGACGCCGGAGCCGGATCAGACGGCGTCGTTGGAGGAGCGGCGGCTGCAGGCGCTGCGGCGGCTGGTGGACGACCCGGGCGTGGATCCCTTCGACGAGCAGACGCCGGGGACGGCATACCTGCACACGCTGGCCGGCCGGGAGCGGGGGCTGGCACTGCTGGCCAGCCTGGGATTGGGGGTGACAGTGCGCCGGGACTGGTGGGAGGTCACCAATCCCAGCGGGCTCGGGACCGCAATGGACTTCCCCAACGGGCGGCGGATGGAGCGGCAGGCCGCGCTGGCGCTACTGGCTCACCTGTCCGAGCGGGGCCGGACTGGTTCGGTGGTGCAGGTGGGCGACGTAGTGGAGCTACTGGAGGAGGTGCGGGCGGTGATGCCGAACTGGGCGGCCGGTCACAAGGCACAGCTTCCCGCGTTGGCGCGGGCAGCGATTAGTGAGCTGGCGGCCGCGCGGCTGCTGGTGCCGGTGGTAGGTGAGACGGAGCAGTGGCAGGCGACGCCCGGGGTGCATCTGTGGCGGGTGCGGGTGGCGCACGCCGCCCGCGGAGCAGCGGGGCCAGAGCCCGGCGAGGCGTCCGGTGCCGAACCGGCTGAGGGGGACGCGTGATGATCGCCGGAAACGGGCCCGTCCAGGCCGGTGGCCTCGGGCTGGGAATGCCGGTCGCGGAGGGCCGCTGGCAGCCCACACGGGCCGGAGTGGTGAACTCCTGGGCCTGGGCCGAGGAGGAACTGCTGTTCGCCAACGGGTGGCTGACACTCGCGGGACCGAACGGGTCGGGGAAGTCCTTGTCGGCATCGATGCTGGTCACGGTGCTGTTGGACGCGGATGTGTCGCAGACCGCCTTGTCGGTGTCGGGGAAGGCAGCGGGGACGTTGCTGAGCCGGCACACCGACCGGGACGAACAGCAGGACCGCACGGGGGTGTGGTGGCTGGAGTACGGGCGGCGCACCGATGGCGGGACTGTGGAGTATGTGACGACCGGGTTGTGGCTGAGGGCAGTCGGCAAGACGGTGCACCGGGTGTTTTTCCTGGCGCGGGGACGAGTCGGGGAGCAGCTGAGTCTGCAGGTGGACCGGGAGCCGGTGCGGATCGGTGACCTCGCAGCGCAATTGGCTGCCTGTCAGGGGCAGGCCTTCACCTCCAGCTCCTCGTCTGCGGCCTCGAACCGGGCGCGGTTGTCGGAGCATCTGCGGGTGGTCGGGGACGAGCACGACTACCGGCGGGCGGTACGCGAGGAGTTGTTCGCCCCGCTGGACGAGGTGCAGTTCGACGCGCTGGTGGGAGTGCTGCGCAGCCTGCGCAGTGTGCGCACTGCCGAGGCGATCTCCGCAGCCGAGATGGGCCGGCTGCTGTCCAGCGCACTGCCTGCGCTGGACAGCGAGCGGCTGACGGTGATCGCTCAGGCAATGGAGCGGATCTCCGAACTCGAGGACCAGTTGGAGCGCGCCCAGGCGGAAGAGAAGCTGCTGCAGGGCGCGGAACGGGCGTATCGCCGGTACGTGGAGGCGGTGGCGGTGGTCGAGGCCGCCTCGCTCATCGCGGCGAACACCGGGTTCGACGCTCAGACCAGGCGTGAGCGCCAGGCGAGTGAGGAGGCGCAGCAGGCCGCGGCGCGGGAAGCCGAGGCCGTAGAGCTGCTGGCCGGGACGCGAGCCGAGATCGGGGAGTTGGAGGGGCGCAAGAACGCGGCGGAGGAGGAGCTGCGTGGACACGCGGGCGCGGTCCTTCCGCAGCGTGAGCAGCGGGCGGTCGAACTGGCCGCTGCCGCCCGCACGGCGGCCAAACGGTCGGATGAGGTCGGCGGCGAGGCTTCCCGGGCTGAGGGTGCCGCCCGGGAGTCGGCGGATGGCGTCCGGTCGGCGCAGGGCGCCGTGTCGGCGGTGTCCGGGCCATTGCGGGTGGTGGGGGGCCGGCTGGGCGCGGATGCGGCCCTGGAGGGACTACTCACCCTCGACGAGCGGCTGGTGGCGGCCGAGGCCGCGGCAGTGGCCGCAGACGTGGTCGACGAGGCGTGCGCGGCACCGCTGGCGTGGGTGGACACCCGGATCTCCCAGATGCGGAAGGTAGAAGCCGCGCTCGGAGACCATGCGACGGCGCAGGGAATGGAAGTCGCGGCGGCGGCCGATCTGCGCGAGGCCGAAGGGGTCGAGGAAACGGACCGGGCCACGGCCGACCAGAAGGGCAGGACGCGGGCGCAGGCCGAGGACACGCTGCTTGAGGAGATGCGGCAGTGGGCAGATGAGGCAGTGGAGTTGCGCGGTCCCGCCCTCGAGCTGCTCGTGCGGGACGGTCGCGGCGACGGGGAGCGGTTGCCCGTCGGGAAACTGACAGCAGGGCTCGCTCAAATCGCGGGCGAGGCGCGGGCGAGGATCGACGCGGCAGGGCACCATCGACAGGCAGTCGCGGACCGCGCGTTGGCCGAGCAGGCGACCGGGGCATGGGAGCAGGCACGCACGCTGTGGGAGCAGGCACTCAGCGCAGCCGAGCAAGCCTCGAAGGCGTTGCGCGGGGCGCAGGAGGAGGCCCGGGAGCAGGACGCGGCCGAGCAGGAGGCCCGGGAGCAGCACCAGGAGACGCACCGGCGTCAGGTCGCACAGGCGGAGGCCGCCGTCGCGCAGGCTCAGGAGGCAGCGGACGGGGCCGGATCGGCGGCCGTGGCGGCCTGGGAGCAGTGGCAGGGCCTGGTCGGCATGTGGCGGCATGACACGGTACTGATCGACGTCGGCATGGTGCCGGAGCCGACCGGGGACGGGGCCACGGTCGACGCCGCGCAGACAGTCGCGCAGATCCAGGTGTCCCTGGAGCGGGCGCACGCCGCGGCCGCCGGACGGCTCCAGCGTGCGGTGGACGCCGCCGACCAAGCGGCGGGACTCGCGCAGGAGACGGTCCGCGACTTGGAGCAGCAGCTGGAGCAGGCCCGACAGGCGGCGCCGGTGCCACCGGCACCGCTGTGGCGCAGTCGGCAGCCCGTGGACGGCACCCCGTTGTGGGCGCTGGTGGACTTCGCCGAACACCTGACGGACGGGGCCAAGGATCGCCTCGAGGGTGCTCTGCTGGTCAGTGGCCTGCTGGACGCACTGGTCCGTGCCGACGGGCAGGCGGTGGCAGGGGATGTGACCCTGCGACCTGGAGCTGCGGCGGCGTCGGGAGCGAGTCTGGCGGACGTGCTTCGGCCCGACGCGCAGGGCCGGATCGCCCCCGAGCGGGTCCACCAGCTGCTGCGGTCGATTCCTCTGGACCCGTCGGCGGGCGATCAGGTTACGATCGCGGTGGCGACCGCGGTCGCACCGGCCGGCTACCAGGCGCGGTTCATCGGGCGAAGTGCCCGCGAACGCGCCCGGTTCCAGCACGTAGCCGGCCTGGAGCAGCAACTCGACCAGGCGCAGGGGACATTGCACCGGGCACGCGAGGAGACTGCGCGTGCTCGTGCCCGGGTGAACGCCGCCGCGATGGAGCGGGACCGGTTCCCCTCCCCCGCCGGGTGGGAGCAGGCCCGTGAGAGGTGGCAGGGCCTTCTTGAGTCGCTGCAGGAGACCCGCAACCGGTCCGCTCAGGACATCCGCCTGGCTGAACGCGAGCTTGCGCAGGCACTGCACGCCCTGGACGCGGCTGCCGCGCGGCGCCGCAGCTCGCTGGAGCTGCTGGCCCAGGAGGCACGGCACACCGAACAGGTGGCGACCGCGGCACTGGCCGCAGCCCGGACGGCTGAAGTCACGGCGCGGGAGACGGCCGGGACCGCGGCCGCCAGTCACGCCGGGTGGGAGCAGGCAAAGGACGCCCAGGCCCACGCCGATGCCGAACAGGCCGGTTTCCCGCCGCTGGGTCAGGTCTTCTCGGCCCAGCAGCAGGAGGACGACGCGAGCGAGCAGTTGCAGCACTCCATCAGGCGTACGGCCGACGCGCGCGAGCGGCACCGCCGGGCCGGCGAGGCCGTGCGTCAGGCGCTGCGGGCGTTGAGCCGGGCCGCCGACGCGGGGGGCGGCACCGTGTTGCCCACGGATCCGAAGGCGGCCGATGCCCACCGCGAGGACACCACCTTGATGTTCCGGCAGGTCGAGGCCTGGCGGGGCGCCGCAGGGCGGGTGATCGACCTCGCGGGACGGGCACGCCAGGATGCGGCAACCGCTGGGCGCTGGCGGGCCTTGGCGGCCGACGCCGCCCGGGAGGCGGAGCAGGCCGCCGTGGACGCGGGGCGCGAGAAGGCGGCTGTCGAGGAGATGCGGCGCCTGCACGGCGCCGAGTACGAGGAGCTGCGCGCCTCGCTGCAGGAGGTCACCGGTGCGCTCGACCGCGCCCGGGCACGAGTGGAGGAGCTGCAACGCGCCAAGGAAGAGGCTGCTGCTGACGCGGCGTCGGCCCGGGCGCGGCTGGACGAGGTCGCGCCGCTGCGCCAGGCGGCCGAGGAGCGCCGCGATGCCTGCCTTACCCGGTTGGGCCGGCTCGTCGACGAGGGCCTGGCACTGGTCGACGAGGACATCTCCACCGGGCCGGAGGGCCGACCCGCGAACCTGACCGCGGGACTGGCCTGGGCCAGGCACCTGCTGGCCGACCGCCCCACCGGGCCAGGCGCGGGGGTGGGGGCGGACCGGCTCGCCGCAGCGTCCCGGGCCCGGGACGTTGCGCTGAAGACCCTCGAGGGCGCCGCCCGCACCGCCAACAGCGCACTGGCCCGGTTCAACCGTCAGGTCATCCTCACCAACATTTCGGGCACCGGTTGGCAGCGTGCCGAGGTAGCCGATCCGGCCGCCGCCCGCGGCCAGGACCTGCGGGCCGCGGTGGAGGCGCTGCGCGCGGCTGTCGCCCAGCTAGAGCAAGACCTGCGCGCCGACATCAAGAAGGCCATCAAGACCAGCATGTTCGCCCAGCTGCAGCGCGACGTTCAGGTCCGCCAGGATCTCGCGCAGCAACTGGTGCGGCAGATTGGCCAGACCTTGAAGGACGTGCGTACCGGGGTGGCGCGGGTGGGCGTGAAGGTCGAGTGGGCGGTGCGCAAGGACGCGGACGCGAAAGCCATGGTGGAACTGGTGAAAAGTCCTCCCTCGGACGAGATGTTCGAGCGGATGTATGACGTGCTGCGGCAGCGGATGGACGAGTCCGTCGGGGACACATGGGCGGATCGGGTCGCGCACACCTTCGACTACCGGGCCTGGCACGAGTGGACGATCTCGGTGACACATTCCTCGTTCAGCGACGGGGACGGTGACCGCTTCAAGGAGGTCAAACCGCGCGGCATGAACCCGCTGGAGACGTTGTCGACCGGGGAGCGCCGCCTGGCCACGATGCTGCCCCTGCTGGCGGCCGCGTGGTCGATGTACAGCGGGGAGTACCGCGGGCCGCGACTGCTGTCGATCGACGAGCTGGATGCGGCGTTCGACGACGCGAACCTTCGGCAGATGCTGGGACTGCTGCGCCGGTGGGAGTTCGACGTGTTGGCGACCGCGCCCTCGATGACCCCAGTGATCAAGAAGGAGGCCGGGCAGGTCGTCATCCACCAGGTCATCACCAGCGGGAAGCACCGCGTGACGGTGCCGTGGCTGTGGCAGGGCCACGGGGAAGCGCAGCCGCTGACGCTGGACCTCGGCCAGGGCTTCGACGGCGGGATGGCCGACTGATGGGCACGACATGGGAATGGGTCGCGGACGATGAGGCACTGGCCCCGCTGTGGGCCGCCGTGCACGACCGGCTGTGCGCCGGGACGGATCCGGCAGCAATGGCGAGTGTGCGCGTGACCGGGCTGCCGCCGGCGGGGGTAGCGGCGTTGCGGGCGTGGCTGGACGACGCGGGGCGGCTGCGGCGCGGCACCTCCGCAGTGGTCGTGGACGCCCGCGGGGCGCGAGTGCCGGTACGAGCGCTACGCCAGGTGCTGCGGCTGGAACCGCAGGACTTGGTGGCGCTGGTGGAGCATGCTGTGGGACAGCCGGTGATCGACCGCGCGCGGCAGCGCATGAGCGACGCGGTGCTGCGCCAGGATGTGTGGCAGTACGCGGCCGCACAGCTGCCGGCGTGTCCGGGGCTGGTCTCGCGGATGCGCGCCGCCGGGATCGGCGTCGACGAAGGCGCAGGGGTGCGCAAGCTGGTCGACGCCCTCGCCGCCGTGGCGACACGGCTGCCGGCCGACCCGCCGGTCTCGCTGCCCAAGCTCGCCCACGACACCGCTGGCGATCCCCATTTCTTCGACCTCGACACCCTCGCCGGCAGCCGGCTCGTCACACTGGTCGCCGAACTGACCGGACAGGTGGAGCCGACACGGCCGGACCGGATCCGCGCCCTGCTCGAGCAGACCGGAGTCGTCCCTGACCGGCTCACCGCCACCGTGCTGCTCCACCACGTCCAGGCCATCGGCGACGGACCGGTCGACCGGCGCCTACGCGACGCCGTCGCGCCCGTCGCGCTGCACCTGTTCGACCTGACCCGCACTCCCCCACGTCTGGACCCGACCCAGGTACTCACCGTGGTGGAGAACCCCTCCGTCCTCGAAGCCGCCTTCGCCTACGGCCACACCGCGCCGCTGGCGTGCACCAGCGGACAGTTGCGCGCCGTCGACCACGCCCTGCTGCAACTCGCCGTCGACCAGGGCGTGGCGCTGCGGTATGCAGGCGACCTGGACGGGCCGGGGCTCGCCATCGCGCACACCGTCGCCCGCCTGTACGGCGCCAGACTCGTCGCCATGGACCTGGCCACACTCCACGACGCCGGAACCCGCCCGTCCGCAGTGGTACTGGGCCCGCTCCCCACCGAAGACATCGACCTGCAGCTCACCCGCGAACTGCGCAACGTGGGGCGGGTGGTGTTCCAAGAACACGACGCCGTTCTGGACCGCCTCCTCCCACCCGCTTCCACCTACTGAGCTTGACTCATGAAATCGTTGGGGTGAGGGACAGTCCGGTCCCGGTGCGGCATCCGTCGATGAGGTGGGGACGATGCCGTGCCAGATGGTCTGGATGAGGTGCTCGGGTGTGGTGCAGGCGGTGTGGGACAGCCAACGGCGCACCCGCCGATACCGTCCGCCACGTCAGCAACCACACGAGCGCGACCTGATCGACAAGCCCCCGACCAACCTGTCACGTCACGAACATATACGATCCTTCAAACGCAGCCTCTGTCATGCCCGTTTGGGCTCGTACGGGCTCCAACCACGCAGATACGGGCGCAGGTCCTCTGGTGTGATCGTCGGAGAGTCCGGTAGTCCTGGGTTCTGAGGTACAGGGTCGATGCGGTCCGCATAGGCCCGGGCCCAGGTGGTCCAGGCAGTGGTTGCTTCGGCCACGTCGGTGGCGGCGTGGTGGTCTTCGAGCGCGTCGCAGTAGGCGCGGATGGCAGTGGCTTCCTGCCAGGCCTGTACCTGCGTGCGCAGGGCCTTCAGCCGGTGGTCTTCCAGAAGCGCAGTGCGAGCCTGCCGCATCGCAGTCAGCCAGCGTTGGCGTGTCTCTTCTTCCTTGCGCTGCTGGGCCTGCCGTCGTTCGTACTCGGCGTGTGCGCGGTGGGCGATCTCTCGGAACAGGGTGGGGAGTTTGTCTTCCAGGCGCCAGCGTTGCCTGTCTCCCCAGTGAGAGCGTCGGCCTCGATGGGCGTAGGTGTGCTCGAGGCTGAGTTCGAGTTCGTGGGATGGGCGTGTGGTGCGCGCGATCACGCGTTGCCAGGCGTACTTCGCGCCGCTGGGGTCGGGTACCTCGTAGGAGCCTTCGTGGAAGGAGAGCGGGAAGGAACTATCGCCGATGGTGATCACCAGGCTGGCTGCTGAACCGGTCTCGGGGTTGCTGACGGTGTAGTTCTTGGCTTCGGCTGTGTGGCAGAGGGCGTGGAGGATGCGGCGGGCGCGGGGCTGGCAGTCTGGACAGGCCGGGATGTGTGCTGTGGCGGCTGCGGGGTGCAGGCGTTCTGCTGGCAGGTCGTCGGGGACGGGGACGGTCTCGTCTGGGGGCGTGGAGCGTCGCGGCGGTGGCCCGGGGCGCAGGGTGATGATCAGGTCGCCTTTGTCGCGTCCGGTGTGCTGGAGATGGTGGCCGTCGGGGACCAGGTGGTCTGCGCGTGCGGCATGCAGGGCGCGGCGCCAGTGGGCCCGCTCGTTCGATGTGGGGTTGGCGATGTGCAGGGTGCCGCCGGATTGCTGGAGTCTGCTGATCAGTTCCGCCGCCTCGGGTGCCGTCGGCGGAGCAGAGGTGCTCGGGCGTGGGGCGAGCGTGGCGTCGGTTTGGGCGAGGTTCCGGTGGCCGACTTCGGTGGGGGCTGCGCTCCAGCGGCCGTCGGCCCGGGTTGTGGTGACCAGGCCACGATTGCGCAGGGCATAGACGGTCGCGGTGAGGTCGGAGTCATCGGAGGTGATGGGCGTCTGACCATGGCAAATGCGGCGCAGGACTTCGAGTTGGCGCTCGTTGAGCTTGGTGCGGGCCACGGATCTTCCTGTCGTTGGTGCCCGGTCGGTCGGGGGTGTCAGTCGTCGCGCTCGGCCTGGCGCAACGTCTCGAGGGGGATGCCGAGTTCCCGTTCGAAGCGGTCGGCTGTCTTGGCCTGTCCGGCTTGGCGGAGGCTGCCGATGGCCTGTTCCATGAGCTGGCCGATGCGGAGGACTTCGTCGCGCAGGGCCTTGAGTTCTTCGAAGTTTTCGACCACGTCCGCGCCGCACCATTGGCGCAGCAGGTTGTAGGCGGGTTGGTTGCTGCGGTCGACTTCTGCGCAGATCTCGGGGCTGATGTGGGTGCCGGGATTCTTGCCGCGGCCGGGGTAGTAGCGGCCGTAGATCGCGTCTTGGCGTGCCTGACATTCGTGTTTGTCCACGACGGCCATCAGGTGGTCGGCCCGGGTGCGGGCCAGGAGTCGTGCGACGTCAACGGTGGTGGGCCAGGGCGCGGTCAGCGCGCCGTCGGTGTCGGTGAAGGCACGTGGGTCGCTGCAGAAGAAGCTTTCGGGCACGTCGAGGAGCGCAGCCAGCGCGGGGACATCGTCGACGTACAGCAGGCCTCGGTCACGGTAGTTGACACCAAAGGACACCAGCCCCTCCCACAGGTGCTCGTCGAAGAGGATGACGACCGCCCGAAAGGCAGGGTCCTCGTCGTCCGGGCTGTCTTTCGTCAGTTCGCTCCACTGCTGCTCGCGGGCCAGCCACGCGTCCTTGTCCTGCCAGGCGACACGCAGCCGGGCTGGCGGCACCCACTCCTGTCGGCCTTCCGCTTCCTCCGCGACGAAGCGGACTTTGACCCGCACCGGGCGTTGCGTACCCATCTTCAGGACCTCGACTTCTGCGACGGGTCCGTGGTGTGGCGCCACCCGGTACGCCCACCGCTCCCCCACGTCCACAGGCCCTCCTCTCATGGCGAACGCCTCGCCGCCATTCTGCTCCTGATCACACGGCATGAGGGTGAGCTCCATCAGACCTGCGCCCCCGTAGCGGTGGAAGAAGAGCCAAGTCGAACGGTGTTGTCGCCCGTTGGCCAAGGGTCTCTGATACCGACGCGGACTTTTCGGGATGCTCGCTTCCAGGAAGGGCGCTCTGTGGGGCCTGTCGGGGTCAGGCAGCGCGCTCGTAGGTGGTGCCGGTCCCGAAGACGTCGTCGAAGGGTAAGGCCCGCTGGCTACTGACCAGGTGGTAGGCGCCGTTGGTGGGGTGGAGGGTGTGGAAGCTGTTGTAGAGGACCTCTGCGGGTGTCAGGACATGGAGGTCGCCCAGGACGTAGTACAGCGGCACGGGCGCGTGGACGCCCATGAATTGCAGGCCTGCCAAGGCGCACTTGTGGGAGATGGCGTAGTTGCGGGAGGTGGTGCTGGGCATGCGCGATTTGGCGTCTATGGTGACGAGTTCGCTGCCGCGGGCTGCGATGAGGTCGGGGAAGTAGCGCAGTGCCGAAGGTGTGTGGCGCAGGGCTTGCTGGATGGGTGCCGGGTAGGTGCCCTGTCCGCAGGGGTGGACGGTCCAGCCGCGTGCTTCGAGTGCGTTTTTGACGGTGTGTTCGTGCTGGTCTCCGATGGTCTTTCGTGCCAGCCAGTCGGTCACTGCTGTGCCTCCTCGTCCGCAGCCTCTTCGCGTAGTACGAAGTGCCACTCTTTTGTATTACCACCGTAGCGGCTATGATGCCGCCATGACGGAGTACGTTGACCCACGTTTTCGTCCCACGCTGTGGCCCGGATCCACCATTCCGGCCCCGCCCCTGACGCGGCGCATCAAGAACGTGCGTGTCAAGGGCGACTGGATCCTGTGGACCCCGGTCCCCTTCGAGGACCGCCCGGCCGTGGAGCTGCCCGAGGACTTCTACCTGCGCGAGCTGATGGAGCTGCGGGACGACGACCTCGAGGGGGCAGCCCGCATGATGGCGGCCTACGGACCCCTCTTCGGCGCCGACCGGGACGATCTGTCCTTCGATAACGAGGAGGTGTACTACAAGGTGCAGGACATCCCCGAAGCCGACAGCGAGCAGCAGCCCTACCCATTCGGTGTGCACCGCGATCTGGTGGCCATCTACGTGCGGACCGCGCAGGACGCGATCACGACATGGCTGGCCTGCCAGCGCGAGGGTGGCCTCGAAGAACTCGTCCGACCGCACGTCACCGAGGAGACGCTGACGGACCTGCGATCACAGACCCGGCACCGCGAACAGCCCTGGCCGCAGTCGCTCGAGGAGCTGCAGGAGATCCTCATCGACGCCAAACTCACCTCGCTGGAGGAGGTGTTGAACCGGGCTCTGGGGCGTTTCAGCATCGGCATCGGTGATCTCTCCGACCGTTACCCTACTGTCTACTCGGTGGCGTTCCTGCAGCTGTACAACCACCTCGTCGAAGGCGCCACCGTCCATCACTGCGCCAACGAAAGATGCGGCCGCGCCTTCGTCCGTCAGCGCGGCCGCGCCGCATACCGCCAGCACCGCACCACCGGAGTGAAGTACTGCTCCCGCGAATGCGCCCGCGCCCAGGCCCAGCGCGAACTGCGCCGACGCCGCAAGCAGGAGGCCAGCAATCCCTGAGCGGGCTCGCCAGGCCGCCGCATTCGCCTGATCGCTCGACGCATAGCGGTGCACACGACGCAGCCGAAGCCCTAGCGACTGGTCTCGAGGTCGTTGAGGACGGCGAGGACCGGGCCCCAGCACATGCCGACGGTGTCGCGGTCGGGTGTGACACCTCGTTCTTGTTGTTGGCGCAGGTGGACGAAGTTGCGGTAGTCACGGACGATCTTCATGAAGTCATGGGCGTCCATCTGGATCCAGCCGCGGGAGCGAGCGGTGTCGAGCAACAGGGAGAAGCTGGTCCGTTCGGGAGGCACGAGCTTGCCGTTGGGCAGGACGAAGCCCTGCAGCAGAGTGGGGTCGCGGTGGGTGAGGACGTCCAGGAGCAACGCTTCGGCGAAGCTGCCGATGCCGATGAGGGTGAGGCCGTAGGCGCCGTGCTGTTCGCAGATCTGGGTTTCGGTGACGCGCTCCATGAGCTGCTGGAGGAAGGCTTCACTGCTGACGAGGGGCCGTATACGGGCTTCGAGGTCGTCGGGGACGGTGAAGACGGTGGTGTGGCCGTCGGTGCCGGGCTGGCCCAGGACGGGGCGTCCGGAGACGTAGGTGACGGTGAGTTGTTCGGCGGCGAGGTGAGTGTTGAGTGTCTGGCGGACGAGGTCGGCCGAGGCGAGGCCGTCGTCGTATTCGAGCGGGTCGCAGATGCGGCACAGCAGCCGGCTGACGGCGGCGACATCGTCGGTGCTGGTGAGGATGTCGGTGAGCCAGGGGATGCGGGGTGAGCCGTCGTACTCGGCGGGCTGGGGCCAGCCGGCGCGTTGGAGGAGCTGGGTGAGCTGGTAGCCCCGGCGTTCGAAGGGGCCGTCGATGTCGGCGATGAGGCGGGCGACGCGCTCGAGGGTGAGGGGATCGAGAGGTTTCACTGTGGGGTCTCCCTGTCTGCCGTGTGCTGGGCCTGTTCGAAGGCGCGGGTGAGGCGTTCGACGATGACGCGGCCGCGTTTTTTGAAGCCCAGTTCGGTGATGGCCTGGTTGATGCGGGTGTCGCGGTCGAGTTGGAATCCGTCGCTCAGCAGCCAGGACGCCAGGGCCAGCAGGTCGGTGTCGGAGTAGTCGCCGATGCGGTCCGCCGTGGGCAGGGCGGGGCGGGGGCAGCGTGTGGCCGCCGCTGGAGGTGGGGGTGCTGCCGGGGCGGGCGTGGGGGCAGGATCGGCGGGCGTTTCGTCGGCCTGTCGTACGGCGTCACGCCAGACAGCAAGGAGGCGGTCGATTTCGGTGTTCGGGTTGGTGAACCAGTCGGCGGCCCAGATGCGGTGGAAGCGCCAGCCGAGTCGTTCCAGGTGTGCCTGGCGCAGGCGGTCGCGGTCTCGGGCGCTGGGAGCGCTGTGGTAGCGCTCACCGTCGGTTTCGACGGCGAGGATCATCTGGCCGGGGCGTTCGGGGTGGCCGAGGGCGAAGTCGATGCGGTAGCCGGACACACCCCACTGCGGTGTGACGGGGACATTGGCGGCTTCGAGGGTGGCGAGGACTTGCTGTTCGAAGCCGTTGAGGTTCCAGTCGGTGCGTGCGGTTCCGGTGCGCTGGAGGTCTCCTCCGTGGGAGCAGTACTCGAGGAAGGCGCGCAGCAGTTCGGGGCCGCGGTTGCGGGTGTTCTTGAGTTTGCCGGGGTCGAAGTCGTGGTGGGTGAAGGAGCTGACGACCGTCATCGACTGGCGGGCGCGGGTGATGGCGACGTTCAGGCGGCGCTCTCCGCCGTCGTTGTTGAGCGGGCCGAAGGACATGGAGAGCCGGCCGCTTGCCGCTTTGCCGTAGCCGATGCTGAGGATGATGGCGTCGCGTTCGTCGCCCTGGACCTGTTCGAGGTTCTTGGTGAAGAAGCGGCGCCGGGCTCCGGCCTCGGGGCTGAAGAACTCCTGGAGTTCGGGGTGGTCTTGGAGGGCGTGGCGCAGCGCGAGGGTGATGCGGTCGGCGTGGCGCTGGCCCATGGTGATGACGCCGAGGCTGAGATGGGGGGTGTGGGTGGCGTGGTCGAGGGCGAGTTCGACGACGCGTTCGACTTCCTCGGGCACGGAGCCGCTCTGGCCAGGCTGGGCGTGGCCGTCGACGGTCTCGAGGCAGATGGGGCTGGTGAGGGTGGTACCGGGGAAGGTGACGAGCCGGTCGTCGTAGATGGTGTGGTTGGAGAAGGCGATCAGGCGTTCGTCGCGGCTGCGGTAGTGCCATTTCAGGGTGAGGACGTGGGGCAGGCGGCTGCAGAGCAGGTCCAGCAGTGACTCGTAGGCGGCCGGGGGCGCAGCTTCGTCGAGGTCGTCGTCGGTGTCCTCTTGCGTGCCGCTGAGGACACGCTGGAAGAAGGTGGTGGGCGGGAGTTGGTGGGGGTCTCCGGCGACGATGACCTGCCGGGCGCGCATGATGGAGGTCATCGCGTCGTGCGGCAGGACCTGGCTGGCCTCGTCGAAGATGACGACGTCGAACAGGCGTGTGGCCGGCAGGACACGGCTCACGACGAGGGGCGACATGGCCCAGCACGGCGTGGCGGCCATCAGCACGTCAGGGGCCTTCTCGACGAGCCTGCGCAGCGGGAGGTGCCGGGACTTGCGGCGAGCTTGGGTGCGCACCAGGGTGTTCTGGTCGGGGTGGGCGTCGCGGACCTTGCGGAGCCGGACGGCGACCTCGTAGCGGACCCGGGCGGGGTTGCTGTCGCGGTGGATGAGGTCGTTGCGGCGGAACTGCTCGACGACGTGGTCGTGTTCGAGGCGGGTGAAGGAGCGCAGGTAGGCGGAGCGCATGTGCGCCTCCTCCAGCACCGACGACCACCACAGGTAATCGAAGGTGGCCACCGCCGTGTCGGGGTCGGCGTCCGTGTGTGCCAGCTCGTCGAGGAGGCCACCAAGCCCGGCCGCTTCGAGGCGGTCGGTGAGCTGGTTGAGTTCGGGCATGCGCAGCAGGGTGTCGCGGTCGCCGTCGAGGCGCTGAATGGTTTTGTCTACGTCGTCGGCGGGAGCGGTCTGCCAGCCGTCCCAGCGCACGCACAGGGCTATCGCGGCCAGACGGCTCTGCAGAACGGTGAAGGCTGCAAGGGCGCCGTTGAGGCCGGGGACGGTCCAGGGGGTCGCATTGCCGGTCACGGACAGCGCCTGCCAGCGGGCGTGCTGCTCGGCGGCCCGGATAAGGGCGGCGTGCAGCGCGGGGCGTTCGCGCAGACCGTCCTTGGTCAGGCCACGCGCCTTTTTGATCAGTTTCCGGCGGCTGAACCAGCTGATGTTCCGGTCGTGCTCCTTGCGCCAGGCGCGGCTCGCGGTGGCGGCGATGAGATCGTCCAGGCCGGGGGCGAAGACGGCTGCTTCGAAGCGGGCCAGTGTCGCGGTGACGTCCTGCAGCAGGGTGAGCAGGGCCTGCCATCCCTGGAGGTCGTCGGCCGGACGCAGGCCTGCGGTGTCCACCAGGTGGGCAAGGGTGCGGCGGGTGTCGCTCAGTGCTGTGCCGGTGAGCTGGTCGAGGCCGGCCACCACGGCGCGCAGTTCGTCCTCGGTGCGGGCCTGGGTGTGGGACCAGGGGGATTCGCCGCGGCGGACGGTCAGTCCTTTCTTGGCGACGAAGGTCCGCAGATCCTGCTCTATCTGGCGATGGTGCTCGCCGTGGAGGTGGCGCAGCGCGGAGCCGCGCAGACGCAAGCGGGTGTGGTGGGCGGACGGGCAGCCCATCAGGTGGGTGATCGCCTGGTGCGGGCTCACCTGCCAAGTATCGAGCGGCTGGTGGAACTCCTGTATGTGCCGGAGGGTTTCGTCGCGGTAGTGGGCCAGGCCGGTGTGCAGGTCGGCCGGGCGGGGCGGAGCCTGCTGGCCTGCCCGCTCGAGGGCGTCGTGGAGTTGCTGGGCGATCTGGCGGCGGCTGAGTTTGTTGCCGTGCAGGTCGAAGACCAGTCCGTCCAGGTCCACGGTGGCGAGGCTGTCGGTGACGGCTTCGATCGCGGCGCGTTTCTCGGCGACGAACAGGACGCGTTTGCCCTGGGCCGCGAAGGTGGCGATCAGGTTGGCGATGGTCTGGCTCTTGCCCGTGCCCGGCGGTCCCTCGATCACCAGGTGGGAGCCGGCCAGCGCGGCGCTGATGGCTTTTTGCTGGGAGGCGTCCGCGTCGAGAACGAGGTACTCCGAGCGGGGCGGGATGTCGTCGGCGCCGGCTGGAGCGCGCGGGCCGGTGGCCTCGGCCAGGGCACGGTTTGCTTCCCGGTCGCCGGCCAGGGCGGCGATGACCGGGTGGTCGGCCAGCAGGTCGGTGGCACCACGCAGGTCCTGGACCATGGGCAGCCGGTCGAAGCTGAAGACGCCCGCCACGATGCGTTCTTCCAGCTCGGCCGTCAGGTTGCTGCGGACGAGAACGGCCTCGAGGATCTCGTAGGCGAGAGGGATGCGGTCGGCCGGGTCCGCGCACTCCTCCAGTGCAGTGGACACCTTGTCGGCGAGGACTTCCGTGTCGCCATCCATGCCGTACTGGCGGCTGAGCGCGTACAGCAGCACCGGGTTGATCTCCGCCTCGCCGGCCGTCTCGAGGACGAAATCGTTCTCGGACGCGGTGCGCGGCTGGATGGTCAGAGGCTGCAGGAGCAGCGGGGCGCGCAGTGCCGGCACAGGGGTGCTGCCGCGTGTGGGCGGCGGGTCGACGCGCAGCAGCCCAAGAGCCAGGCGCCCGGCCTCGATGCCCTGCTCCTCGTCCAGTTCGACCATCCTGCGGCGCAGGCTCCGTGCCCGGGTGCAAGCAGGACCATGGTCGGCGGCAGCGGGGAACAAGGCGGCCAGGCGGGTTTTGCGTCCGGCTAGGAGCGAAGTCAGGGCCTGCCCATTCGCGTCGGTCACATCCAGCGACGCCGTTTTGGTGTCCTTGAAGTGCAACAACGTGTTGTAGGGGCCGAAGTCGACCAGAGCATCGGCCCACTGCTGTGCTTCAGCGGCCACTTTCTCCCGACGGGCCTGCCGCGCGATGGCTTCCACGTGTCACCCCTTACCAACCGGCTGCCGAACCCGGCCCGTCTCGCGCCGGAGCCGCCCCGCATGAAGGCGAACAGGTCAACGTACGAAGCACAAGGCACCCTCAGACAGGGCGAGTTGGAGCGCACGAAGGGCGTGAAAGAAGCACACACAGCGCGCTGGGAGCGCCCGGAAAACGAGGCTCCGCGTCTCTGCCTCCCGTCACCGAATCAGTCCGTGGCAGCCAAGTGGCCAGAAGGCGCGGGTCCAGGAGCGGGCACCTCCACCACACGTCGGCGTGGTACGCGGCGCAGTCGCACTTCACAGGGGCTGGCCCGCCGCGCCAGCCGTGGCACATTCAGAGCCACCCGGCCCACGCGGGTTTTCTCGGGCCGCTTCCCGTCTACGGTCGCCAACGCGGACTCCCGTGCCGCTTGCGACGGTCCACTGCAAGTCTCCAGAGTCCGGACAGAGCCGCCACGCCTCCAGCAGCCCTGTTGCCACCAGCTGATCAAGCGCGCTAGGCAGTTGCAGAGCCTGGAGGCCGCAGGTACGCCCCATCCGGTCGAACTCGCCCAAGCCAGTGCCGGAATCCGGATCCGTGTGCGCCGCGAGATACACGCTCGCCAGCCGAGGCAGCGGCCCACTAACCCATGCTGCAGGGGAGGAGCCGGCGCGCAGGGCCCAGTCCGCGGCCTGCCGTCGGTCGGGGCGGGCTGGAGCTTGGCCGAGCAGCGTGGCGTCAAGCAGTTCGGCAACAACCTCGTTGGCCGCGGTCGCGGGGATGATGCGTAGCCATCGCGCGTGCTCCAGCTCGCGCCACGGGTCCTGGACGGCGTTGAGGCGGAGGCTGCGCAGCACGCCGTTGGGAAGCCGGATGTGCATTTTGGTGTTCATGCGGAGCGCGCACTGCAGCGCGAGCAGGCGTGCGGCGGCCGAAGTGCCCGGCGGGAGGGCGGCGGCCAGGTAGCTGAGGATTTCGCGTACCCGGGTCTGTTCGCCGGGCCCTTGGGGGCGGCGTCTGTGCCGACGGGCGGTTGTGGGGTGCAGCGATGCGTGAGTGAGGACGGTGTCGGGCACTACGGCGGCCTGTGCTGTCGCTGCGGCACAGGCGCTGCAGGCATCGGTGAGCCGCCATAGTCGTCCGCCCCTTTCGCGTGCGAGGAGGAGGTGGATGGGGCCAGCGCAGCCACGGTGGCGGGGGTGCCAGGGGCAGCCGCGTTCATGACATTGGCAGATCCGTAGATGCGGAGGACGAAGATCGCCGCGTGCGTGCCGTGCGAGGTGGGCAAGGGCGGCCGCGCGGGCGGAGGCTGCGGTGATCTGCCCGCTGCCGTGCGGGCATTGCCGGCATACGAGAGCAAGCCCGCCGGCGTGCGGGCGCAGTTCCACGGTCCAGGCGCGTGGTGTCGTCGGACATGCTGGGCGCAGCCTCATGGGCGCGTGTTCCTCCTTGTCACGTCCGCGCCGGTCCCGTTCTTGGGTGGGCGGCCACTAACCGTAGTGCAGACCTCTGCCCTGCTGCGGGCGCCGTCACCTGGGAAAATAGGGCAGAGGTATGCACTGGCAGTGCAGGGGTCTGCACCGTCGGATGGACGGGTGACGATCTTGCCGCCCGATCCGGACCTCACGGCGCTGCGGTTCGAACTCGCGCGCCTGCGGGCCGCGCGCGGGTGGAGCTACGACGAGCTCGCCTCCCGCAGCGGCCTGGCCAGACGCACCGTCATCGAGATCGAGCAGGGCCGCACCATCGGCACGCTGAAGACCTGGCACGCCCTCGCCCACGCCCTTAACACCCCGCTCGACGAGCTCTTCAGCACCCTGTGCCGCGGGCACGACCTGCCTGGCCCGGCCCAGGACTGACTCCTCGCACGGGCGCCTGTCGCAGATCACCCGAACCGGCGAGACCCGCTCGAACGCGCAATCATGCATTCGCACTCCAGTCTCACGGTATGAGGCTGACCGGGCGATCCGGCAGAGCTGCTGCCGCGGATCCGGCGTGTTGGCTGACAGGTTCGCCCGCATGCGCTCCACACCTCCTCCCCCGGCGCGGCGCTGGGACGGCAGCCCCCTCGCCCACCGCGTGCGCCGTTCCCTGCACGTCTCCCCCGACGGCGTCAGCCGGCTGCTGCGCTGCGGTCAGGGCGACCGGTGCCGCGAGTGCGGCAACCGGATCGAGTGGTACCACCGCGGCGCTCAGCGGCCCGTCCGCCTTCATCCGCACGAACTTCCGGCTTCCCGGGTGCCCGCCGTGTGCCGCTGGCACGTCAGCTCCGGTGTCGCCTGCCCCGGTGGAGACGGCAGCAGCTGGTGCCGCCTGCCGCACGCCGTCATCTGTCCCGCCCGCACCGCTCCCCCGACCCCGCCCGAGCTGACCGGGCTGCGCCGGTCGCTCGCCGTGAACACCCGCCGTCTCATCGACGCCGGCGCCTTCACCCCTTGCCCGGCCTCCCCGGACAGCCCGGCACCCCAACGGAAGAACTCGGCAGCCTGCCGCCCGGCCCGCCCCGTCGTGCAGATGCTGTACGTGCGCTACCTCGCCGCCCGCCCGGTGGACGAGATCCAGTGCATCGCCCAGACCCGGCGCCGTCACCGCTGCACCAGCACCCTGCTCTCCCCCGATACCCCGGTCGGCGCCTGGACGCTGGTCCCGGCCACCGCAACGAGCGGCCAACTGGCCCTGCCCGCCGTGGTCATGGCCGTCTACGACCTCAGCGCCATCCCGTACGCCGAGCAACTACGCTGGCGCACCCAACGCTGCCCGCAGCACGCCGCCATCCCCACCGCCGCCGACTTGGCAGTGGCCGACTGGGAACCCTTCGACCCTCTGGCCCACCACGAGCACATCCACAACCGCCTGCCCACCCGCACCCGACGCCCAGGCCCCACCGGCAGGACACGCGAGGCAGCCCGCCCATGACGCCCTTCCACGCCCTCGAGCTCACCCCACCAAGGCCCGCCACCCGCACCGAGCTCGGCAAGCCCGGGCAAGCGTCCGGACGGCCGCGAACGCGGACCATACCCGACTGATGACAGTGCAGCCGGTGCGTGGCCGCGGACCGTGCCCAGCATGAGCAGGAACGCGCTCGGCGCCTGGCGAACCGGCTCGAGAGAGCCTGCCCGCCCACCCCACCGTCGAAGAAGTCCTGGGCTGCGCGACCCGAATCCTGCACAGCCGGCATCACCACTGCATCCCGGCAGCGCGGTGAGCCCATCCCGGGCGCTGCACCTTGCCGGTATGGCAGCTACCACCACAGCCCTTGCTTATCGCTCTTTCCCCCCTTCCAACGCTTTTTCTCTTTCGCGGAGTTCTTGTTGCACACGCCCACCGACGAACAGGCGCACGCCGTAGACGTTTTCCGGGCCGGTCACCATCTCGTCCTGCAGGCCGGCGCCGGGACGGGGAAGACCAGCACCCTCGGGCTCCTCGCGGCCGGAACCCACCGCCGCGGCCGCTACCTCGCCTTCAACAAGAGCATCGCCCAGGACGCCGTCGGTCGCTTCCCTCGCACGGTGCTGTGCAAGACCGCCCACGCCACAGCCTTCGCTGCCGTCGGTCACCGCTACAACCGCCGGCTCAACAGCCCCCGCCAGCCCGCGTGGAAGACCGGCCAGGCACTCGGCATCACGCGTCCGGTCCGCATCGGCGCTCACGAGATCGGCCCCCGCGCGCTCTCCCACACCGTGCTGCGCACGGTCACCCGCTACTGCCACTCCGCCGACCGCACCCTGACCCGCCACCACGTGCCACCACTGCGCGGCCTGGACACACCCGGCGACCATGCCCGACTCGCCGACGTGGTACTGCCGTTCGCAACCAATGCCTGGGCCGACCTGCACAATCCCGACCAGGGGGTGGTCCGTTTCGAACACGACCACTACCTCAAGATGTGGGCCCTCACCGCACCCACCATCGAAGCGGACTTCCTCTTCCTCGACGAGGCCCAGGACACCAACCCGGTCCTCGAGGAGGTCTTCGCCGCCCAGCGCGACCACGCACAGCTCGTCATGGTCGGCGACTCCGCCCAGGCCATCTACGGCTGGCGCGGCGCCCGGGACGTGATGACCGGCTTCGAGGCCACCCCTCTGACCCTGACCCGCTCCTTCCGCTTCGGCCCCCTGATCGCCGAAGAGGCCAACCGGTGGCTTACCCTCGCCGACGCCCCCATCCGCCTGACCGGCAGCGACACCATCCCCACCGAGGTCGGCAGCCTCGACCGGCCGGACGCAGTGCTGTGCCGCACCAACATCGGCGCCATGGCCGAAGTCATGCGCCTGCTCTCCGCCGGCCACCGCGTCGCGCTCACCCGCGGAGGACAGCAGCTGGCCGCGCTCGCTCTCGCGGCCCGCGACCTCAAAGACGGCCGCCGCACCTCCCACCCCGAGCTCGTGCTCTTCGCCTCCTGGGGCGAACTGCAGGACTACGCCGCCCACGACCCCGCAGGACGCGACCTTCAGCCCTTCGTCGACCTCGTCGACACCCACGGACCCGACGCCATCCTCACCGCCGTCGACCAGCTCACCGACGAACAGCACGCCGACGTCACCGTCTCCACCGCCCACACCGCCAAGGGCCGCGAATGGCCCACCGTCAAAATCGCCGACGACTTCCCCCCGCCCAAGGACACCGACCAGCACGACGCCCAAGGACGCCCCATCCCGGAACCCGTCAGCGACACCGACGCCCGCCTCGCCTACGTCGCCGTCACCCGCGCCCGCCACCACCTCGACCTCGGCGGCCTCTCATGGATCAACACCCACCCCGCCCCGCACCGAGCGCGGGCTGAAGCCCGCACAACGGGTAGCGTCATGACCTGCGCGGGGCTAACGCCCGGCTCCCCGCCGAGCAGCAGGCCCACCGGGCCAAAGGAGGCCACACAATGACATTCACGTCTGCGGAGCGAGAAGCGATCGCCGCCCACTCTGCTGCTCTGGGCCTGTCCGCTGATGAGTACATTCGTCAGACGGCAGCCGACCGGGCCCTGTCCTGGCAACGCGAGCGGGAAACCTTCCACGCGATGGCACAGCGACGCGGCTGCACCGCCGACGAGCTCGTGCATCGCGGAACCCTCACCGACAACAGCCACTAACCAGTCCGCGTCCATAGCCGCCGGGGCAAGCTGCCACCCGAGAGGTGCGGCTCGTCCAACAACGCCACTGCCGGTGGCCGACCCGCCTGTTCAGCCCTATTCGCGTGCTCCGCCTTGCCCTCCGGCAGAAGGCACTGCTGACGGCCGCCCGGACCACACGAGTAAAACTCTCTATCGATAAAGTCGGCCTCGCAGGTCAGCAAGGGGCCATCCCCACGTAAGGGGTCTATCCACGGCCGCACCACCGGCGGCGTCACCACCTGGTTCTTCCCCACGTGGGTGGGGGTCCTCCCTCAACGAACGCGGCCAACCGGCTGCTGAGCAGTCCCCACGGCTTCCCCTGCTGTCACGGCTCCACGCTACGAGGGGAGGCTCAGGGTGGCCCAGGCGGCGCACTGCAGTCGTCTGTCGGGGCGTCACGGCGGTCAGGACGGGTTGGTCAACCTTCTCGACGACACTCTGCTCTCCCATCGCCTGGGCCAGGAGCACATCGTCGGCCCGCGCGAGGCGTTCCGTGCCACCGGCGGCACCCCGCCGCTGCCGCCCGTCGCGGCCTGGGCACCGGACCGGTTCAGACCGGCCGGCCCCGGCCTCTCCCCCGTCGACCTGGTGTAAGGACTTCTGCTGGCCCTGTTGTTATGGAGACATCCGAGGTTGGCGGGCTCTCGCGCTCGGTCGCTGGTTCTTTTGTGCGCGCCGGAGCGAGACCGGTCGGCACGCTGCGCGTGTATCGCCGCGCCTATTGGCCGAGCAGGACCTGGGTGATCGGTCCGCCGGTCACACCTGGCTCAAGCACGAGAGCTGGGGTGTAGCGGGGCCTCCCAGGGGTCGCGCCGTCCCACTCGTAGACGACGGTACGCAGCGTGTTGAGGTATCGCCCTACGAGTAAGGCCATCGTGTACGGGCCGTGGAAAGCGAGATGCACCTCCGCACGGCCGCTGCGTGCGGCCAGCGCTTTGATCTGTTGCGCGGCAGCCGCGCTGAGGCGTGCGGCCTCGCGCGGGTCGAGTCGGTCTTCGCCGACGACGGAGACTACGGCGGCCGCCGCGAAGCGGTCGCTGGACTCGTGCAGGAGCTGCTCGAAGGCGGTCCGATCTGGAGCGGCAGTCAGGCTGATGAAGATCGCGATGCGGTCGTGGCTGTCGCACGTATCCGCTTGTTCGAGGTCAACTGGTTGCGTATGAAGTTCGCTGGTCAGCGGGTCGTCACCAGCTTCTGTGGACGTCCACAGAGCGCCATGGGCATCGACCACCTCGACATTGCCGATCTTGGTCTCGGGCAGGGCGGCTCCCAAGGCCAGAGCTACCGACAGGTGAGCTCCGCCGGAGACGCGTACCGCTTTCGCATCGGCTGCGTACACGGCGTCGCTGATCAGGGGCAGCGTGGTCTGCAGGAGTGTGAGTCCCTCGCGCGAGGGCAGACGTCCGTCGCCGGCGGATCTGATGCGGATGTGCAGGTCGTCCTCGCCCGCGTCCATGGCGAAGGGTGCGGGGCGGGTCTGTACTCGGATCGTGAAGGCGCGGTTCTCGCTGCGGATGGCGGACTTACGTTGTTCGACTCGGTGCATCAGCAGGTCCCGCACGATCTCGCTCTCGCCGGACGGCTGCAGCATGTTGCTTTGCTTCTTGTCGGCGAGGGTCCGAGAGGGAGCGAGTCTCAGGAGTCGGTCCGGTGCCTCGTAGTCGCACTGTGTATTGCTTCCCGCTCTGGCGATCTTATTCGCGATGCACAGACTGAAGGCGGGGTCCTCGTCCAGTTGAAGCAGCCGAGGCAGCTCACGTTCTCGGACGATGTCGCTGTGGACGATCTCCGGTGTCACGACGAGCACGGCTGCTGAAAGCCCTGTGGTCAGGGCTTGTTCGAGACGATCGGTCGTCGTGCCTGGGCGCAGGTCGGTACGGTCTCTCCACACGACGAGACCGGCGGCCCTGAGCAAGCTCTCGATCGAATCGGCCTGCGGGGAGCCATCCGACTGCCGGTAGGAGATGAACACCGCGCCGTCACGCCGAACCGCATCCTCGGGCAGTGGCCCCAGCGCCTCGAATCTCTGTGGTGGCGGAAGGACCGTTGCTGCCTTGCTGGTGACACGTCCCCATCGTTGGCGCCGCACGATCAGTCCGGAGAAGGGATCCGCCCCGCCGGGAGCGTAAACGAGGAGTGCGATCGGGCCGTCGTGCTCCCGGGCTGTTGCCCGCATCGCAGCAACATCTATCGAGCTCGGTCCGGACGGTGCCGGATGGCTGTGCCACTCGCCGACGTAGCCGGTTGGATCGTCATCCGCTCGCTCTGCAAGGAACTCTGCGAGGAGCGCGTTCGCCCTGACGTCATCGCGCACGTACCTGTGGGTGGACGCTCCTTGTCCGTCGACCACGAGGGCATGAGTGACAGCGAGGTTGGCGTCTTCCCGGTAGCCGAGGAGGATGCCACCCGTTTCCCGCGGCAGCTGCCGGGCGGTCGCGGACGCGATGGCCTCGTATGCCTCCTGGCGCAGCTCGATCCGTGGTGCCGGCCGGGTCACTGGTGGCTCCCTTGTGATGCGGAGTGGAGGTGGCGCGTCTCCCCAGCAGGATGGAGAGGACGCTCCACGAGGAGGCCGATGGCGTGGCGGACGGTTGCCGCTGCTGCCTCGATCACCGCGTGGGGCGGCGTTGGGGAGATAGGGCTTCCGCAGCCTGTTTCGAACAGTAGCGGTGCCTCGGTGTCGGCTCTGGTCGTCGAAGGCGGTAGCGGTGCGGCATCGCCGAGCGGTGGCAGTACGTCGATGCGATAGGTCCTGCCGTCGTTTTGAAGCGCCGCGGACAGGACCCGTGTGCCTACTGTCCGGGCGCTTACGTGCAGGAGCGCCGTGGTGGCGAAGTCGGCGGTGGCGTTCACGACGAGGTCGTGGTTCCGCAGATGGTCAACCGCGTCGGCGCCCGAGGTAAGCGCGCCATTGATGATGCCGATGCCGCTGGCCAGCACCTCGTCCTGCCTGACGAGGTGTCGCTTGACCGCTTCGACTTTCGGCAGCCCGACCGTGTCGGGGCCCACGAGGTGGCGGACGAGGTTTCCCGGCATGACGACATCGTCGTCGATGAGAGTGAGGTAACGGACACCGGAGCGCACCAGCATGTCGGCGATGAACGATCCCAAAGCGCCGACGCCGACGACCGCGACCCTGGATTCACGCAGTGCGGGGGCGAAGACGCCTGCACGAGCGGACCGGGCTGCCTCGGTGTCTGCGCCCGAGCGCAGACGTGTGACGGCCGTGCCGCCCTCCTTCGTGGACGCTACGTCCAGCACGATCGCGCCCTCGTGGGTGCCGCGTCGGTAGATCAGCACGACAACTGCGAACGACTGCTGACGAATTCCGCGGTCTAGCTCCGTGTTCGAGCCGAGCCGGGCGGAGATGTCTGCCCAGGTTCGCGGCGGCACGTCCACCTCGCCGAGGTCGGCTACATACCCGAAGCGGTCCTTGCTGTACTCAAGGGCCTTCCTGGGGCGGCTGCCGTGCCTGATCCGCATCGTGTTGTTGCTGGACGGGCTGAAGCGGACGGAGCGGTTGAGGTACTGGCCGAGGTCGTCGTAGAGATAAAGGCGCCGGTCCGCGGACGGCTGGAAGTACCGGTCGAGGTCGAGGTCGGGCCGATCGCCCGTCCAGCCGATGTCCGCGCGCTCGAACCATGCTGTGACGTGTTCCAGGAACGCCGGTGCCTCCGTCCACCACAACCCTTCATGATCATCTTCAGCGACCAAGCACAGACCGCCGTCCGGGTCGCGGTGCCAGGACCAGGGCACCGCGTCGTGCTCGACCGGCGCCACTCTCGGCGGCAGAAACGGGAAACGGGGCGGCAGGTCGATCACGACGCGGGTCGTGACCGCCGAGTGCGGGACCGGCCCTTCCCATCTTGCTTCAACCTCGCTGAACCCGGCGCGGATCAGGCCTTCCTCGAAGTGCTGCCGCGCGTAGGCGACATACTCGTCGAAGCTGACAGGGGTCACCCGAAGGTCCTCTTGCCGGCAGGAACGACGCGGGCGCCGGGCGAGATCGCGGATGCCTTCTTGCTGCCGTCCTCGTTGAAGCCGGGGGGCATCGGGAAGACCGTGTCTCCATCGCCGTTCGTTCCCAACAGTTTCTGGAACGCCAGCGCGGCCTCGCCCGCGTCCTCCTCGTCGAGCGCAGCTTCTGCCGACGCTGCGGCGTCGGTGAACCGCGTACGCGCGGTGTCCAGTTCGTCGTCGGTCGCGCGGATGCGGATGGTGTGCCCGGGCAGTGTCGGGTCGGTCACTGCGATGCCGTAGGTCACGAAGTTATCTATGATCTTGCTGACCTCCCGGAGTGCGCTGACGTAGTACTCCGCCTGGTCGTTGCCCGAGACTGCGCCTGAGGCGAACGCCTGGTAGGCGGCCATCTCGATGAAGAATCCGCCGGGCTTCTTCGTGCCGAGCAGGGCGCGACGCGTCTGACGAAGCAGTTTGACGGTCGGTACGTAGTACTCGTCGTGGTCCGCGTTCATCGTGCTCGACAGGTCCGTCAGCCCGTCGGGGTTGGTGCGCACCCACTCGTTCTTGTCGCCCTTTTGCGGGATCTCCCACGTTCCGTCGCCGTAGGGGCGGGCGGGCACCGCGTCGACGTAGAGGTCGTACTCCGGGAAGGAGACCTGCAGGCTACGGTCCTGCCGCTTGGTGCGCCGGTGCCCGTCGGCGTTGGTGCCGAACTCCGCATGCAGGACCTTGAAAAACCTGTCGAGGATGTCCGTCGACGTGACGTCGCTCGGAACATCGGGCAGGCGCACGAACACGTCGACGTCCTTGATCCTCCGGATCGACACGTTGCGCTTGTAGGAGCCGATCAGGATCGGGCTGACGCCGTACTCGGCGAGCTTGGAGTCAGCCTTGAGGGCGTCACGGACGAGGCGATGCGCCTCTGGCGCGTTGGTCTTGTCGTCGCCGGGCTCGATGGAGCTCAGCGCATCCTTGAACTGCTGCTTGAGGTGAGCCATCGGGCCCTCCGATCCTGGTTGTGACTGCATCGGCCTGCCGAGCTTGCCTCACACCACTGACAATGCGAGGTCGGCCGCGAGGGGCATGGCCGCCTACTTCTTCCTGCCGCCCTTGCCGGCGCTCTCATTGGTCGTCGTCTTCGGGTGCCGCTTCACGGTGGCCTGCTTCACGAACCGGCCCGTGATGGCGCTGCGGCCCCGCTTGCCGTTGGATGCGCTGCTCTTGCCTGCCATGGGCTGTCCTCCAGATCTCCAGCGGTGGCCGGCGGTAACACAGGCCACACCCTACTCCACAGTTTCATTTACCCAGCAGGTGCATGAAATCTTGTGAACCTTGATCGGGAGGATAGCATGGAAGCAGTAGGTACACGGAAAAGGATTCTGAGGTCGCTGGTGGAGATCGTCTTCGAGGACGCCGAGCTCGCCCGTGTCTGCAACAGCGGCCCTGCCCGCAGGGACCGTTTAGGCCCCGACGGAGCGACCACCCTGCTCCGGCGTCTTGGCCAGATGTCGGCCGCCCACCACCTGGCTGACCTGCGGCACATTGCGGCCGCGCGGCTGCGGCCCGCAGCCAACGGGGACTGCTTCACTCTGCTGGTGTCGCTTGGTGATCACGGCGATCTCGTGGTCCGCCCGCGCGACGACCCGCCCGACACCCTCGACGACGGCACCCTGAACGAGCACGCCGTACGCGCTGTGATCGTCGCAGCGATCCACCGCCCCTGACCCCGCCACCAGGCCCGCCCCGCAGCCTCGCCGACCGAGAGGCACTCACGTGACTCCGCCCTCCGCCCCGCACCCGTTCGCACCGGATGAAGTCCTGCCTCCGGGCGACACGCTGAAAGAACAGCTCGACGCCCTCGGCATCCCCCAGGCGGACCTCGCCCGCCGCACCGGACTGTCGACCAAGCACATCAACCAGATCGTCCAGGGCAGCGCCGTCCTCACCCCCGAGACTGCCCTTCTGCTGGAGCGGGCCGTTGGAATCCCGGCTTCGCTGTGGAACCAGATGGAGGCCGCCTGGCGCACCCACGTCAGCCGCACCCAGAGCCGTGAAGCTCTCAGCCACCGCCTCGACTGGCTCGACCGCTTCTCCCTGCAGGAGCTGGTCAAGCGGGGCATCCTGCCGACCAAAGAACGGACGGTGGACAATCTCGAGCGTCTGCTGGCGTTCTTCGGTGTCGCCGACCCCGAGGTCGCGGAGAACGTGTGGGGCAGCTACCGGACCGCCTTCCGGCGCTCCACCGTCCTCACGCCCGACGACTACGCCACCGCCGTCTGGCTGCGCCAGGCCGAACTCAGAGCACGCAAAATCCCCTGCGCACCCTACGACCGTGCGGCCCTGCTTGAGCTACTTCCCCAGCTACGCGCCCTGACCGTCGAGGAACCCGCCGTCTGGCGCACCGAAATCCCGCGCCTGTGCGCCCAGGCCGGCGTCGCGGTGGTGTTCGTTGCCGCACCCCCCAACAGCCGCGTCTCCGGCGTCACCCGATGGCTCACCCCGGAAAAGGTCGGAGTCGCCCTCAGCGGCCGGTTCAAGAAGGACGACCACTTCTGGTTCACCGTCTTCCACGAGCTCGGCCATGTCCTACTGCACGGCAAACGCCTCACCTTCATCGACAACACAAACCGCGACGACGACACGACCCCCGAAGGAGACCGCAGCGAGGAGGAAGCCGACGCATTTGCCAGGGAAACCCTCATCCCCCCCGAGCATGCGGCCGCCTACAAGCAACTCGCCCAGCGCCCCATGCCCTTCACCAACATCACAGCCTTCGCCCGCCGGGCCGGCATCGCCCCGGGCATCGTCGTCGGACGCCTCCAGCACGACGGCGTCCTGGACTGGAAATACGGCAGCAAACTCAAACGCCCCATCGAGATCAGCCTCTCCGGCGATCTCACCGCGGGCTAGATGCGCCCAGACGCCGGGGCAGCGCTTCAGTCGGTGTGACGTTGGGTGGGGTCGAGGCGGCTGAGGACGGCGCGCATGAGGTCCCGGCTGTAGGGAGGGAGCGGTGCGGCCGCGCCGTGTGGAGTGGGCGGGTTCGTCGGCCCCGTGCTTCCGGCCCCCATCGAGCCGGGGCCGCCGTGCTGTTCCCGGAGCAGGTAGGTGATTTTGGCCCACTGGCGGAAGTTGCCGTGGCAGGCGACGTCGTCGATCCACAGCAGTTCGTCGGTGGGTACGTCCGCCCACAGCGGGTGGTATTCGGGGATGACGGTGAGGACTTCGGCCGGGGTGAGGGGCTTGTAGCGCTGCCAGACGAGGATGCGGGAGTCCAGCGCCGGACGGTTTTTGATCTTCTGGTAGCAGGTTTCGGCGCCGACCAGGACGACGGCGAGGCGGGTGTCTTCGTCGTCCCAGAGCTCGCGGATGAATTCGAAGGCCCGGGTGTCGAGCCACTGGGCTTCGTCGACGACCAGGACGCGCGGGGTTTCCGACAGGGCTTCCTTGAGGATGGTTTCGCAGCGGGTGCTGTTAAGGGGGGTCTCGCCGGGCAGGTCGAGCTTTTTGTACAGGGCGGCGCGCAGGGCCTGGATTTTGGCGGAGCCGACTTTGATGCGCAGGGTGGTGTGGGGGGCGAGGTCGTCGAGGTGGCTGTTGACGGCGAAGGTCTTGCCCAGGCCGACGCCGCCGTGGACGCACATGATGGCGCCCTTGCCGGCGTCGGCGTTGAGGGTGGTGACAAGGTTGGCGTAGGTCTCTGCGCTGGCCTGGGTCAGCATGGCGCGGGCGCCGGGTAGACCCATGTAGTGGTAGTTGGGGCCGGCGGTCGGCTGGTTCTCGGGTGTGGTCGTCGGGTGGGTCACTCGGTGTCCTGGGGTTTGGGGCCGGGCCGGGGCTTGGTCCAGCGGGCGGAGTCGGGCTGGGGCCGGTTGAGGAGGTCGGGCCGGGCCTCGGCGTGCAGGTGACCTTCCGGTGTCTGCAACTGGCGTAGCTGGGCGGCTGCCTGGCTGGCGGTGAGCCGGTTGAGGGGTTCGGGCGCGGCGGCGACGCTGGTGGCGGCGTAGCGGGGTGTGGCGTTTTTGCGTGCTCGGCGGGCTTTGGCGGCGTAGCGGTCGGCTTCACGTCGGCGGGCGTTGTGCAGTGCACGGGCTTGGCGGGGGCTCATTTCGTCGCTGCGGAAGGCGGGGCCGCGGTAGGTGAGGGTGTCGGCGTCGTAGAGCTCGACGCGGTGGTAGTGGTGGGGTTCGTGGCGCAGGCGGACCATCTCGCCGGCGCTTGAGTGGCCGTGCATCCAGTCGCCGACGTAGTAGGCGCTTTTCCAGCGGACGCCCTTGCTGGTGATCTTCCGGGGTGGGCCGGCGTCGGTGACGGTGTAGGTGTGCAGGTCTGCGGGGTCGAGGGTGTCGATGGGGGTGAGGTCGGCGTGCCAGGCCTGGGCGGGGGTGCGCCGGTGGAGGCGGGCGATGGTGTGGTCGTTGTTCCACCAGTCCACCCAGTCGAGGACGATGGTGATGAAGGTTTCGTAGTCGAGGAGTTCGTGAAGGGCCCACAGGGGCTGGCCGCGGCGGTCGCGGCGGCTTCGGGGGGTGTGGGCGTAGCCGGGCAGTCCTTTGAACAGCATGTGCTTGGCGGCGCCGTTGATGGCTTCGACTGTGCCTTTGAGGTGGGGGCTGTAGGGCGGCAGGACGATCAGTTCGGTGCCGAACTTTTTGAACGCCTCGTCCACGCACTTGCCCAGGAAGTCGCGGCCGCGGTCGGTGCGGATCTTGCGGGGGATGCCGCCGAAGGGCCGGTGATGATCCGTGCAGAGGATGGCGTCGCGGGCGGCGGCCAGGATGGCGTCCTGGCTGGGCTGGTGGGGGGTGATGGCCAGCCCGCAGATGACGGCGGTGGTGTGGTCGATGAACCAGGTGATCCAGGGTTTGCGGCGGCGGCCGTCGACGTTGACGAAGACGCTGGCTTCGACGTGGTCCGTCTCCCAGACGTCGTTGCGGTTGCCGTGCGGGCGCAAGGCGTGCACGTCGTGTCGGCGGCGGGCGGCTTCGCCCCCTCTGAGGGCGGCGCGCTGGCCAGGCGTGAGTTCCCGGTCTACAGCGCGGTAGAAGGTTGCCTGGGATACGCGGGGTGGGCTTCCGAAAATGCCGTCGTCGACGAGTTCGCGGTAGGTGGCTGCCGCGTTGCCGTTCCATCGGGCCAGGGCTTCGTGCATGGCCGGGGTGAGGGTGAAGTGGCGGCGGCCTTGGGGGGTGTAGGTGCCGTTGTGGGTGGTGGCGTTGTCCATCCAGCGGCGCACGGTGCGCCAGTGGACGGTGAAGGCGGCGGCGACGGTACGCACGTCGTAGTGGGTCAGGCGTTCGGCATTACGCAGGCGCAGTAGGCGGCGTACGGCGGCGGCGCGCAGGGAGGTGGTGTCGTAGGGGCCGTCGGGTGGTGGTGTGGCGGGCACGCGTCGGGGTCTTTCTGGGGTGGTGGACGTCGGGGCGCGGGTGGGTCAGGCGGGGGCGAGGGTGAGCAAGCCGGCGCCGTAGGGCTTGCCGCGGCCGATGCCGGTGAGCAGGGCGTGGCTGAGTTGGTCGGGGTCGGTGATGGTGGCCAGGCCGTCGAAGCGGGTCAGTGCGTGCATGGGGCCGGGAGAGTGGGCTTGTTCGCCGGGCTTGTCGGCGCGGCGGCGTGCGCGGGGGAAGCGGGCAGGGGTGATGTCGGTGCTGGCCAGGGTGAGGCCGGCTTGGTGGGCGCGGCGCTGCCACCAGGCGAGGGCGTCGTCGCCGTAGAGCGCGACGATTTTCCGGCCGTGCTTGTTGTCGACGGGGTGGTGGTCGTCCAGGACGCGGCGGGCGGCGCTGGCGTTGGCGGTGATGCGGTAGCGCACCGCTCGGCCGGGGGTCAGGGCCTGGAACATGGGGTGCAGGGGTCGGGTTTCGGCCGTGCCGTAGTGGTGGGGCAGGCGGGTGAGGTCGGGCGGCTGGTGGGACTGGACGAGCAGGGTGGGTGGGGTGTCGTCGGTGGCGTCTTCCAGGCGGAAGAGCAGGCCGGCCTGCTGCCGGGGGTTTTCGCCGAGGTCGTCGGGGGCCAGGAGCATCACGCTCTTGTGCAGGCTGACGGCGTCGGCCAGGTCACGGCGGGCGGCCGGGCTACGGCGGTTGAGGCGGATGCGGGTCAGTGTCGCTGTGGTGGCGAGGGCGTCGGTTGGGGTGCTGGTCACGGGGTGGCGTCCTGGTGGATGTAGGCGGTCAGTTCGGTGAGTACGGGGGGTGGGGCGTACAGGGCGGCGGGCAGTTCTTCGGTGGTGTGCCAGGTACGGCGGGTCTTGTGGAAGCGTCGTGTGGGAGTGAAGTCGTGGGGGACGTCGGCGACTTCGCGTTCGCTGTGCGCGGCGGGTACGTGGGAGGGCGGGTGTTCCCAGACGAAGGCGACAGGCACGGTGGCGGTGCTCGGTGGTGTGGTGAGGCTGAGCGGGACGTGGTGAAGGAGTTCGCCGATGGGATCGGGGTGCGGGCCGCCGAGGACGAGGGGTTCATTGGGGAGGCAGGCGCGCCGGCCGAGGTAGGGGCCGAAGGCGGGTTGTTCGAGCCGCTTCAGGAGGTGTTCCAGGAGCGGGTCGGGTCCTTGGACGGCGAGGGTGAAGACGGCGTCGGCGAGGTAGACCCGTTCGGTGATGAGGGTGGACTTCTCGCGGGGGCGGTAGGCGCCGCTGCTGGTGCGCAGGCCCTGGCGGTGCGGGCGGCCGCCGCCGACGGTGTGGTAGTCGGTGTGCCGGGTGCCGGGGCGGTCGATGCGGACGGTGAACGTCAGGTCGGTGTAGGGGGTTTGGCCGGCGTCCGGGTCGGGGGCGAGGGCTTCGTTGCGGGGGCGTGCGTCGGCGGCGGCGAACAGGCCGATGAGGGCTGAGCGGGAGGGGAAGGGGAGGGTGTCGCGGTAGTGGAAGGCGGCGTGTTCTCCGAACGACATCAGCGGTGCGGCCAGGCGCAGCAGGATGCCGTTCATACGAGGGTCCCGGTGGGCAGGGCCGCGTTTTTGGTGAGGGCGTCGATGAAGTCGTCGAGGCCGGCGTGCGCGATGCCGAGGTGGTCGACGGGGCCGGGGTGCAGGGTGGCGTAGCCGCAGCCGACAAGGCGGCGGGTGCCCAGCAGCCGGTTCAGGGCGCCAGCATGCTCGGACAGGGCTGTGATGGCGGGAGCGGTGTAGCCGCCGCCGGGCGCGTGCTTGACGGGCTGTTCGAAAGCGCCGGCGTAGGAGACGGGGCGGCGGTCACGGATCGTGTAGTGGACCAGGTGGGGGTAGGTGTGCGGGGCGGTGGAGGTCTTCTTCGCGCCGGGCATGACGTCGATGAAGGCGTCGGCGAACAGGCCCAGCAGGTGCAGGGCCTGTTCGTGGTCGCCGTTTAGGTTGCGGGTCAGTTCGGTGAGGTTGACCGTGGCGTAGCGGTAGAGCAGGCCGGTGGTGAAGAACGCGGTCTGCAGGTGGGCGCTGCCGGCCTCGTTCGGGGCTGCCCAGTCCTCGACGGCGGTGAAGTAGTCGGGCTGGGGTGAGCTGGGATGGACGGTGAAGGCGGGCGCCATCTGTACGGCGCCGTCGACGTGGGCGTCGGGCACCTCGGCGAGCATGCGGCCGAAGAGGTTAATGGTCGCGGTGCGCCGGCGGATCACGGAAGCAACCCTGGGCGTGGGCAGGACGGCCTCCGCCTTGGGCTTCTTGCGGGTGCCCTTGGCCGGGGCGGTCTGTGCGGCGGTTTCCTTAACGAGGGCTTCTTCGAGGTGCGGGCGGTGTTCGGTGCACAGGTCGGTGAGGTCGTTGAGGACGTCGCGCGGCAGGTAGAGGGTGGCCGAGGTGATGCCGCGCTGGTTTTCCTCGGTCTTGAGGCCTTCCGTGGTGGCCGAGCGCACGATCTGGGTTCCGGCGAAGGCGGCCAGGTCGGTGGGCCAGCCGGCAGCGCGCAGGGCGTCGGCCACCCGCAGGGGCAGCATGCGGGTGCGGGCGGCGTGCTCGTCCAGGACGTCCTCCAGACGCAGGCGCACGGCCCGCTTCCAGGACTGCGAGGACACCAGGGCGCGGACCACGCCGCCCAGGTTCAGGGTCTTGGGCAGGTCGTCCTCTCCTCGGTTGAGGAGGGAGGCGGGCAACGGGTGCAGGATGTGGAAGTCGGCGTAGCGGGCGGGGGCGTAGGCGGTCATGTCACTGCTCCTTGGACGTCAGGGTGTGCAGGGTGAGGAAGTAGTTCTCGCGCCAGCGGGCCGCTATCTCGAGCTGGTCGTCGTCCCACCAGGCCAGGTCCTCCAGCAGGACGGCGAAGTCGAGGCGGGCGGCGCCGCGGCTGTTCAGGTGGCTGGTCAGCGTCCACAGCCGCGGGTGCAGCAGCGATGTGTCGAGCCGGGTGAGGGCTTTGACGCGGTTGGTCATGGTGGCCTCTTTGAAGCCGTAGCGGGCCACGGCGATGGCGAGGTGGGTGCCGAGATCGGGACGGCGGCGCCAGGGCCGCTCAGCCGTGCTCGCCGCCGGTGCCGAACTCGACGGGTCGGATGCTGGAGCCGTGTTCGCGGCCGGTGTGGTGGCGGCGTCCTGTTCCTTGCCGGGGGCGGGCTGCTCCGGCTGGTAGGGGCCTTCTTCGTGGGGCAGGTCGCGGTGCAGGGCGATGAGTGAAGCCACGGTGTAGTGGGCGCGGCGTGCTCCGAAGCCGGCGATGTGCCGGGTGAGGTGCTCTGGCATCCGGGAGCACTCTGCGACGGGCCGTCCGAAGCCCGAGTTGAGGTCGGCGCGGATGCCGTTGACCGCGCAGAGGGTGATGACCTGGCGGACGAAGTCGTCGTAGTGGGCGCGGCGTTGCGCGGTGGTGACGGGCATAGGGGCGGCAGCCTCCGATAAGGCGGCAAGAAAGAGTGGGCAGAGGGATGTGGTGAGGGAGGATCAGCGGCTGCGCAGGCACAGCTGGGCCAGGGCCGTGGCGACGGCTTCGGCGGCGCGGAAGTGCTGGGCTATCGCCGGGCGGGTGGCGGTGCGCAGGGCGTCGATGGCGTCCGCGGCGAACGCCGCGCGGGCGCTGCGGGCGGGTTCGTTCAGCAAATTCCAGAAGGTGGCCTCGGCGCGGGGCCAGTACAGGGTGCGGGCGCTGCGGGTCCAGGGCGGCAGGTGCCGGGGGCTGCCGGAGTTGGTGGTCTGCTTCCAGGCGTCCTGGGAGAGTCGGTCGAGGTGGGCGCCGATCTCTTCGGCGGCCTTGCGGCATGCGGCGATCCGCTCGGCCGCGGCCGGGTCGCATTCCTGCATCCAGGGCCAGATCGGCGGGGTCAGGGCCGTGTACCAGGTGCGGTTGGTGGTCTTGCCGTCCTGGTCGAATCCGTAGACCCGCACCCGCAGGGCGGCGCGCAGGTCGGGGGGCAGGTCGTTGAGGGTCGTGAAGGCGTCGGGTCGCTGGACGGTGTAGCGGCCTTTTCCGCTCTTTGCCTGGGTGCCCTTGCGGTCGTCCTCATCGCCCGCCAGCAGCAGCGCGTCCAGGTCGCGCCACAGGGCCCGGTCGGCGTCCGCGCGGCGTGGTCGGTGGCGTCGGGTGACCGGTTCGTCCGCATGGACGTGATGGATGAGGTACGGGTCGAGGGCCGGGAGTTTTTTCTGGGTGGCCCAGGTCAGGTAGGCGTCAGTCACGTGGCGTCCGTCCGGTGCCGGGATGAGAAGGACGGCATGTCGTGAGCGGCCGGTCAGCAGACGGCCCGGTGAGGACACCGGCGGCGGCGCGGTATCGGGGTCCGGGCCCTCGACGGGGTCACCGTCGTCGGGGTCGGGGTGGGGCAGCGGTTCCTCCCACGGGCAGTGGTCCACTGCGTCCGGCCAGGACGGGTCGGGCTTGGGGATGCCGGCCAGGAGGGTCTCGTACAGGGTCCGGCCCAGGGGGTGGAAGGACAGACTCGAGCGCAGTGGGCCGGCTTTGGCCCGGTTGAGGGAGCGGCCGCCTACGGTGCGCACGGACCATTGTCCGGCCGCGCCGTAGTAGTGGTGGATGAGCATGTGCCATAGCGCCTGGGCGCTGGGCACGGGCTGTGGGTCGCTGTCGGAGTGCGGGCTGAGCCAGGAAAGGTTGTTGCCCTCGGGGCGGCCGAAGACCAGCTTGTTGACGCCGGCGCGTTGCGGGCACTGGCTGGCCAGTCTCGGGTCTTGCAGGAACGGCCGCTCCGGGTGGAACAGGTCCCAGATGTAGTTGTCGAAGTAGGCGTGGACGGCGTCGGGGTCGAACCCGGCGGGATGCGTTAGTAACTCGCGGCGGCGGGCCGCCCACTGACGTGCCGTCACGCGTCGCTCTCTCCGTGCGTCCAGGCCGCTGATCCGTGCGGCCATCACAACGAGCAGGCGCAGGACGGCGGATGCCGCCGGCGGCACCGGCAGTGCCAGGTCCTTGATGAGGTGGGCGCGCAGCAGCACGTCCCGCCACCCCAACTCCTCCTGGCGCCCGTCCGGGAAGAGGACGGGAATACACGGTTCTTTGTCGGTCTCAAAATGCGGGGAAGACACACAGGATCCATTGCCGGGTGCGAACAAGAGAGGGATTTCGGGAAGGCTCGCGCGCCGGAGCGGGATTCTGCACAGGCCAAGACACCAGGGGCGCACCAGGGCGGCAGGAAAGGAAAGGAAGGGGCAGACGGTGCGGGCGCGGGCCGGGTCAGGCCACGCCGACGTGCCGCCCCTGCACCACGGGGGCACCAAGGGTGCGGTGCACACAGCGCAGCAGGCAGGGCGCGCGAGACCGGACTCGAACCTCAGTCCGGCTCCGCGTTTCCATATTAGCTATAGACGAGCAGCTTCCGAACCACATAGTCCAGCCGACAATTACCGGTCGGTGCCCCTTTTTTGAACGTAAGTCATTTCCGGACCGCACTCCTCAATCCGTGCCGACGGTGCGACAGCTGTCACTTCTCATTTCGATGTCACTGCCGGTTCTCGCTCAGATGTCAGGCATTCCTGTCTGATCCCAGCCGCGGCAGGGGGCATCGGATGAGAAGCCCTGGCGGCCTGGGATGAGAATTCGCGGGCCTTCTGTCTTCTGGCACCGCGCAGCTGCGTGCCCCGGGCAGGAAGGTCCGGCCTTCCTGCAACGGCGATGCCCGTGAAGGGGTTCGGGCAGGCGGCGGGAAGCGGGAAGCGGTTCAGTCTTCGGTGTGGACCAGTCCCAGGGCGCCGTCGAGGTGCAGACGGTGCCGGCCAAAGCGCACCGGCCGGGAAGGGTCGCCGGCGTCCTGCGGGAGCAGGACGAGGTCGGCGAGGAGGGCGTGGCTGCGCCAGGAGGCGGGGATGTGGTGGTCTCTTGTGCGGCCGGCGACCCAGGCGGCGGGGACGGGCAGGGTGTGCTGGAGGATCGTACGGATCTGGGCGGTGGTGGGTTTGCGGTGCTCGGGCAGTGGCCGGGTGCCGGCCGCGTCCAGAGTGAGGCGGCCGCCGGTCATGCGGTAGACGGGCAGGAGGCGGCGGGGCATGGCGCCCAGGCGGGTGGCGGCCTCGCGGGGGTGCAGGTTCTGGCGGTGCAGATCGGACAGCGAGAGGGTGTCGTGCCAGGCCGGGACCAGGTGCAGCAGGCTGTGGTGTTCCTCGGTGCGGGTGCGGGCCTGGTGCAGGGTGTGGCTGCGGCGCAGGGCGGCGTCGGTGCGGGCCAGGGCGTCGGCGTCTCCGTGTACGGCTTCCACGAGCTGCTGCACGTCGTCGGGCAGGGTGAGCGGCTGCTCGGGCCGTCGGGCGAGGTAGGCGGCGGTGGCGAGCGGCAGGAACGGGGAGTCCAGGGGGCGCCAGGCGGACGGCAGGAGGGTGCGGCCGCGATGGTCGGTGGGCTCCAGGACGATCAGGCGGGGGCGATCGCCGGACAGCCAGTCGGGCCGCTTGATGTGGTCGAAGCGCCACAGGCGGCCCAGGCGTTGCAGGAGGGTGTGCAGGGGCGCCAGGTCGCTGACCATGACGTCGACGTCGATGTCGAGGCTCATGTCCAGCAGACTGGTGGTGACGACCACCAGCCGCCCGGGGCGCTCGCCGGCTGAGGCCAGGGCGGTGCGGATACGACGGGTAAGAGCCTCGCGTTGGTGGCCGGGCAGGCGGGCGTGCAGCAGGAGCAGCTGGCCGTCAGGGCCGCCGTCCGGCCAGTCGAGGGCGGTACGCAGATGCGTGTAGGTGGTCTGGGCGTCGGCCATGGTGGCGCAGTACACCGCGGCGCAGCCGCCGGAGCGGGCGACGGGGGCGATCTCCTGAGTGATCCGCTCCAGGCGGCTCTCCCGGGCGGGTGTGTCTTCGGGGTCGGTGCAGGAGGGGTGGCGCACGGGGTGGAGACGGATGTCGGCGCGGCGGCGGTGGCGGTCGGCGTGGGCTTCGGCCGCGGCCGGGTCGATGCGGGTGATGGAGGCGTCCGAGGCTGCGGCGTAGAGCCAGCCCGGGTAGGGGGGCCGGCAGTCCAGGTGGGCTGTTTCGGGGTGCGGGTGGCCGGCGCCGTCGAGATAGCTGCGGACGAGTTGGCTGCTGATGTGGCCGGGCAGGGTCGCGGACAGCAGCACCACGGGGCAGCCCAGGGCGCCGAGCCAGTGCAGCAGCCGGGACAGTGTTTGCCGCATGTACGGGGGCAGGGCGTGGACTTCGTCGACGATGACGGTCCGACCGCACAGGGCCAGCAGGCGCAGGGCGCTGAAGCGGACCGGCAGGGCGGCCATGAGGGCCTGGTCGTGGGTGGCGACGGTGAACTGGGCCAGCAGGGCCCTGTCCCAGCCGCGCAGCCAGCCGTCGGGCACCGTGACGCGTTCTTCGGGCCGCTCCCCCGCAGTCGGCCTGCCCTCGTCGTCGTCGCCGTCGTCGCTGTCGGGCCAGTAGGCGTCGCTGGTGGAGGGTTCGTGGGCGGCCAGGCGGTGGTCGTGGTAGGCGGTGTTGTCGTAGCTGTGGCTGTGGACCAGGGAGACCGGGGCGTGCTCGGGATGGTGGGCCGCGACGTAGGCCTCGAGGAGGTCGTATGCGGCGTCGGTGGTGGCGATGGTCGGCAGCAGCCACAGGATGCCGGCCGTGTCACCGGAGGCGTTGAAGATCCGTGCTGCTTCCAGCGCGGTGACGCTCTTTCCTCCGCCGGTGGCGTCGGTGACCACCAGGATGCCGAGCCCCTTCTCGCCCACCGCGGCGGTGAGTTGCTCGATCACCGAGGCCTGCAGGTCGTTCGGCCGCTCCAGGCCGCCGTGGGCCTGGGTGAATGGCACCTGCGGCAGGGTGATGCGGGTCAGCCCGGACTCCTCGACCACGGCGGGGGCGTCCCGGACGGCCTGGGCGTAGTGCTCGTCGGCGCCGAAGGCGGGCGCCTGGGCCTTGGGCAGCCAGTAGTGGCGCTGGCTGGCCAGCCGGTCCGCGATGATGCCGATTCCGGTGATCAGCACGGCCGCCGGCACCGACACGTCCGAGGGCACCGCGGTGGCGCCGGTCAGGTGGCGCAGCAGGGCGAAGTAGCGGCGGCGCAGATCCTGCCAGGCCGGCCCGCCCAGGGCGAGGTTGACCCGGGAGGCTTTGGCCGCACCGTCGATGTCGACCTGCAGGAACCGGCCGTGGTGGCCGCCCAGGATCTGCGCGACGAGCACTCCGGGGCTGTCGGAGGTGTCCGCCGGATAGCCGGCCTCGGCGAGCAGATGCAGCGCACTGTGCATGGACGCCCGTTCATGCGGCAGACGCCGCCAGTTGCAGGTGTCCGCGTGCAGGGTGTCGCTGACCCGGGCCCAGGGATACGCCTCCTGTTCCTGGAACGCCGACAACTTGCCCAGATCGTGCAGGCCGGCGATGAACATCACCAGACAGCGCGCCTCGGCCAGGGTGAGCCCCAGCCCGGCGGCGATCAGCCGACGCTGACCGCGGGTCAAATACCGGTCCCAGACCACACCCGCGAGCGCCGCGACATCCAGCAGATGAAACAGCAGTGGATACACCGCCCACGCGCCGCGGTCGAACTTGCCCCACGGGGTCAGATCGATCCCGCCGCGCCGGGCATCCTCCCGCACTCCCACCGAATGCTCCCGCTCCGCTCTACGTCAACCCGCCCTGGAATCAGGGGTGTTGCACCTATCCTGCCGCATGCAGAGCATCTCCCCCGGTACGCATGCCTGGGAGGGCAGGGTGTAGCCTGCGATTCAGGTCTCACCGGTTTCCTCCTCTCGTGAGGGTGCGCCCCTGCTGGTCATCACGGGCCGCTCAGGAACCTGTGTTTCCCCACACGCGTGGGGATCAGCCGTACAGCAGGGCGGCCAGCTGGGCGATACGTGGCCCTCCCCACAAGGGTAGGGGTGTGCCTTTCTGGATCATGATGACGACGACGAGGCCGACGCCCTCCCCACACGCGTGGGGGTCGTTCCCACGACGTCGCTCTCAAGACCGTCCCGGTAAGGTCTCCCCCGCACGGGTGGGGGTCTGGCGACCTTTCCCCGGTCGACAACGATCGTCTTGGGATGCTCTCCCCACACACACGGGGGCTTCTCTCAGGCCTGGGATGCCGACCATGTGCAGCCGTCTTTCCTACACATGTGGGGGTCGTTCGTTCTCGTACATGCGTCGAGCCTTGATTCGGTCGCCCTCCCCACACACGTGGGGGTCTGTCCAGCACGCGGGGAAAGACGGGATACCAGCGGGCTGCCTCCCCACGTGCGTGGGGGTCAGCCGTCGGTGGTGAGAGTCTTTGCAGTGGCGGCAGGCTTCTCCTCCCGTACGGATGCCCAGCCGGGCTGTGGAGCGAGTCTCCCCGCATGCGTGGGGGGCCGTCGCCCCACTCCCACGACCAAGGACGTGAACGCGCGTCTTCCCCACATACATGGGGGTCTGTCGCGGATCGCCCTGGACGAGAACCGGCCCATGCTGTTTTCCCCACACTCGTGGGGGTTCATCGTTCCGGGGCTGGGCGCGCCTGACCGCCCAAGGGAATCCTCCCCACTCACATGGGGGTCTGTCCGGCCCAGACGACACCGCACCGACGCACCGACACTCTTCCCAACACGCGTGGGGGTCTACCTCCCGTCGTCGAACAGATTTTCCTGGGCCAGCGGTCTCTTCCCCACGTGCGTGAGGGTCTGTCCAGGGTGTTGATACTGCCGAAGGTCCGCTCGACGTCTTCCCCATACCCGTGGGGGTCTGTCGAACCCTTGACCGCGCACGGCGTCACGGGCGTGCAAAGCGCCCGCTCCAGGTCGGCGATGACCGGCAGAGTTGAGGTTGGCGGATGGTGACGAATTGCCGGTCGGGCAGGTCGGTAATGGGTGACGCAGGCCGGAGCGAACCCCGACGGAGGATCACGTGGGAGGCAGGGCACGGGCCGGGGCGACCTGGGACGACGCCACCCGCACGAGGACGCCAGGGCTTCCAGGGCCCCGACGGCTACGTTGCTGAGCTGAACGCCAATGACCTGCCTGGCAGCCACGGCGTCTGGTCGGTCTCCGCGTGGCTCATCCACCGGCTCGACTGGGCGCGGCATCACGACGGCCCGCACGGCTGACCGCGTCAGGGCGCTCCCACGATGACGACCGCCGTAGTGGATCCTGCCGCACAGGGCATCCCGCAGCTGCGGGACGGCGTGCTGTACATCCTCACCAAGAACGGCAGCCTTCACGCGATCCGCCTCGATGCTCCGCAACCCCATCAGCAGCAACCGCTGCCACAGAGCTGCCCCAACCAGCACCGCCAGCTCAGGTAAAGTGGTCAAATATGGTCCGCTGATCTTCAGACACGCAGGTCGCCAAGGGTCTTCCCCACACGCGTGGGGGTCAGTCCGCGAGGGACATCTCGATCCTCCACTGGCTGAAGTCTTCCCCACACGCGTGGGGGTCTGTCGACCTTTCCCCGGTCGACAACGATCGTCTTGGGATGCTCCCCCCACACGTGGGGGTCGTTCCCTTCGCCTCACCGGTAGGGATCCCAACAGCCCGGCTTCGCCACGCGCGTGGGGTCGTCCTACCCCGTAGGCCTTCTGCATCTTCTTCGCGATGCCTTCCACAAACGTGGGTTCACCCCGGTTTCCTCCCCCCGGCATACGGAGAAGAGTCGGTGAGGTCGTGGCTGGTACAGGCCTGGCGTTCTGCGCACACCGCGTTGCACGGACCCTTACTCTTCGTTTTCGTGTACCGGCTCGCCTGGGTGCTGCGGGAGCCCGTGGCTGCAGGGGCGGCTGCGGCGAGGCCGTCACGACTGCGGTAGGCGGGATGATGGGCGGCCGCTGGGGCCGGTCACGATCGCTTTTGCTCAGTTGCCGGTGTCACCCGTTTGACCGGCCTGTTCGATCCAGGCTTGCGGGATGAGTTTGCGGCCGCCGCGCCAGTTATGGCGTACCGATTCCTGGAACCACGGCTCGTCCAGGTTTGCGTGGTCGGAGACGATGATCTGGAGGTCGGGGGCGAGTTCGCGGGCCACATCGTGGATGAGGCGGAACAGGCGCGTGACGGCTGCCCGGTCCGTGTCGTCCTCGAGGGTTCCGGTGGCCTGGTCGACTTCCGAGCGGTACCAGACCTGAGTGGGCTGATCCAGCATCAGGATGCGCGGGACCGGACGGCCTTGCCGGGTGAAGAAGCGGTGCAGGGCGAGGTGAACGATGACGTGGTAACCGACCCAGTTCTCTCCGCTGCCGATACGGAAGAGGGGAGCTGGTCCCTGTTCCGTGTCGGTGACGACGGTCAGGCGGCTGAGGTCCAGTCGTACGCTCTGCCCGCTGTGTTCGAGCTGGAGCCGGTCGGCCCAGTCGGTCATGTCCTGGCTGATCGCAACGAGACGTGAGGTGAGCTGCTCACGTTCCTCGTTGGGGTCGAGTTCGGCCGTCAGCGCCTCGATCCGGGCCTGCGCGGTATCCAGCAGTTGCTTCAGCCGGGCAACTTCGTCGGCCGTGCTGGCGGGAAGCGCGGCGAGGCTTGCATGGATGCGGCCGCGCATGAAGTCGCGGCGGGAGGCGTCAGCAAGTTCCTCGGTAACGGCGCGAGCGGAGACGAGGGACTGCAGGGTGCTGTCGACGGTGCGCAGAGACGCCCGTAGTTCGTCGGCTCTTTCGTCCAGCTCGGTCAGAGCGGCACGTCGGGCTGGCCGGGCGGCCTCGACGCCCTGCAGCTGAGCGTCGAGTCGCTCAAGGCTGTGGTGGAGTTCTTGGGCCGTCGGATCAGGTTCGCTCATCGCTGACCCGCACAGGGCACAGACCGCGGAGGGGTCCTGGTCGCCTTCCGGTCGCACGCCGAGCAGGTTGAGGCTCGCCAGGCGTGCCGTCTGGGTGCGGACGGCGCCAGCGTAGTCGCTGGCTGAGTTGTCTTGTTGCAGGAGCAGTTCGCGTTCCGCGGCCACGCTTTTGAGGCGGGTGCGCAGTTGGTCGCGTTCTTGTTCGAGTGCGGTGCGGCGGGCGGCCGTCTGCGGATCGGCGGCCGCCGGCACGGGGCCGGCGGTCACCGCGGCGTGCAGGGCTGCCAGGGCTGCGATGCGCTCGGGCTGCTCCTCGGTTTCGACCATGCCGAGCGTGAAGGCTTCTCGCCACAGCGCGGCGAGTCCGGCCTGTGCCCGTTGCGCGCTCTGGAAGGCCTGCTGGTAGGCCGTGTCGGCGGCGCGCACCTCGCGCCGGGCCGCCGCGAGCTGGGCTCGCCTGAGTGCCTGGTCGCGGGGGACGGCACCAAGAAAGTAAGGGATGGTGTCTTTCAAGGTCTGGGCCATGAACTGCTCGCCCTGGCGGTGGAAGAGGAAGCCGGGGTCGGCGATCTCGCTCTGGCGCTGCAGGCAGAGCAGGGCGGCATGACCGATGTGGGCTTCCAGTGCCTGGCGGCTGGATCCGGCTGCAGGCTCGTGCAGATTCTCCTCGATGCCGATGCGGCGGCCGAGCTGCTCGCGGACCGCATTGGTGTCGGAGTTGACCTCGAGCTGCTCGTAGTCGAACGGTGCGAGGTCTGCGCCGAAGGCGAGCATGGCCTGCTGGGTGGAGGCTTTGCCGGCCTTGGGGGCGGGGCGGGCAACGAAGGCTCGGCCGCTGTCCAGTTGGAACAGAGCGGCGTACCAGGACACGGTGCTGGTGATGGGTCCCACCGGCATCTGCAGGGTGTCGCGTCCCAGGCAGGATTCGACGATCTCGAGCAGGGCGCTCTTGCCGGTTTTGGACTCGCCCGTCACGACGTTCAGGGCGCCTGGGGTGAATTCCAGGATCTGCCGGTCGCCTGTCTTGCTGTAGAGGATGATCGCGAGCAGTTGCACCCGGTCAGGGTGCCACGCCAAGGACGGCAAAAACAGTCGCCGGGCTGTCAGCTTTGGCGAGCCAGCGCCCTACCAGGCTGGCCTTGCGCAGCATGTGGTCGAGTTCGTCGGGCGTCTTGAATCCGCGTGGTCTGCGGTAGAGGGACCTCACACGGCCGTCGGGCTCGAGGGTCAGGGCGTGGTGGGCCAGGCCGAACCGGGTGCCTTCCTTGACGGGTTCGGCCAGGGCCTGGGCCCGGGCGGGGAACCCGGCCCGCAGGACGGGGTTCTTGCCGATCCAGGCGCCGAGGTGGGTTCTGGTCGAGGTGGGCAGGGCGTTGCGGGTGGGCTGGTGCAGGACCATGGGTGCGGTCACGAACCCCAGCACCCAGGGCATGGCCTGCTGCGTCTCTTTCTCGTGGCCCTGGGCGGCGCTGGCCAGGATGGCCGCCATCAGGGCCGGGTTGAGCATGACGGCGGAGATCGGGGAGCGATCACTCCATGCGGTCATGCTCATCTCCTCGTCGCGGTGGCAGAAGGAGGCGGCAGCGTCACGTGCCCACCTTCAGCAGGTTGGCGATGCGGGTCTCGAAGTCGGCGTGCCAGCCGATCTTGCCAGTGTCGGCGAGCATGTGTCGCTGACCGCGGGCGAAGAAAGGGTCGTTGTAGCGCGAGCGCACCGCGAGGCTGGTCTGGCCCAGGAGTTGCCGTAGCAATTCCTTGCCGGCGATCTTCTTCGCGTCGTCGTCCGCGTCGTCGTCTAGGGAGTCGAGCATCCACTCGAACTCACGCTCCCACTCGTCGACGAGCTCGTTCTCGAACCGGGTCAGCTCGGCTGCCCCGATGAGGTCTTCTTCGAGCCAGCGCACCGAGTGGGTGTAGGCGCGGTAGTAGTCCACGATCGCTTTTTGCAGGTTGCGCGGCGGGTAGGCCACCCAGTGCATCTGCTGCACGAACGGGTGCATGCGGTACTTCTGTTCGAGTTCTGGCGCATTGACGTCCGCGAGTTCCACCAGGGTGGGCAGGTTGTCGCGGGTGAACTGGTCTCGGATGTCGGCGATAGCCACCTTGGCGTCGCCGACGTCGATGCCGCGTTGCCGGCCCTGCAGCAGGGCGAGCGCCGTCTCGTCCCACCACTGCCAGACCATGGCCAGGAAGAGGTCCTCGTGCCCTGGTGGCAAGGCCCAGTGCAGACGTTCCTTGACCTGGGCGGCGACGTCCTGGATGTGGGGTGAGCGGTCGATCACCCGGATGCGGGAGATGAACGTCAATCTCTCCGCATCGCCCAGACTGAGGAACTGGGTACGGGCGGCCTCGGTCAGCTGGGCCGTGGACGTGCGGGCGACATGTTCCAGCAGGCGCGTGGCCTCTGCTTCATTGCGGCTGCGCGGGCACAGGGCTGCGACGGCCGTTCCCTCCGCAGCCGTCTCGGTCGTCACCAGAGCAAGCGCTGGGCCAGCGGGGTCGGACGGACAGGCTTCGTCCATCCACACCTTCAGCGTGCGCCACACGTCCGTTGCCGTATCGGTGAGCGAACGGTGCTGCCCGATGTGGTGCTTGACCTGGAGGAGTTCCGTGGCCGTCCCTTTTTGTTCCCACGCCACGTCGTCGTAAAGCTCCAGACTCAGCGCGGCATCGGGTCTGCTGGCCCCGTTCTGCAGCAGCTCGACCAGGGCCCACCAGGTCTGGTGCTGGTAACCGATGGCATTCGGAGCAGCGCTGTGAGAACCCTTTCCCATGACGTGCAGTCTCCCCCTGGCCCGGCACAGCGTCCACATGCCGCGCCAGCCCACCTATCGAATACATGTACGATATTGGGTGGGGTTGGCCCCGTCAATCCGGTCCGAGTTTCGGGTTGCTGTGGATGCGCAGCGACTGTTCGACGGGGCCCCTGGAGCCAACGGTCGTCTCTCGCGAAAGTGGCCGCAGTGGCCTGCTCTGGCGACAGGGCGCATGTCTCGCATCCGCTGAAGTGCCACCGAGAGCACGTATCTTCGCCTCCCCGGCCCTGCCCGCGGCAGGGCCGGGGCCGTCGTTTTCGACGCCAGTGTGCACAGCAAGGCCCGTCCGGACTCGGCCGCTTGCGACGCGTAGCAGAGCGTCTCGCTGAGATCAACTTCGAGACGTACGACGGCGAGGCCGACGCGCGAGGTCGCGATGTCCCGGTAGGCGAACAGGTGTCGTCGTCGATGTCCTGCCAGGTGGCGCCGGGGTAGGCGTGACCGCTGGGCCGATCGCCTGGGTCTGGTCGGCGATGATGCACGCATAGGCGGTGACTTTCGGTGTACTCGTCGGGGTATCCGGCTGGGACCGGCTTGCTGGGGAGAAACTGCGCCCGGAGACCCTCGGTAATGGCGCGGGCTTCGGGATTGACCAGCGTGAGCGGTCGGCCGCGCTCGTCACACGGGGGGGGCAATCTCCGAACCAGCTGCGGTGGTCGGTGCCGGAGACGAATAGGTCTCTGCTGACGGTCACCCGACAAATCCGATAACTCACCCACGTCCGCAGACACCCGCACCACCCCCGGGAGCACTGCAAAGCAGCGTACGCCCACGAGCTATCGCAACGGCATTTGGTCTAGACCGTTCTGTCACCCGAACGCCGGAGGATAGTATCCGGCGGCGCATGGGGAGGCTGCTGCAGCTTGTTCTGGGCGAGCAGCCGGCCCCCGCGCCTCTGGTGCCGTAACGCGTCGGCCTTCTGGCTAGCGTCCTCTCATGCCACGAACTGCACCGAGCCGAGCAGACCGCGCGCTCATGGCCTTGGCGGCACAGTCCGGTTTCCCGGTAAGCGCCAGTCAACTGGAGCGCTGGCGCCATCACGGCTTGATCCCGCGCCCTGTTGTCCGCCGCACGGCACGCGGAGGAAGTGAAGCGGACTACCCGGAGGGCACGGGTGAACTGGTCTGCGCTCTGGCACGGCATGCCGGCCCTGGACGCTCGCATGACGATCTGGCCCTGCTTGCCTTTTTCTCCGGAGCCGTCGTCCCAGAGATGGCGCTCAAGCCTGCCCTGGCCCGAGCCTTTTTCCAAAGCCGGGTGCGCCACGAGGAGCAGGTAGGGCAGGTTCAGGCGCAGGTTCCGCCGCAGTGGGCTGCCGAGATGGACAGCGAATACGAAGAGGCCGAGGCGGAAGCCAAGATCTCGCTGGCCGAGAACGGCAGGGCCGTACGCCAGATGCGGAACAATCTTCGTCGTCTGTCCGATCTCACCCACGCGACGCGGGAAGAGGTGGACGCGCGGTTGCTGGGCGTGCTGGTTGGCTTGGAGATGCGGGAACTGCCGGAGTCGGACCTGGCGTTCATGGCAGATTTGGCAGCAGCCTTGCACCTCGACTGTGATGTCGACGAGGACTGTCTTGCTGTGTGGGACTACGCGGCCGTCTGCCACGTCGCTCAAATGGGCCGTCAGGAGAGGACGTCGCCCGAGGAACGGGTCGAGAAGCTGGTACGCATCAGCCTTGGGGAACTGGCAGCCTTGCGAAAGGAAGTGTGCGACGACAGGGACCAGATATGGGCCCGGGCAACCGGCGGCCGCCAGACCCGCGCTTCGATGGACCAGCCGTGGCAGGCACGGGGCGCCGCTAGCGTCCTGATGGAGTGGATGAGTGCGCGGGAGGCTCATCCGCCAGGCTCCGTCCTGGCCGACCGATACTTCATCGAGAGCCTCTCGGACCTGGCGCTGCGCTGCTGGATCTCACAGGCCCGTGCACAGCTCGACGACAAGCCAGGAGAGGGACGTGCGGCATTCATTGCGCGGACCAGCCAGTGACGCCCTCCGGTACGGCAACGCAACCGTCAGGATCCGCACCGCAAGCGCGTATCCTGCCCAGGAGTCCCGTATCGGGTGGTTGGCGACTCGTGGTGATGACGAAAGCGTTTGCTCGGATGTAGCGGCGTGCCTCGGATAAGGTGAGCGCGTAACAGCCTGCCGATCCGCAATTGTGTCGCTTGCCTCACGCATGTGGGGGTCAGTCCGTCGGGTACAGCAGCTCAAACCAGCCCGGCCGGCTCTCCCACTGGTCACGAAGAACCTTCCCCACAGGCGTGGGGGTCTTTCCCTGTTCTGCTCCAGCAGGGACCGGCGGATACGGTCTTGAGCTTGTTCCGTTTTGACGGACACCCTCAGTGTGGTGGTCAGGCCACGAGGGCGGTCTCATAGTCGGCGGGGCTGCGGTAGCCGAGGCTGCTGTGCAGCCGGTGCAAGTTGTACCAGCCCTCGATGAAGTCGAAGATCGCGGTGCGGGCAGAGGCCCGACTGTGCCAGGCGTCGGTGCCGAGCAACTCGCGTTTGATGGTGGCAAAGAAGGACTCGGCGAGGGCGTTGTCCCAGCATTGCCCGGTGCGTCCGACCGATAGACGGATGCCCAACTCATCGGCCAGGGAGGCGAATTGCTGACTGGTGTACTGGCAGCCGCGATCCGAGTGGAAGATCACCGGATAGGCAGGGCGACGCCGCAGACAGGCCGATCGCAGAGCGTCGGCGACCAGGTCGGTCCGCAGGTGGTCGGCGGTGGCCCAGCCGACCACCCGCCGGGAGGCGATGTCGATGACCGTGGCCAGATAGAGCCAGCCCTCGTCGGTCGGAACGTAGGTGATGTCGCCGCACCAGCGGGTATTGAGTCCCGCGGCGTCGGGAGCGAAGTTGCGGACCACGAGGTCGGGCCGGAGGCTGGCTCGTGGATCAGGAACCGTGGTCACATGCCGTCGTCTGCGGTGCCGGCCCTCCAGACCGGCCGCTCGCATCAGCCGGGCAACCCGGCGGCGGCCACAGTCAGCACCGTCCTGCTTGAGCACGGCATGGACGCGCGGGGCTCCATAGGTTCCGCGTGAACGCTCGTGGACTGCGGCGATCTGCAGGGTCAGCTCGGCGTCCTGGACCGCACGGGGACCAGGCTTGCCGCTGCGGCGCGCGTAGAAGGCGGTGCGGGAGACCTTGAGCAGTTCACATGCGCGCTTGACGTTGTGACCGCCCTGCTTCTCCGCCTCGATGAACGGGTGCACCGTCACCGGGTCTCCTTCGCGAAGAAAGCCGTGGCCCGCTTGAGGATGTCGACGTCCTCGCGCAGTCGGCGGTTCTCCCGCCGCAAAGCTGCCAATTCCTCGCGTTCGCTGCTGGTCAGCCCATCCTTCTCGCCAGCGTCGACCTCAGCTTGGCTGACCCACAGCCGCACCGCGGTCTCGGTCAGGTCGAAGTCCTTGGCGACCTGACCGACCGAGCGGTCACCGCGTCGGCACAGTTCGACGATCTCGGCCTTGAACTCAGGCGTGAACGAGCGGCGAGGGCGTGGCTTCTTCTTCCCCATGCTCTCCATGATGGACATCCTTCCGGGGCAGGGCCCCTGATCTCGGATGTCCGTCAAAGCGGATCAAGCCCAGTCTTTCCTCACACACGTGGGGGTCTGTCCACCTTGCGGCAACGACTCATCCTGGCCCACGCGTCCTCCGACGCACGTGGGGTGCGTCCAGGGACATCCAGAGCACGGTGCGCCGGATGACGTCTTCCCCGCACGCGTGGGGGTCTGTCGTCGCTCTGGTCATCCTCGGTGGAAGTCCAACTGTCTTCCCCACCCGCGTGGGGGTCTGCCCACGCTACCGGTGTCCTGCCGGTCCTGCAGGTGGTCTTTCCCCACACGCGTGGGGGTCTTTCACTACAGACGAGCCGGAGCACTGTGCGTACGGGCTCCCACTCGGTGCCGACCCGTGCACTCGTCCCGACCCAAAACATGAGGTCAGGTACCTACTCCTATGGCCTTCTCACTTCAGTGCGCTGGGGATTCGCACACGATGTCACCAACATTTCTCATTCGATGTCACCGCTTCCGTGCTCTCGCCAGTAGAGATGCATGACATGCAAATGAGAACAAGCCGTGACACCGAAATGAGAAGTCGCACCTCTACGTACCGCGCCGCAAGACCGGCTCAGACCCCTACCGGCTCGCTGCTGGTGTGCGCTGCGACTGGACCCGCTTCCTCCAACTCGTCGAACACGCACTGCCACTGGGCCCCTCAGGCCTCGCCGACTTGGAGAAGGCGCTGACTCTGGTGCGCGGAAGGCCGTTCGGCGGCCGGCCGCTGCCCTGGGCCGAGCCCCACCAGCAAGAGATGACCACGCGGATCATCGACATCGCCCACACCGTGGCCACCTACCGCACCCCCCAAGGCCCCCACCACGACCTCACCGCCGCACGCCACGCCGTCACCACCGGACTCGACGCCGACGACACAGCAGAACTCCTCTACCGCGACTGGATGCGCATCGAACACACCGCCGGCAACCGCTCCGGACTACACACCGCCATCACCCGGGTCCAACACATCAACCAGGCGCTGGACTGCTCGCCGGAGATGGAGACCGAGCAGCTCATCAACGAGCTCCTCAACGGCTCGGGCACGGCGCCGCACAAGACTCTGTAGACACTGATACACAGAGCCGCACAGTGCGCACTACGGGCCGGGGACAACGTCCCGGGCCAAGTAGGCGAGCAGTTCGCTCAGAGCCGCCTCTGTCCCGCCTCAGTTGACCTGGTCCGAATCTCAGATGATCTACTCCGGTTCGCTCGTCGTGTCAGGTGATCTGGTTCCAGGTGTGGGAGCAGGCCACTGGGGGAAGCCGAGGGCCCGTCGGCGTCCCACCCCCACCGCGAGTGAACACCCGAAGAAGACGCCTGGACCAGTCACGGCTATGATCCGCATCTTCGAGCGAATGAGGACCTGGTGGGTATATTTCGGCGCGGAGAGCGTCGTGACGGGGCCGACCTGCCGCGCGATGGGGAGTTCACGTTCCTCTCCGAGGCGGAGGCTGCCCGATTGCGTACCTTCGTCCACGAGGCCTTCGCGGAGCGCGGCATCGAGGTAACGGTCGAACCGGGACGCGTGACCACAGACTCGGGTTGGCACTTCGGCCTCTCCAATCTCGCGGCGGTGTGCCACAACGACAGCCGCGGCCCCCGGAGCTGGCGGGCGCTGGCAGACGAACATGTCGACCGGGTCATCCGTTCAATGGATGGACCGCAGGCCCTCAGGGCCCTGCCGTGTGTTCGACCACGACTGTGGTCACCGCCGGGTCGGCCAGCAGCCGCCTTGCCTTCGCGCGGCAGCCGTTCATGCCCGAGGCGATCTCGGATTCGATCCGCACGACCTTCTGCCCGGCCTTCGCCGCCCATGCCGACAGGCGAGCGGTCTGCCGCTCCAGGTCCGGCCTCTGATCGTGCGAGGAAACACGGGCATACAGACCTACACCACCGGTCACGGAGGGTGAGGTGTTCGCGTCGATGTTCACCAGGATCGTGCGCGGTCCCACGCGTTCCGCAGGTACCGGCAATGTGCCCTCACGGAACCATCGATACGCGGTACGCGGGGCAATTCCCTGCGCACGTGCCCATTCCGTCAGGTTCATGCACAAGATCGTACAACACTCATGACATCATGGACACTTACCCGAGAGCAGGTTCTGACCCTCCCGGATGGCCTGCCGGCGGCTGACCACCACCCCCAGCACACGGTCTTGATCGTCGACACGCTCTACCAGTTCATCCACGACGCACACCCTGGCAGAGCCCACCGACAACGCCGCTTCCCGGCGACCCGTGGAGGGCGTTCCGAGAGCACCTGCACCAGGAGGTCGGACGCGGATGACGACAGTTGTCGTGCAAATACGACACCTATCGTGCTCAGGCTCAAGATGTTCACCACTTCGGGAGGCAGCAGGCACATTGAGGATTCGAACGGTGATGCTTCACGCCGTGGCGGTGCTCGGCCCCGCAGCGGATGAAAAACACGTTGGCCGGTCCGCCGCGGAGCTGCGACGATGCCCTCTGTTTCTCTAGCGGAGGACGTTTGTTCGTTTTCGTGTGTGCAGGATGCGGCGCCAGGCTGACCATCCCGCTGTCCCAGGTCGCACTGCCGGCCCATGCCCATCAGAAGTACGGGAACGGGATTCAGCTCCCGGTGCTCATGGAGTCGGGCACATTCGCCGTGGACCCGGAGCCCTGGGGGCCGCCGTGGCGGAGGTGGGATGAGATCGATCCAGACGAGGCGGCGGCCCGCGGTATCTACGCGCCGGTCCACGCCTTGTCCGAGGGCGCGCCCGGCCCCATCGTCATCGCACCTGGGGATACCCGCGGCACCACGCTCATACCGGAGAAAGCTGGCGGCTACTGCTGCGGCCTCGACTGGGGTGACGGCCCCAACATGGCCTGCGAGGCGTGCGGCCTGCCCGTGGCGAACCGGATCGACGACTGCTCACTCTGGCAGGCGGTCTGGCTCGCTCCGGACGCCGTGCGCCGCCTCCCCGTCGACAACACCGACACCACAACACTCTCCTGGGCGGAACTGTTGGTGGAGGGGAAAGGCACGCCCCCGTTCGAGCCGATCACCCGATGGGGCTCGCTGCTCGGGCTGGACCACTGGTGGTCATGGAGCCCGCAGTGGGAGGCGGCAGCCGGCCGGGCGCTCGCCCACCTGCTGGCAGCCTCGGATGGTCGGCCGGTGACGGTCCCGCACGGCCTGATCGCGGAAGTGTTCCAACGCGCCCTCGATGCCTTGCTGCCCGCGGGCCCGCCAGCGCGGCGCGCCGTCCTGGCCGGACCGGGACTGTCCGCCCCCGACCCGGACGCCGACATACTCCTCCTGCCGACCCACCCGCAGACCGCGCAGCCCTGGAGCCCGACCGGCCCGGCCGCATCGGCATACCCGGTGCCGCTGCCGTTCGGCGTGTGGATGTGGCTGGCCTTCCCCGAGCCACACCTACACCTCCCCGCGTCGGGCACCATGCCCGAGGGCGTTCTCCGCGACGACCCGCCCGTGCCGCGCCCCCATCACCTGTTCCGGGCCGACCCGGGAACCTTCCAGTACACCCTGGTCCGGCTGCCGGCCGTCCGCAGTCCGTGGCTGCGCGAGATCCTCGAGAACCTCACGCAGTACATGCGCACCGGTCTCTTCTAGTCGACGGGCAGGGGGGCGCCCGTACTCACTCTCCGAAACTGCCGTAATCGAACAGCGCCGGGCAGTGCTGCCTCCCGAAGTGGTGAACGGACGGCTGCACCTGGCAGCCGGGATCGTCTGGACGGTGGTGTGGTCGCGGGAACATCCCGCGGACCCCTCCAGCGTGCGCGTGTACCAGGACAGCCTCGGCCACTGGCACGCGTCCTTCGTCGTCCCGGCTCAGGTTGAGCCGCTCTCTGCGACCGGCCGCGTCCTGGGCGTAGAACTGGGGTGTGAAGGAGACCGCGACCACCACGGACGACACTTACGACCTCCCGCATGGCGAGCACGGCAGGCAGGCCGCGCAGCGGCTGGCGAGGTACCAGCGGATGAAGCGATCCCACTGCACTGCCAGAACAACGCCCCCACCTGGTGGCGCATGCGCCTCCACGCTCGAATTCAGGACACCGAACCCGCCACCGAAGCACACCTGCTGACGTTCTGGCCCGCACCCCAGACGCCACCAGTGGTTCACAAGGCAGCCAGCAAGATCTGACACAGAAGGGGTCCCCCGGCCGCGGCCGCATCGGCGCCCTTCCGGGCCGGTCAGTTCAGGCCCAGCGTGGACAGGGCGGTGGTCCAGTCGGTGACGATGGCCTGCTGCGCGCCTTCGAGGGTGACCTTGCCGGAGCAGACGGCGGTGTGCAGCTTCGTCTCCACCGGGTCCTTCTTGTTGTTGATCCCGCCGCCCTGCCTGTGGCCCGGGTCAGCCGGCTCCACCCAGAGGTTGCGGGCGTCGTTCGGGTCACCCCCGAGCTGCAGGGAGATCAGGTGGTCGTACTCGGCGTCTCCGAGGCTGCCCTTGTAGCCGTACGAGGCGGCATTCGCCCGCTTCTCCTTGCCGGTGATCGACTCCGGCGGCCGGATGTTCTTGGTGTAGCCGCCCTTGCGGCAGATCGTCGTGGCCAGGTTCGCCTGCGTCACCGCCGGAGAGATCGCGCCCGGGGTGCAGGTCAGGTCCTCGAGGGGCTCGCCGTGCTCGTAACGGTAGTGACAGCTGCCCGCGGGCGGCTGCTGCTGCACCGTGTACGTCCTCTGCGGCCCCGCACCCACCGGGATCTTCACCGCTCCCGCAGGTCCAGCAGTCTCGCGGGGCCTCTGCGCCGACGCTCCGCCTTTCCCCGAAGTGTCCGACGCGGACTGCGAACCGGACGAACAGCCTGCCAACAGCAGACAGGAGAGCAGCACCGGCGGCACCGCGCGACAGATGGAGCCCATGACAACCCCTCACGAACGAGCGACAACTGCGCACATGCTCCCACCACTCGAACGCCCTCCTACCGCACACCGCCGGGCGCACAGGTGCACGCCCGGCCACCCGAACACGCGCGCACCGCTGCGCGGCCGTGCTGGACGCTTCGACGACACCACCGTCACCGGCGTCGCCCAGGCCACCATCGACCACATGGTCCCCCTCGCCGAAGCCTGGCGCTCCGGCGCCGACACCTGGACCACGGACCAGCGCAAAGCCTTCGGCAACGATCTCGAAGACCCCCAGCTCCTGATCGCCTCGGAGTCGTCGAACTCGTCGAAGTCCGACAGCGGGCCCGCCACGGCGCCGCCGTCGCCGTGGGTATGCACTTCGCCGCCGAACTCGGGCGGCTGGCGGGCCGCTTGGACGACGCCACGGCCGATCGCCACCGTACGGTCCTCGAGGCCGTCGGGCTGCCGCTGCACTACCGCTACGACCAGTGGCCCAGGCTGCTGGAGGCCATGAAGGTCGACAAGAAGTCCCGCGGCGATCTGCTCCGCTTCATCGTGCTGGACGGCCTGGCCAGAGCAGGAGGGCCGTACCGTCTGCGCCTTGAGCGTGGTCAGCCACACCAGCCGCCACACCGCCGCGGGACTGCGCGACTTCGCCCCTGGACCGGATGCTCGCACGGCCGAACACATGGGCCAGGCGCTCACCGAACTCCGCTTGCGCCGCTGGCCACAGCCTCCGCAGCGGGAGTTCTCCCTCGACGCAAAAAGGGAGTTGGGACCGGAGTACCTGCGGTCGCCGGCGCGCGGACTGTCCGTACTCGCCGCGCTCGGCACCCCGGGCGGGATGACGCTCTCCGCCGTCGCCGAGGCGACCGCCCCGCCCTGCCGCCGGTCTACCGGGGCGCCGCGGACCGCAACGGGTCCCCCGAACAGCGGCCCCCTGTCGTTACTGAAGCCATTGGGCCGTTCGAAGGAGTTGAGGCAGCGAGACAGCCAAGAGTGTCACGGACCGTCAGCTGCATTTTTTCCTGCTCTCAGCGTGATTCCACGTTGGGACGGGGACGGCGTCCAGGCGCCCTCCCAGCATCAATGGCCCATACAAGGGAGAGTTACGGATATATCCGCGCTTTGTAACGCGAATCCTTTCCTCGGTCTGGTGTCGCCGTGGAGGGCCACAGTGTGGGGCCTCGGCACCGAGCCGGGAATTGCGGATAGCACGCCTGGCCCCGACCAGGGGCGGTGTGCACGAACGTGAGGTGACAGATTCATGTCTGTTTCTCGTACGACGGTCCGCCTGATCGCCACCTGTGTGGCTTCGGGCGCACTCGTCGGCGCGGCCGCCATGCCGGCCCTGGCCGCCGGAGCCGGCCATGACCGCGTCAACGGGAGGTACTCGCACAGCCACAGGAGCGACCACGACCACGACGGCCACTTCGGTGACCGGAACCGGGGCTGGGACCACGACCGGGACCGGGACCGGGGCTGGCACCACGACCGGGACCGGGGCTGGGGCCGGGGCTGGGACCGGGACCGCGACTGGCACCACGGCTGGGGCCAGGACCGGGGCTGGGACCGGGGCTGGCACCACGACCGGGACCGGGGCTGGGACCGGGACCGCGACCGGGGTGAGCGCCACGGCTGGGACCGGGACCGCGACCGGGGTGAGCGCCACGGCTGGGACCGGGACCGGGATCACGACCGCCTCCTCGGCCACCGCTAAGAAGCCGTTGTCGTACCGATCACGGTGAGCATGGGTTCGAGTGCAGCGACTCGACCAGGTGATCTTCCGGCTTGCTGGGCATGAAGGCAGGGCCTCCTGCACAGCTCGTGGGTGTCGAAGTCCATGAGTAACAGGAGGCCCTGGTGCCGCAGTCTTCCGTGCCGTTGCCCGCTGCGTCCAACTCGCCCGCCCGGTCGTGTGATTGCCTCGCGCACGTGTACGGCAACGCGGCCGATCGTGGCGAGCGTGTGCGACGCTACCCGTCGGACATGACCGACGCGGAGTGGACGGTGGTCCGGAACCTGCTTCCGGTGCCGGCCTGGATAAACGGCAAGGGCGGCCAGCCGGAGGGATACTGCCACCGGCAGATGATCGACGCGATCCGCTATCTCGTGGACAACGGGATCAAGTGGCGGGCGATGCCAGCGGACTTCCCCGCCTGGGACCGCGTCTACGCGTTCTTCCGCCGCTGGCGCGACCACCGCCTGATCGCCGAGTTCCACGACCGGCTGCGCGGCCGGGTCCGCCAGAGCGAGGGCCGGGACACCGAACCGACGGCCGCGATCGTCGACTCGCAGTCGGTCAAGGCAGCCGCGTCCGTCCCGGGCGCCTCCCGGGGCTTCGACGGGGCCAAAAGCATCAACGGCCGCAAGCGGCACCTGATCGTGGACTGCCTCGGTCTACTACTTATGGTGATGGTCACCCCGGCCGACGTCACCGACCGGGACGCCGCCTGCGGCATGCTGCCCCGCCTGCTGGCCCGCCACCGCACGATCCGGCTCGTGTGGGCCGACGGCGGCTACGCCGGCCGCCTCGTCGACTGGGCCAGGCAGACACTCCGCCTCACCCTGGAGATCGTCAAGCGCAGCGACGACATGTGCGGCTTCGTCGTACTGCCCCGACGCTGGTGCGTGGAGCGCACCCTGGGCTGGCTGATGCGCTCGCGGCGCCTGGCCCGCGACTACGAGACCCGGCCCGCCACCAGCGAAGCCGTCGTGCAGTGGTCGATGGCCATGCTCATGGGACGGCGCCTCGCCCGCCGCCGCACCTGATCACTCACTCCTGAGGGCATCGGAGGGTGAACAGACCCGGCCCGTGTTCAGCCAGCCAGCCCCGTTCGACCAGCCGCTTCGCCTTGACCCGCACACCCTCCACCTTCGCGGGCACCAACTCCAGGCCCAACCGAGAAGCCAGGTCCTTGGCCCGCAGTCCCTCCCCGTCACCGTCGGCCTTCAGCACCGCCAATAGCCTCCGGTACTCCGGAGCAAGCACCTGAACCGTGACACCCTCGCGCCACTCGGGGACCACCGACCCGGCTACAGGCTCCTTCACCACGACCGGAACCGGTGTCGCCCGGACCGGCTCCTGCGACACAGCACCCGCGGCCAGGGCCTCAGCCAGTTCCGCGAGCGCGACGACCCGCCGTTCCAGCACGACCTCCGCCTCCGCCAGCTCGGCCAGAACCCGATCCGCCTCGGCGCGCAGCTCCCCCACCCGGACCCGGGCAGCCGACTCCCGAGCCTCCAACAGCCCCATCACCGAAGGCACCTGCCTACCTCCCCGACAAAACAACACGACGTGTCGTTCCTGCCGCAGAACCGTCGACATCATGCCTGAGCAGGGAAAACGCAGCGATCACATTCGGAAAGACAACAGCTTCTGATAGGACTCCGTCAGGTCTGTCTCCCATCTACAGCGCCGAAGACCGCGACCACGCCGAGGCGGCGATCAAGACTGTTCACTCAGCTCTACGGGGCGAAGTTCCCCAAGGCCGTCAAGAAGATCACCGACGATCGGGACGAGCTGCTGGCGTTCTATGCCTTCCCGGCCGAGCACTGGATCCATTTGCGGACCACGAACCCGATCAAGTCGACTTTCGCCACGGTCCGGCTGCGGACCAAGGTCACTCGCGGCGCAGGCTCCCGCGCCGCTGCCCTGGCCATGGTCTTCAAGCTCGTCGAGTCCGCCCAGGCCCGGTGGCGGGCCGTGAACGCGCCCCACCTCGTCGCTCTCGTCCGCGCCGGCGCCCGCTTCGAACGCGGTCAACTCGTCGAACGCCCCGAACAACTCGCAGCATGACAGGCCCGCTAGCCAGGGCCTCCCTTGGCCGCAGGCCGTCGATCCGTCTTCAGGCGTAGCGCGCGAAAAGGGCCCGGAGGTATCCCTCCAGGCGCCTGGTCAGCAGGGTGGGGGTCAGATCGGCACGGCCCACCTCGCGCCACGGAACGGCGACCTTCTCGGCGTCCGGAGCGAAGGCCAGGGCGTCCAGCAGGCGCCAGTAGAGATGGGCGTCGCGATCTTCGGCCAGCGTCCCTCCCGCCGCTACGTAGCGGTCGGCGAAGCGCATGCCCGCGGAAGCCCCGTGCAGCAGAGCCAGGGCCGTCGAACAGTGGGCCACGTCCAGGTCGGCCGGCCCCCAGGAGGTCTCCACCCAGTCGACGACGCCGCTGATCCGCAGATCGTCGCCCTCGCCCATAAAGAGGACATTGCCGGGATGGAAGTCCCGGTGCAGGAAGCAGGCCCGGTACTCCGGGGGCTCGCGGCGGATCACGTCCATCGCCCGTTGCCACAGTTCAGGCTGATCGGTGTCTTCGGGCGGGCTCACCCGCTCGGGAGAGGTCCACGCCTGATACGCGCGCGGCCGTGCCTCGGCGGTCACTGGCAGCCGGTGGATGCGCAGCAACTGGTTGGCCAGCAGTTCGGCACGCCGGTCGGCCCCCTCATCGCCCAGGGGCACGGTCCCGGGCAAGAGGGACATCAGCAAGGACGGATGGTCGCAGTACTGCGCTGTCGCGTCCACGGCCACCAGCCTGGCCGCAGGCACATCCGTGCCGCCGAGCAGGCGCAGCACGGCTGCCTCGCGGGTCAGCAGTCCCTCCGCGTGCCGAACGTAGAAGGGCTTGACGAAAGACCGCAGGACCAGCGACCGTCGACCGCCCCGCCCGCAGATGTCCAGACGGTGCATTTCCGACGTCCATCCGCCACGCAACCGTACGACATTCTCGATGCGTTCTGCCTCGAACAGCCCCTTCTCCACCCAGGCACGCGTCGCGCCCCAACCCTGGTCCTCAAGATAGGTACTGATGTGCTCGGCTCCCTCGTCCGCAACCATGGAGGCAGGCTATCGATCTCATCGACGGACGCATTTAGCCCCCACCCACAACTCTTGACAATTGCTCTCTCCAATGAACGTGGGCGAGAGCGCCCGCAGGGATACTTACTTTTTTCACCTCCATACGGGGGCGCAGTATTCTGAGGGCATGACGGTCGAGCAGAGCCACGACCCCGGCGCCTGCAAGCAGGTGGACGAGGGCATCACCCGGGTCTTCCAGTTGCTCGGCAAGCGCTGGACCGGCCCGATCGTGGCCGTACTCGTCGAGCAGCCGGCCAACTTCGCGGCCCTGCGCCGCGCCGTTCCCGGCCTCAGCGAGCGGATGCTCTCCGACCGCCTCACCGAACTCGGCGCCGCGGGACTCGTGGTGCGCGAGGTCGACGAGGGCCCGCCGCTGCGGGTCTCCTACCGCCTCACCCAGGCGGGGGCCGCGCTGGAGCCCGCGCTGAAGGAACTCGGGCAGTGGGCGAGCGAGCATCTGCCGGGCGGCGGGCCCTGTACGGAGCCGTGCGTGGAGTGACGCCTCAGGCCGGCGGGGACGGCCCCGGCCGGGCCCGTCGGGCGCTTTTTGTCTCGTCACGCTGACACATCCCCACATCGCCCGGCGAGCCGGAACCAGCCCGCCGGCATCAGTCCTTGCCGGCGGCCACGCCGTCGTCTCGGTCTTCGCCGTGTACCTGCCGGGCATCAGTGCCTACCGCTGAAGGTCATGAGCAACGACCTACGTGACAGTCGAGCGCCGTACAGCGTCACGGCATGTCCGTGTGGCCGAACGCTCGTTGAGGGAGTGCGAGATGTACGCGGGGTGGGGCCGAGTCCGCGCTGCGTCTGGACGGGCAGATGTCCCCGCCCCGGTGAAGATGCCGAGGTCCGGGCGTCTCGCTCAGCATGAGACACCTTGAGCAGATACCTCGGATTGAGTGGGTCGACCCCGCCTGTGGCGAGACCGGACACGCTTGTTGTCCGCGGACGACAAGCGACACGACCCGGTCTCCTGCCGCGGACTACGAGACGGTGCAGGGCCGGATCGTGGACAATCGTGCGGAGGTCGGCACGACAGGTTCCGCGGCGGTGCCGCCGGCCCTGGACGCGGGCTGGACGTCGGACCGGATCCGGCCGGGCCAGCGGGTGCTGCTCCTCGGCATCGAGGCGAGCCGGTACGGCCCAAGGCGACGACATCGTCGCGATCCCCGGCGCCCGGCGCGCCAAGAGCCTCGAGGAGAACCTGGCCGCGGCGGAGTTGAGCCTGTCCCCCGAGGTACTCGTGCGGATCGACGCCATCGCCCCGCACGGGATCGCCGTCGGCGAGCGCTACCCCGTGCCCGCCACGGCCCAGGTCGACGGCTGACGTCACGGCCCCGCAGGGCCCTTTGAACTCTTCCCTGAACCGGGTTCGTACCCACCCCGGTCCGTGCGTCCTCGCCCCCCTCGCGTGCGCCATTCGGCTGAGCAATATCGGAGATGGATGAACGGCCCGGATCCAACATTCTTGTAGGCATGTATGACAGGAGCACCGACAATCCGGCGGGCCTGGCGGTTGGTCCATGACGGCCAAGCGGTTCGCCGCGACCGTCGTGGGTGGTGGCATCGGCGGGCTGGCCACAGCGGCCGCACTCGCACGTTGTGGCTTCGAGGTAACGGTCGTCGAACGCGCACCGAGCTTCGAGCCCGCGGGCTCAGGCCTGATGCTCTACCCGAACGGCGTTGCCGCCGCGGACGCCATCAGCGGTCGGCTCGGCCGGCGCATCCGCGAATCCGGGCATGTGATAAGGCCGGATGAGGAGCGGGTGCTGCTCAGCGCCTCCGGCCGGATCCTCGCGCGAGAGAAGATCGGCCGACTGGGTTGGCCCGACGGAACTCCGTCGATCTCCATCCTGCGCACAGCCGTACAGGAATCGCTGATCGACGACGTCTCCTCCGCCGGTGTCGAGGTCCGGATGGGTGCGGTGGTGTCCGACTACGCGACGGATGGCGGCCCGGTCTCCTTGCGATTGTCCGACGGCAGCACCCACTTCACGGACCTGCTGGTGGCCGCGGACGGGATCTGGTCGGCGGTGCGCGAGCAGATGCTCGCGGACGGACCGCCCCGGTACTGCGGTTACACATCGGTGCGCAGCCACACGCCGGGCAGTTGGCCATGGCCCCAGGGCTTCGTGGCCAACGGGAACGGCGTTCAGATATTTGCCGCTCCGGTTGCCGATGGCACGCTTTACTGGACGGCCAAGATCACCGCTCCACCCGGAACCTGGCGGCAGCTCGGCGCGGAAGCGGCGCAACGACGGTTGGCGGAGCTGATCGGCGGATGGCCCGCCCCGATCGTGCGGCTGATCACCAGCAGCGACCCCGCCGATGTCGCGGTCACGGACGTCCACGATCGTGACCCCGTATCTCGGTGGGTGGACGGCCGCGTGGTCCTGCTTGGCGACGCGGCGCATCCCATGGCCCCGGCCCTCGGACAAGCGGCGAACATGGCGCTCGAAGACGCCGTCGTCCTCGCGTCAGAGCTGCGCACGCACGTCGTGAGCGGCGGTCGCGGCGACTTCGACACCGCGCTCCGCGCTTACCAGCGGCAGCGCGTGGAACGCACCGCTCGGGTGGCGCTCCTTTCCCGCCGCCAGGGCCTACTGGACCAGGGAACGGGCAAAGTCCGGTCGCTTGTACGCAATACCGCCATGAGCCTGCGCGGGCGCAAAGATGCAGCGCTCCACGAGGTCACTCGGTGGGCCGTCCCCGCTTCCGCGGCGTAACCCCGTCGACGTTTCCAGACACACGGCCGGGAGGACACGATGAACTGGCCACGACGATCCGACCGGGATCCGGCCCGGCACGATGCCGACTCACAGGAGGGCTATGTCCTCGCCACCAGGCTCATGGCCGAACGCAGGCGGCCGGATCCGACCCGGAAGCCCGACCTGCCAGAACCATACGCGCCGGCGGATCTGATCCGCCTTTTCACCGAGGACATCCGCACCGTCATCGAGCGCGACCCGTCCATACAAACGTTCGCGGAAGCTCTCCTGCATCCGGCACTGCCCGCCCTGTGCGTCCACCGCGTGGCGCACCTGTTCCATAAACGAGGCGCTCGGCTGACCGCGCGCGCCCTGATGCTGTGTGCCCGGGCGCTCACCGGTACGGAGATCCATCCGGGTGCCACGTTGGGCCGCAGAGTACTTATTGATCACGGTGCGGCCGTTGTGATCGGCGAAACGGCGGTGGTGGGCGATGACGTCACCATTTATCACCAGGTCACCCTCGGAGCGGTCGGCTGGTGGCGGGATAACCGTAGGCTGCCCGGAGAACGGCGCCACCCGGCAATCGGCAGTGGTTCCGTGCTGGGCGCCGGCGCCACCGTCCTCGGACCGGTGGATATCGGCGACAGAGCGGTAATCGGGGCGCAAGCCCTCGTCCTCACGGATGTGCCCGCTGACACTCATGTGGTAACAGCGAAAGCGCCGCCAAAATCGCATGAGGCACTACCCAAGATGGCCTGGATGCCCTGATCGGGCGGCCTGTCCCTCGCCCTCTCGTCCTCGCCCCGGAAGAAGCGGAGGAAGCGTGCAAGCGGATTCGACGGTTCTTCTCGTGGGCGCCACTGACAGTACGGTGAGAAAGGCAAAGGAGCTGGGGCTGCATGTCGTCGTGCTCCAGCATCCCCAGAAACTTGCGGAGGCACCGTGCGAACTGGCCGACGTTGTCCGGGCCGTGGACTATACGGATTTGACCGCGCTGGAAACGACGGCCCGTGAGCTGTGGAACACAACAGGATTCAGCGCCGTTGTCTCCCTCACAGAGCCTGGCCTGGAAGGCGCGGGCTTGCTCAATGATCTCTTCGGTCTGGGCGGAACTGGGCTCGAGGTGGCCAGGCGCTTCAGGGACAAACTGGCCATGCGCCGTCGCCTGGTCGCGGCCGGCAACGGAGCGGCCACCGCTGCCGCGGCGCCGCTGGCGAAGCGACGTGACATCGATGAGTTCGCCGGCCAGCACGGTTATCCGTTCATTGTCAAGCCGACGAACGGCACGGGAAGTTACGGGGTGTTCCGGGTTACCGGCCCCGAAGCAGCGGACACGGCGTGGGGCACGGTGAGCGCGCTGAACGGGCATCCCATGGCCCGCACAACCATGCCATTTTCTGTCGATGGCTTCATGTTGGAAGAATACATCGACGGACCTCAATTCAGTGCGGAATCCTTCAGCTTCGACGGCCGTCATGTGCTGATCGGCATCACCGAGACGCATCTCGCCGCCGACAGTTTCGCGGCCTTCTCCCACGTCATGCCCAGCCGGCTGGATGACGCCGCCCAGGCCGGCGTGCTTGACGCCATGAGCCGTTTCCTCGATGCCATGGGGCTGCGAGACGGGCCCGCGCACACCGAGTTCAGGCTCAGTGAGCGAGGGCCGGTGGTAATAGAGTCGCACAACCGTTTCGGCGGCGGCGCCATCCATCAACTCGTGCGCGGTGCCTACGGAATCGATCTCGAAACCTACGCGCTCGGCCGGCCGTTCAGGCTGGTACCCGAGATTCCCCGGCCACCGCGGGCGCACAGCGCTGCCGCCGTTCGCTTCCTTGTCAGCGGCCCGGGACAGGTGGAATCCATAACGGGAGTAGAGGATGCGCGATCGGAGCCGGGTGTCCTGACGGCCCAAATGTGGGTGAAGCCGGGCGACACGGTCCGCCCGGTCGAGGATTCCTGGGACCGTCTGGGGCTGGTGGCCGCTACTGCGGTTACCACCGAAATGGCGGTCCGCCTTGCCGACGAAGTCCTCCGGGACACCATCCGGATCCAGGTGCGAGGTGAGGACGGCGTTCTGCGGCCCGCACGTATTGCCCTCCCGGACCACCTTCAGCTTGATCGAGCGCGGAACCCCGGGTGTTCACGCCCGGGAGGAAGCGCTTCTCCGGATCGCTCTGACCCGCGGGTGTCCACGGGTCTGCACTGTTGACCTCAGCCAGGTCGCCTCGGTTCTCGATGTAGTCCTTGATGATCTCCAAGGGTGCACCGCCGCACGAGGCGGCGAAGTACGAAGGCGACCAGAAGTGGTCACCCCACAGGTACTTTCGGATACGGGCCGGGAACTCCTGACGGAGCCGCCGGGCGGAGACGCCCACTACCTCCAAGCCCGGCCCCTCAGAACCGGGTCGAGTTGACCGTCATCCGGCACACGGTGAGTCCGCCGTCCGCATGGCCACAGCGGACTGATGCAGGCGACCGCCGAACGCGCGGACCCAGGACGGCCCGCCTCCTCCTTACGGGCCCAAGGAGATTTCAACGTTCCGGCGATCCAGTAGGTGTGCTGGTCGCAGCAGCCTCACGATGCCCCGACGTCTCGATACCAACGCAACGAAGCTCCGGTTGGCCGGGTGACCTCGACAAGTCGCCCTGAAGCACCGGAGCTTCGATGTGCCGCCCGTCTGCCACCGCCTGCCTGATCAAGTCGCCGGCGTTGGGAGGGCCGAGGCAGGCCGGCGCTGGAGGAACGGCTGCTCAGCCTGCCAGATCCGCGCTGCCGGCGGGGCGGCGTCACCCGCTCGTGACGGTGCTGCTGATCGCTTGCGCGGCCGTGGCGACGGGGGCGAGGCCGTTCGCGGCCATCGGGCAGTGGGCCGGCGAGGCGCCGCAGGATGTTCTGGCCCGGCTCGGGTCCCGCACCGCCACGGCATTCGCTCCGATAGATCTTCCCGGCGCTGACGTAGGCGCTGTCCACGACGTGCTCGCGCGGGAGCATCCCGCCGGGTCGTCGTGGATACGTGCGGTCAACTCGGCGTCCTGCACCGTGGAGACGGTGGTGGTGACATGGACGGCCACGTCGGGGCGTTCCGGAACACAGGTTTCCGTGAAGTGGACCCGATAGCCCCGCCACGCTGCCCCTCTTGACGCCGTAGCGCGCGTCGGGGTGATAGGCGAGGCGAACCGCAGCGAGGCCGGCGGGAGCGCCTTTTCCTCACGCCACCGCAGCGTTCCCCAGCCTTCACCGCAAGGGAACTGCACCCGTCTTAATCCGCGCCGGCCGAAAGATAGCGTTCACCGGAATCGGGAAACACCGCGACGATCGTCGCCTCAGACCATTGTGGCTGCCTGGACAGGATGCGGGCGGCATGTGCCGCCGCCCCCGACGATATTCCAGCGAGCAGTCCGGTGGCCTGGGTGATCTCCCGGCTCGTGCTGGCCGCTTCCTCGTCCGATACCGCGATCACCTCGTCGATAAGCGCCAGGTCCGTGATTTCCGAGACGTAGCCCGCCCCGATCCCGGGGATGCCATGTGGTCCCGCCTCGCCTCCCGAAAGGACGGCCGACCTGGTGGGTTCGACCGCGACCACGTGAACATCGCGTCGTTCCTTGAGGAAACGTGCGATCCCGGTCAGCGTTCCGCCAGTGCCGACGCCGCATACCAGCACATCCATTTCTCCCGCGGTATCCCGCCATAGCTCGGGGCCGGTGGTTTCATAATGGGCCAGCACGTTGGCGGGGTTGGTGTCCTGGTGTGGAAGCCAGGAGCCGGGTATGGATTTCTGCAGCTGCTCCGCGTATGCCCATGCGGCCAGCAGTCCGTCACCATGGGGCACGAACTTGATCTCAGCCCCTAGCTTGCGCAGTATCAGCTGCCGTTCCACGGTGGCGTTGTCCGGCATGACGATGATGCAGCGGTGACCATGCAGTCGGCAGAGCGCGGCGAGGGAGATGCCGGTGCTCCCGGACGAGCACTCGATGACCGTCCCCTCTGGCGGCAGCTCCCCCGATTGCTGGGCGGCACGGAACATGTAGAGCACCGCCCGGTCCTTGACGTTGGCGAGCGGGTTCAGCATCTCGAGCTTCGCCAGTGTCCGTACACCCACCGGGACGCCCGGCAGCCGATACTGAAGCAATGGAGTGCCGCCGACCAATTCCTCCATGGACTGGTAGATCCGGCCTTCCGGGCTCATGAGGCTCCCGCCCCCCGGGCTGCTGCCAGGTGCGCGGCCGCGGCCTGTTCCAGGTGGGTGATATCGCTGGAAATCGTGGCGAAGGTGTAACCACCCGTCAGCCACCGGGCCGCGCTCTCCCCGTCCAGGCAGTGGATGCCGCCGGCGATACCTGCGTGTCGTGCGGCTTCGGCAATGGCGGTCGCCGCTTCCAGCAGCGCCGGTTGCACCGCGGGATCACCGAAGTATCGTCCGCCAAGTGCTACGGAGAGGTCGGCCGGTCCCAGGTAGACGGCGTCCAGGCCCGGAGTCGCGCAGATCTTCTCCAGGTTGCTCATGGCTGCCATCGTCTCGATCATGACGATGCAGACCACGCCCTCGTCGATCTCGGCCGGGACATCACCGAGCCGGAACTGTGCCCGCACGGGGCCGGCCAGGCTGCGGGTTCCAGCAGGCCAGTGCCTAGTTGCCCGCACTGCGATCTCGGCCTGCTCCGGCGATTCGACCATGGGCACGATCACGCCACGCGCTCCGGTGTCCAGAGCGGCACCGATGGCAACAGGATCCACGGAAGGGACCCGGATCAGGCCCGCCGCGCGTTGTCCCGCGTCCACCGCCAGCATCGCGGCGCTCCACCCCGGCTGCGACAGCACCCCATGCTGGCCGTCGACCCCGATGTAGTCATAGCCGAGCCGGGCTATGCGTTCGACCGCGACAGGGTTGTCACACGCCATCCAGTAGCCGGCAAGCTGCTCGCGGGCGCGCAGCCGCCGCGCAAACGACTCTGGCGTCGCCATGTCTATTGCCCTCCCTCATCCCCGTCGTCGGCATGGATCGTGTAGCTGCGTTTGCCGTCCAGGCCGACAGGCACATCGCCGGTGACCGAGACCCGGTGCAGCAGCCGCCTGTGGCCGTCGTAGTCATCGACGCCGTAATGCTGCGTGCAGCGATTGTCAAAGATGAGCACGTCTCCCGGCCGCCAATTCCAGCGAACCTGGTTTTCCGGGCGCAGTGCGTAGGACTGCAGCACATCGATGATCGGCCGCGACTCCCGTAGAGTCATTCCCACCAGGCGCTGGGCGAAGCCGCCGAGGAACAGGGAGGGTTCGCCCGTCTCCGGGTGGATCCGGACGACCGGGTGCGCGGTCTCGAACCGCTTGGCAAGGAAGGCTCGGCGCACTTCGTCACCACGCTCGGTGCCCAGGCGCGGCTGTTCCGCCCGGTTGGTGTGCACTGCCCACAGCCGATCGGCGATCTCCCGCAACTCGGCGGGCAGATCCCGGTAGCCGGCCTCGCCGCTTGCTACCAGCGTGTCTCCGCCGTAAGGCGGCAGCACCACACTCCGCAGCGTGGTTCCCAGTGACGGGGTCTCGGTGAAGCTGATGTCGCAATGCCAGTGGTTGGCCCGTTGATCCTCCCCGTCCACGACGAGGACCTGCGGGCTTTGCTCGGCGGTCCGCATCAGCGGGTGCCGGTGGGTGAGCGGGCCGAATCGGCCGGCGAAGGCCAACTGCTGCTCGTCACTGATTTCTTGATCACGGAAGAACAGCACTTTGTAATCAAGGAACGCCTTCTTGATCTCGGAAAACAGCTGATCTGAGATCGTGGCACTCAAGTCGATACCGGTGATCTCGGCGCCTATTCGGCCGCCGATGCGCCGGATGTCGATGCCGCTCATTTTCTTAACCCCCGTTTCCTTCTCGAACCACGGGCCTGACGTTCAGGTCACGAGACTTCAACCGTCGCGCCGCATCTGAGATGAACTGCCGGCCGGGACCGCGGTCTGCTCATGCCATCCCCGCGCCAACGCATCCTCCAGGCCGTTCAGAACCGCGTACGCGTCGTGCACGAGCGTTCCGGAATCCGCCGACGTCATGTAGAGAACTCCGCCGAGCCCCATCTTCCCGCCGCTGTGCTCGTATTTCGGCATGGGCGTCCCGTCCGGGATCGTGAGTGCCGGCACGGTCTCAACGCTCGTGCCGGGAGTCACCAAAGACGGCCAATCGACCACGCGACTGTCCCAGACCAGGTCCTTCGACCACGGCTCCCCCACGGCGTTCGTGGCGAGAAGGGACAGCGTGCACGCGGCCCCCGTGGCGTCATGATGGGTGAACATGGAATCCGGCAGGTCGGCCGGGAGCCCGAGCAGCGCATCAGCCAGAATCCCGACCAGGTCACAGCCGTATACATGCTCTATTTGCGCAAGGATCGCGGCGCCGCCGAATCGCGCAGCGGACTCGATCAGCGCGAGCCCCCCGTCCTCCATCAGCTTGATCTCCGTGTGCGTACCACATGTCCGCAGCCCGAGAGCATCGACCGAGGCGCGAGCCACCGATTCGATCGCACGCTGCAGCCGTACCGGGAGTTCGCACGGCGCTATATTGCACAGCTCCATAAAGGGCGGGATCGTCGGCAGCCTCGACGTTATACAGACCGGGTGATAAACCCCCTCGATGACTATTCCCTCCACGCTCAGATAGTCACCGTAGCCGCTTTCGTCCTCCCACCATGACCGCGTCGTCCCCGGGATGATCTCCTCGGCGAGGAAATCATGCTCCGCACCCGGCACCTCCAGCATCAGGACGTTCGCCGCGTCCGCCGTCCTCATCACCGTCTTCGCCTCCTCCCACGCCGGCACGATCTGCTCCTCGGAGGAGATGACGAGCTGCGCGGTCGAGCCGGCGCCCCACGCCGCCTTCAGCAACAGCGGCGGCCGCAACTCGCGGAACGCCTGGCGCAGGTCCGCCGCCGAAGCCACCGTCCGGTACGCCGGTTGCGGCACCCCGGCCTTCGCCCATGCGGCCCGCATCAATCGCTTGTCGCGCGATGCCGCCGCCCCCGGCCCCGGACCGGGAAGGCCCAGCCGGTCGGCCGCCAGCGCCACCGGAACCACCGTGTACTCCGACAGGCCGCACAGCGCGTCCGCACCGACCCGGCCGGCCGCCTCCACGATCGCGTCGACCAGCTCGTCCCCCTTCAATCGCCGCTCATGGGCGGGGATGACCGAGGCGCAGAACGCCTCCGTCCCGGCCGGCAGCGGCTGGAACGCGAGCACGTGGATCTCTCCCCGGGCGGCCAGCCGGGGCAGTGCGAAATCAAGGGGCGGACCGGACCGGCTGTGTACCAGCAGGATGCGCTTTTTCACCGACTATTCCTTTACTCCGCAGAGAATGCTATGCGCATGGATCATCTCGGGAGGCCGCATGTCCGCCTCGTGACTGATCGTCTCTACGGAGGTGAAACCGCATTCCTCCATCCACTGCTTGTAGGTGGAGACCTTCTGCGGACCACCCTCGGCCGTGCTGCAGCCAAGGAAATATGCCGGAAAGAAATCTGCCTGGATCGAGTCCTTCACGTCCTCCGGGTAGGTCGGGACCAGGGCGTAGATCCGGCCACCGGGGTCCAGGCACTCGTACACGGCGCGAAGCACCCGGAATACGTTTTCCTTGCCGAGCTGATCCAGAAAATGCTTTACCAGGACGACTTCAAAGCCTTTGGGAAGGCCGTCGTACACGTCGCCGCCGATGAAGGAGCAGGATTCCTCGACACCGTGCGCGCGGAAGTTCTCCAGCGCGTCGTCCTGCTTCTCCGGAAAATCAAAGCAGGCTACCTGCAGGTTCTTGTCCGGATTGTACTTGCACGTCAGGATCGCACCCAATCCGGTATGCCCCGCGAGGTCGAGCACCCTGCTGCCGTACTCGATGTCGACGTTCTCGAAAAACCATGGGTCGATGAGGGACGTCGTCTGATCCATCATCGCGGACCATGCGCCACGGAGCTCATCGTGTTCGGCACACGCCTCGTAGAGGTTGCCATGGAACCCGAAGATCTCTTCCAGGCCCACCACCGTCCCCGTCCGCACGCTGTCGGCCAGGTGGTAGAGCTGCCGCAGACAGACCTCTTTGATCATGGTCATCAGGCGCATGGCCCGGGCGAACTCGTCATCGGAGAGGCGGGCGAGGCCGCTGGCCCGGTAGCCGCCGATGCTCTCGTCGTAGGTGACGAAGTCTTCCTTGACAAGCAGGTGCATCAGTTGCTCAATGGCGTCCGGCCGGACGCCGGCCACCGCGGCTATGTGTGCGGCCGACACCCCGGTACCATCATTTTCCCGGAGATGGTCCAGGACCCCGAGCTCATGGCAGGCGTACACGGTCATGAACCTGGTCGGGCCGACCGCAAGATCCCGGAACTGCTCCAGGACGTGCGCAGACCTCGCTAGTGGTCCCGCGGGCGTGGTCATTTCCCTATCGCTTTCCACTGCTCGGGATTTCCGGCGTCGGCGAACATGGTGACCACCAGCTCATCGGGGGGCAGCTCTGCGGCGATCTTGCGCGCGACCAGCCAGTTCGCCGAGGCGGACGTGCCGATCCGCGTGCCGGTCAGGCTGAAGAATTCCGCGGCACCCTCAAGTGCTTCCGGATAGGAGACCTGGTAGTGCGCGGCGACGTCATCCTCGTACGCCTTCACGAACGGCTGTTTGAGGCCGTATCCGAGTCCACCGGTGCCGCACAGCCCCTGAGGGGTCGCCGGAGCCCCGCCATGCCCGTAGGGGGATTCCGCCGGCGTGACGCCCACCGCCCGGACGTCAGGACTGATGGTGCGCAGCATGTTCAGCACTCCGATGAGGGTCCCGCCCGTACCGATGGCGGCGACCCAGGTGTGCGGCTTGCGGCCGTCCAGCTGTTTCACGATCTCTGTGCCCGTGGTCGCCTGATGGATGGTCAGGTTGGCGGGGTTGACGTGCTGGAACAGAAGCTGCCAGGAGCCGTCTCCGTCCGCGATCCGCAGCGCCTGCCTGATCGTGCCGAGGAAGCCCTCCTCCTGCGGAGCGATGTCCACCGTGGTCCCGCGGGACCGCAGCGTGTCCAACACGCTCTGCGACGTGAACGACGCCACGACCAGACGCAGGGGGATTTCCGCTTCCGCGCACAGATATGACAGCGCCAAACCCAGGTTCCCGCCCGAGTACTCCACCAACCGAAGATCCTCTGCCGGCCGGTCTCCGTGGCGTCTGATGGCATCACACACCAGCGCGTAGGCGACGCGATCCTTTACCGAGCCCGCCGGGTTTCCCCATTCGCACTTCGCGAGAATGGTCGCGCCACCGGGCTTCGACGGGACCTCGATGAGCGGCGTATCCCCGAGCCGCTCACGAAATCTGGCCAGCCCTGGATATCGTTCATGGATGGCGGCCACGCTCTGTAGCTCGGTTTCGGCGACCTGGCTGAACGGCTTCAGCAGTTCGTCCACCACCGGCGCCAAAATCTTCCGGACCTCGTCCATTAGAACTCCTCTCCGCCGTCTCGTTCACGCCGGCAGCTTCCGCTAGCGGGGATGACGGGCGCCTCGCATGCTTCACAGCATGCGCTGGGCGGAAAGGCCGAGCCATATCCCATATTGCTGACCCCCGGCTTGCCGCAGCCATCCCACGCCGGTTCGAGCGTTGCTCGAGCCGTGCTCGACCGGAGCGAGATTGCGGCGGCGCAGAATGTCGGTCGTGACAGCAGCCAGATGCCGGGCAGCGCCCGAGACCCACGACGGCGCCACCCGTGAATCTATAGAACGGGCAATCGAGTACATCTGGGAGAGGTATAGCGAGCCGGTCTCGCTGGACGAGCTCTCGAAGAGCGCCCTGCTCAGCCGCTTCCACTTCGCTCGAACATTTCGGGACATCACCGGTGTCACCCCCGGCCGGTTTCTCTCTGCGGTACGCATCTGTCAGGCAAAACGCCTGCTGATCAATACCTCAAGGACCATCACGGACATCTCGTCCGCCGTCGGATATCAGAGCCTGGGGTCGTTCACGAACTACTTCACACAGAGTGTCGGCATGCCACCGAGCCAGTTCCGTCACCTCGTGGAGGGCACCGTACTCAATCTCCTCCCGCCGGAGAACAACGTGCATTCGTCACGCGGCGCGGCGGCCGTGACGATTTCCTTTCCCAGCGGGTGCTCAGGCCTGCGGGTGTACGTAGGGATCTTCCCGTCCCCCATCCTCCAGAGCCCGCCTGTCGCCGCGAAGATCATCGATGGGGCCGACGGCCACCCCTTGCGCTGTGTACTGCCGAACGTCCCGCCCGGCACGTGGTTCGTCCATGCCGTCGCGGCCGCGCGTGCCACCGGCCTGGACCAACGCACCCCCCAGCTGCTGTTCGTGGACCGGCTCGATTCGGTGACGGTCGGGGCTCGTACGGCCCTTCGCGTATCGATGCGCTTGCGACCGAGCAGGCCGACCGATCCGCCGATCCTGCTCGCGCTGCCTGATCTGCGTTCGCTTCCCACGTCCCGTCCGGCCGCGGGCCAGGTCGGCTGAACGGCATGTCCGGTCGGCTGACATCGGCCTCGGACGCCGGCTCCATTTGCCGTCCGATCAAGATTTCGAGGTATACATGATCACCGCCGACGTACACCGGAACGTGAAGCTGCGAATCGGAGTCGGGTTCGTCCGGAAATTCCTGGACATCATGCTCGCCCCGCTGATGGTGATCCACTTCTCGCACCTGTACGGCGCGGCGACGGCGGGACTCATGACCCTCACGATCGCCGTCGCCGTCGTCGGGTGCACGTTCGTCGGCGGCCACATGTCCGACACCCTCGGCCGGCGCCCCACCCTCCTGCTCGGCGAGATCGGCAGCGCCGCGGCCCTTGTGCTGCTCGCGCTGGCGAACTCTCCATGGTGGCACTCGGGAACCGCGACCTTCTGCTGCTACCTGCTCAGCACCAGCCTCTTCGGCATCGCGGTACCCGCCAACGACGCGATGATGGTGGACGTATCCACCCCGGAGACGCGTGCGCAGATCTACACGATCAACTACTGGTCGATCAACGTGGCGTTCCTCCTGGGCTCCCTCGTGGGCGGCTTCGCCTTCGGCCGCTACTTCTTCTATCTGCTTGCCGGCGCCGCCGTGCTGGCGAGCGTCATCGCTGTCATCACCCTGGTCGCGATCAGCGAGACCGCGCCGCGCGGCCACGCCGGTGACGTGCAGGACCGTGGATGGCTGAAGACACTGCTGGGCGGCTACATGACGGCGCTGCGAGACAGCGTCCTCGCCCGCCTGGTCCTGTCCGCCCTCCTGATCCGGAGCGTCGAGATCCAGATCTCGTACTACATCGCCGTGCGCCTCAGCAATGAGTTCGGCCGGCAACAGCTGCTCGACATCGACGGGTGGCGGCCGACCGTCGACGGCGTCGAGATGCTCGGCATCCTCCGGGCGGCGAACACCCTCATCGTGGTCTGCCTGGCGCTGTTCGCCGCGTGGCTGTTCCGCCGCCTGTCCGACCGGCAGCGCATCTTCGGCGGCATCGGCCTCTTCACGGCCGGATACATGGTGTGGGGGGCGAGCAACGCCCCCTGGCTCCTGCTCGTGGCCGCGGTGGTGCTCACCATCGGCGAGATCATGTCGGTGCCGATCCGGCAGGTCCTGCTGGCCGATCTGGTGCCCGCCGAGGACCGGAGCAGGTACATGGCCGTGTACCAGATCAACGTGCAGCTGGGGATGATCGTCGCCTCGCTCTGCGTGACCATCGGCGTGCTGATCCCGGCGGCCGGGATGAGCGTACTGTTCGGGCTCTTCGGATTCGGCGCGATCCTCCTCTACCGGTCGCTCTTCCGCGAGCGCGACGCGCGCGCGGCCGCCCCGCACGCCCTCGTCGCCGAGGAAAGCGCGCAGAAGCCATGAGTACGGTCTGCGAGGCGAACGCCGCACCCACCCGCCGACGCGGAGGGCCGCAGGCGCTGAACGTCGTCGCCGGCGGCATCGAGATCCACCCGGGGCACGCATCGTCCGCCTGGGGCCCGCGAGCGTGGGCACACCGTCGTGACCGACGTCCTGGCCGCACGACGGACGGCGGCCCGCTCACCGCACAAGTGACTGGAGCGCAGCGATGACAGACAAGATCCTCATGGTGATGCCGTGGCGGGCGTACGTGCGCAAGGCCACCGAGGAGGGCCTTCGGGTCTTCTCCATCTGGGACCCGGACCGCATCCCGCAGGACCACCGGGACGAGGTCGCGCGGTACTCCGAGGAACTCCTGTTCACCGACTTCCGGGACGTCGCCGGGCTGCGCCGGCTGGTGGCCGAGACGGCCACGCGGCTGGGCGTCTCACATGTTCTGCACCTGGGCAACGAGGACACCCAGCTACCGGTCTGTGAGGAGGCGCACGCGCTGGGGCTCGCCCCGAATCCACCGGCGGCGCTGCGCGTCATCAACGACAAGACGGCGATGCGGCAGCTGCTGCGCGACCGCGGTCTCTCGCCGGTGCGGGCCACCGTGGCCGAATCGGCGCGGGAGGCCCGGGCGCTGCTGTCGGAGTTCGAACTGCCCGTCGTGGCCAAGCCGGCCCTTCTCTCCGGCAGCCGCGGCGTACGGCTCATCCACGAGGCGCGGGACATGGACGACTGGGAGGAGCAGCTCGCCGACCAAGGCTATGCGGGTCCCGTGCTGATCGAGGAGTACCTGCGCGGGCCCGAGTTCAGCGTCGAAACGCTGACCACGCAGGGATCCCACCACCTCGTGGGCGTCACGGCCAAGCGGAAGACGCCGCCGCCCGGCTTCACCGAGATCGGGCACGTATACCCCGCGTCCATGGCCGAACCCGATCGGGCGGCAGTCACCGACCTGGTCCTGCGGTTCCTGAGCGAGACCGGCTACCAGTTCGGCCCGGCGCACACGGAGGTCATCCTGACGCCGGACGGTCCAAGGATCGTCGAGTCGCAGACCCGCGCCCCGGGTGATCGGATCCATCGAGCCATCGCGCTCGCCTCCGGGTTCGACATCGAGGCGGCCATCTTCCGCGCGCTCATCGGCAAACCGATCCAGGTCGACACCGCCCACCGGGTGGGGTGCGTCTCCTTCTTCCAGCTCCGTCCCGGACGGCTCGTATCCGTGGAGGGGCTCGACGCCATCCGTGCGCTCCCCTTCGTGCACGAGCTGAAGTTCCCCTTCACGCCGGGCGACACGGTCCCAGAGATCAGGAACTCCGGAAGCCGGCACGGCCATGTCGTGATCGACGCCGCGTCCGAGCAGGAAGCGGACCGCCAGATCACCATGGTGCGCGGCCTGTTGCGCGCCACGACGGCCCCCGGCCCGTCGGACCCCTCCGGGAACACCCCACGAACCTAGCTAGCGCTGCGACCGGAAGGTTCGCCGGCTCGCGGCGTCCGGCACGGCACCAGACAGAACTCTGCTGACCCCAGGGCGTCGGGGGCGCGATCAGTGGCCCCCGACGGCCCCGTGACCCGGCGGCAGCACTGGGCCGTCCCAGTAGTGCGTTTCGAAGGCGCGGGTCATGGGCGGGCGCTCTGCGTTGTGAGCGGCCGCCGCGACATCTCGGCCGGAAGCCAGCGTCCGGTGGGGCTGCCGAAGCTCCGGTCGCCCGCGTCCCAGACCACCTCTCCTGCCCTGATCGTGGTCAGCACCTTGCCGGCCATCGTCCATCCCTCATATGCCGACCAGCCGCATTTGGCGTGTACGTCGTGCGCGGAGAGCATCCACGGATCATCCGGGCCGAAGATCGTCATGTCCGCGTCGGCGCCCGGCTCCAGGCGGCCCTTCCCCGGCAGGCGGAAAAGCGCTGCCGGCCTGGCCGCCAGGTGCTCAACGAGTCGCATGATCGCCATGTCGGAGGATTCGTCGAGCCACCGGCGGCGCATCCCGGTCCAGACGGCGACCGCGAGCTCCTGCACGCCGGGAATCCCGGGCGGAGCGTCCGGTATCGGCAGGAGCTTCTCCGCCATGGTGTGCGGAGCGTGGTCACTGCCCAGTGTGGCGACCTCGCCGCAGCGCAAGGCCGCCCAGAGTCGGTCCTGGTCGGCTGCGGAGCGGATGGCCGGCGCCAGGCGAGTACGCGCTCCGGTCCGCAGCGCGTCATGGTCGGTGAACGACAGGTGGTGCGAGGTCACCTCAAAGGTGAGTGGCAGCCCGTCGGCGTGCGCGGCCGCGAGCAGGTCGACCTCCTCCGCGCTGGACACGTGCAGGATGTGCGCCTTCGTTCCGTACCGGCGCACAAGCTCGATGACATCGGCCACGGCCGCGATTCCACCGCTGCGCGGCCGTGATCGTTCGTAGGCGGCGTAGTCCCGAAGCCTCCCCCGCACGCCGTCGAGCAGCGTGAACAGGGTGTCCCGCTCGGCGTGCAGCACCAGTCGCACGCCGCCGGCAGCGGCGGTGGCGAAGATCCTCTCCAGCTGGTCCCGGTCCCGCACGACCGTCGGCGCGGTCTGATGCCCGGCCATGAAGACCTTGGCACTGGTGGCGATCGCGGGGTCGAGGTCGGCGAGCAGTTCGGGTCGATCCGGGTCGGCGCCCAGATGGAACCGGTAGTCGACCAGCGATGACCCGGCCACCAACGCGGCCTTCGCCGCTATCGCGTCCGGCGACAATCCCGGAGGCTTCGTGTTCGGCATGTCGATGACAGTGGTGACGCCGCCCGCCACGGCGGCCCGGCTGGCGTGCTCCCAGTCCTCCTTGTGCTCCAGGCCCGGCGTGCGGAAATGCACATGTGAGTCGATCAACCCGGGCAGGACGTAAGCGTCGCCGGCATCGAGCCGTGGCACTCCCGGGCCGGCCTCATCGATGTCGGTGATGGCGCCGATTCGGCCCGCGGACACAACGACCGCGCCCGGCCGCACTCCCGTCGGCGTGACGAGGCGCCCGGTCACTACGAGGTCGGCACGTTCCCGGCTCAGCTCTCCCATGACTGCGCCACCAACTCTCGGCACAGATCATTGGTCGGGCCCATCAGGGCGACCGCGCGGGCATCAGCGATCAACCGGTTGAGCCGGTGATCGACGACGTAACCGGCAGAGCCGAGCATGCGGGAGACCTCAAGGCATATCTGCTCGGCGGCGGCGGAGGCGTGCAGCTTGGCCTGCAGCGTGGTCCGGCCCGGATCGTCCGACGATCGATGGCCCGCGCGCACGACGAAGGCACGCGCCGACTCCAGCAGTGTGCTGAGCGCGACCATCTGGTGCCGGACGGTCTGAGCCCGTGCCCCGTCGAGGCGGGCGTGGTGTCCGGCGGCGAGGTCGTACACCGCCTGGGCGATGCCGATCGACACCGCGCCGAGCGTCGCGCCGCTCTCCCGCACGCCGGCAATGATGGCCGTCGCGTGTCCGAGCGGTCCCAAGCGATCGTCGTCGGTGACCTCGCAGTTGCCGAGTTGGACGAAGCCCGTCGCGGATCCGCGCATGCCGACCAGTTTCAGGCTCAGATCGGGGATCAGTCCGGGGTTGTCGCCGCGCACGAGGAAGAAGGTCTGGCCGGCCGAGCCGTAGCTGCTGCGCGGGTCGTCCTGTGCCTCCGACGTCTGCACGAGCACGAGGTAGAGGTCCGCGACACCGGCGCCGGTGGTGAACGCCTTCGCGCCGCTCAGCAGCCATCGATCGCCCGGGAGTCGCTCGGCGGTGGAAGCCAGGCGCTTCTTGGCGGCACCCGCCCCTGTCTCGCTCCACGCCGAAGCGGCGAGGAACTCGCCCGAGGCCAGAGCCGGCAGATACCTCGCCTTCTGCTCGTCGGTGCCCCATTCGTCGATTCGCGCGCACACCGCGAAATGCTGGAACAAGATGATCGCCACGGACGGGTTCACCGTCGCCACCTGCTCCACCACCCGGTTGACAGCCGCGGCGTCACCCCCGGCGCCTCCGTACGCCTCCGGGACGGCGGTTGCGAGCAGTCCCGAAGCCCGCAGCTTCGACAGCGCCGACTTGTCGGGCTTGCCGATGACGGCGGTTTGAGCATCGGACTGGCGCAACATGTCCAGGAACGGCGGCGCGAGGGTGGGCCCGACCGTGCGGACGACGTCCTCTCTGCGAATCAGGCTGGAAGCGACAGACATTCTCCGAACTCCCTGGGTTGGAAACGGGTGAGCGATTCGGGGAAGAACGGGCCGTGGTACCGGACGGTCTTGTTGCCCACAGCGACCCAGGCGAGTTCGGTTCGGCCATCGCCGATCCGGGTGGTGGCGGTGACCGCCGTGCTTCCGCCGGTGGTCCGGATGTCCACCTGCCCGCCGAGACATCCCACGTCCCGTGCCGCGAGCCATGGAATCGTCTCCGGAATGCAACTCGCCGCCCCCAGGCAGACCGCGCCGGTCAGCGCCAACGTGGGATGCCAGCCGGGCACGGTGACGGCCCGAGCCGCTATCCGGCCGGCTCCGTCGGGAACGACAACCGCGATCTTGGGGAACGCGCCGTCGGGCGACCAGTCGAGCAACCGGGCCGCCGCCCCGCGAATCCGTTCCAGCCGGTCGAACAGGTCGGGCCCCCCGGCGAACAGTTCCGCGGCGTCGGTCACCCTGGCTTCCCGCGCCCCGACGAAGACGTACGGATTGCCGGAGGAGACCATGGAGACGGTCACTTTCTCGTCTTCCAGGTCGAGAGTCGTCTGCGGCTCCTCCCGCAGCAGCAGACCTGCCACCGGGACCGGGGGCGTGTGCAGGAAGTACATCGTGCATCTGGCAGTCTCTCGGTCGGCCTCCTCGGTCTCGCACACGAGGTGATCGCCGTTGTTGAGGACGTGCACCCGGACCCGGTCCCCGGGGCCTTGCCGGGGAAGCATCCCGGACCGCCCGGCGGCCATCACGGAGCACAGCACAGAGTGCCCGCATGAGCCGCGCAGATCGAACCGCGCCAAACCGTCCGGTAGCGCCTGGATGAAGCGGTAGTCGAGATCGAACAGCGGATGCGACGAAGGCTCGATCAGCGCGATCTTGAGTATGTGCGCCCCGCCGGCCAGAACCAGCCGCCGGCGGACCTCGGTGAGGGCCTCGAGGAGCGGCCCCCTCTCTCTCGGAAACTGCCGCGCGTCGAGGACGAGTGTGGGGCAGGGACTCCCGGACGCATAAGCGATGTGACCGATCACGCGACCATCGCTCCCATCGCGGCTCCCGCCCGTGCGCCCGGCCGGAACCGCTCCCGCCACACTTCGTGCACCAGCAGGGCCCATATCGTCAGCGCCGCGGTGTCGTCCGGACGGTCGGCCTGGGCATTGAAAAGGTTCCCTACGGCGCCGGGGTCGATCTGGCCCGCAGAGCGCAGCCGGCTCGCGCCAAGCATGTCCTGGGCGAAGTCCCATAGCGGCTGACCAGGGGCGAGCATCGCGGTGAGAGGCAAGGTGAAGGGCTGCTTCGGGCGGTTCAGGACGTCCTCCGGCAGCAGTCCGGAGGCGGCGGAGTAGAGCGCCCGCTTGACCTGGCCGCCGCTGATGCGCATGCGGTCGGGCAGCGCCCGCCCGAAGGCGACGATGTCGCGTTGGCAGTACGGCAGCCGCACCTCGACCGAGTGCGCCATGCTCAAGTGATCCACGCGGCGCAGGTGATACGCGGGCAGGCGGTATTCCATTTCGAATGCGGTGATCCGTCCCAACGGATCGTCGCCGTCGTTGCGAAGGAGATGGCTCGCCCTCTGGGGAAGCGGTGCCGCCAGGTCCACCTCGGCGGCGTAGTCCTTGGTGTAGAGCAGGCCTCTCAGCCGTGCGGGGGCGACGGCGAGGGCATCCCAGTACGCGGCACGCCACTGTCCGGGGGCCTCCGCCGCCGCGCGCATCCGGTCGTAGCCGCCGAAGACCTCGTCCGCGCCGTCGCCGGTCAGCGCGACCTTGAAGCCGGCGTCCCGTACGGCGCGAAACAGGGCATAGGTGCTGAGCGTGATCGGGTCGGCGTTCGGCTGACCCAGGTGCCACACGACGTCCGCCACCAGGTCGGGGAAGGTGGCCGGATCGATTTCCACTTGGTGGTAGACCGCCCCGGTCCGCTCCGCGATCTGGCGCGCGTACCGCCGCTCGTCTCCGGGCCAGGAGCCCTTGTAGGAGAGATTGAAGGTGTGAAGGTCGCTGCCGTCCTCCGCGGCGAATGCCGTGACCAGGCCGGAGTCGAGCCCGCCGGAAGTGATCGAGGCGAGCGGGACGTCGGCCACCCGGAGCCGGCGCACCTCGTTCCGAAGCAACGCGCGCAGTCGGCTGGGTGTGTCGTCGCCGGGCGACGGGCCGGGCCGGGGCGGGTTCCGACGGAAGACGCGCAGCCCCGAGGCCCGGTCGCAGACCGCTGTGGTCGCCGGCGGCAACACCTTGATGTCGGCGAACATCGTCTGCTCGCCGAAGGGCGTCTTGGTCGCGAGGTATGCCTCCAGACCCGGCGCCCAGGCGGTGCTCGACACCGCGTCAAACGCGAGCAGGGCGGGGATCTCCGAGGAGAAATGAAGCGCTCCCGATGCCGGATCCCACCGGTAGTACAACGGCTTCATGCCCATGTGATCGGTGGCGAGCACGAGCCGTGGCTCGGTGCGCTGGTCGAGGACGGCGATCGCGTACATGCCGTCCAAGTGCTCGGTGAAGCCGTCGCCGTACACGTCGTACAGCGCCGGGAGGATCGACCCGTCGCAGCGATCGGGAAAGGTGTAACCCCGCGCGCGCAGCCGCTGTCGGAGCTCGTCGTGGTTGTAAATCTCTCCGTTGAAGACGATTCTTATTCGACCGTCCAGAAGCTCGTACGGCTGCTGGCCGCCGTCCAGATCCATAATGGCCAACCGGTTGTTCCCGACGGACCACATCGCGTCGTGCACGCTGCCCTGGCCATCGGGGCCACCGTGCCTCTGAAGCGCGCCGACCGTCTGAAGTTCGCGTGGGGTCACCACGCCATTAAAGTGACCAAATATCCGACACATCGCCCGACTCTCGCCTGTGTGAATTAATTGGAACTGGACTATCAGGACCGATGCGACGGTAGGTCGAATTCGTCTCCTGGATCAGCGTGAGGCTTCTGCCGGTTTTGCTCTTACCGAGAAGGGAACCGGTCCTCGTTCATCCCATGCATTGCCCCAAGTTGACCAGCCCGACCTAGAAGCGGGCTGGAGCGCCGGTCCGGCAGGAGATGCGTAGAATCCCTCGCGCATCACCGGGTTCCTCCGAGGATGTTCCCGGCCTTCAGGCTGGAGAGGAATCGGACTCCTGCGGAGCAGGGTGTACAGCACGAACAGGATGCCCGACAGCGCATTGAGGCGGGCGGGCCCGCTCCCCGCGTGCCCGCTGCTGTACGGCGCCCGGGCTCACCGCACGGTGAGCCCGGGCGCCGTGCGCTGCTCGGCCTCGCGTTCGGCGGTGTACTGGTCGCGGTAGTAGCCCTGCTGAGCGAGGAGTTCGGTGTGGCTGCCGCGCTGGACGACGTGCCCCGCGCGCAGCACCACGATCTCGTCGGCGGACTCGAGGCCGCAGAGGCGGTGGCTGACCAGGAGCAGGGCCCGGTCGCCCGCCGCGGCCAGGGTGTCGCGGAGCAGGGCGTCGGCCGTCCGGGGATCGACGGACTCGGTGGGTTCGTCCAGAACGAGGACGCGGGGATCGGCGAGCAGGGCCGCAGCGAGCGCCAGTCGCTGGCGCTGGCCGCCCGCCAACTCGGCCGCGTCGTCCCGTACTTCGGTGTCCAGGCCGCTCGGCAGGGCACGGACCCACGCGGCGGCACCCGCCTGCTCGAGGGCGGACCACAGCTCGGCGTCTTCGGCGTCCGGTCGGCCGACCCTGAGCACGGAGCGGACCGTGCCGGCGAAGACGTAGTGCTCCTGTGTGAGCCCGCACACGAGAGCGGGCCGCAGCTGCCGGCCCGCTATCCGCTCAACCGGCACACCGTTCAGCGTCACCTGTCCCGCCCTGGGGCGGACGAACCCCAGCGCGGCGGCGAGCACGGTGCTCTTGCCCGCGCCGCTCGGCCCGACCAGGGCGATCTTGCGCCCCGGGGTCAGTGACAGGCCGAATCCGCTCAGGGCCGCCCGGGAGGCTCCCGGGGGCACCACGGTGACCTCGTTGAACTCCAAGGTGAGAGGGCCCGCGGGCACCGTGCGCGGGTGCGCGGGTTCGGGCACGGGCGGGCGGGCGCGCAGTACTTCCCGCAACCGCCGCAGCCCATGGCCGAGCTCACCGAACCGCTCCGCCGCAGCCTGCACGGGAGTGCTCGTCTCCACGGCGGCGAGCGCGGTCAGGGTGAGGACGGCGACGGTGACCGGGCCGAGCCGCCCGGCGTCCTGGGCCCTCGCGGCGAGCACCGCCACCGCGCCGGTCGTCACCAGCCGGACCAGGAGCCCCGCGGCGCCGGCGGTGGCCCCGCGCAGCGCCACCGAGCGTTCCAGCCGTGCGACGGTCCGCGCGGCGGCGCGCTCGCGCTCGGTGGCGGCGGCCGACGCCCCGCAGACCGCGAGGTCCTCGGCCCCCTCGATGATGTCCACGCTGCGCACCGCCAGCGTGCCGCGGGCCCGCACCAGGCGTACCCGCGCCTGGTCCAGGGCGACAGCCGCCGCCACCGGCAGCAGTACCGATCCCACCAGCAGGCCGCAGCCCAACGCGGCACCGGCCGCAGGCAGTTGCAGCCAGACCCAGGCGGTGACACCGGCGCCGACCGTGAGCGCCGCGAGTCCGGGCAGTACCACCCGGATCACCAGGTCCTGCACCGCCTCCACGTCCGCGAGCAGCCGGGTGAGCAGGTCGCCGCGGCGGAACGCGGGCTGCCCGGAGGGGGCCAGCGGCTCCAGGGCGTCGAAGAACCGGCCGCGCACCCGCTCCATGATCCGCAGCGCCGCGTCATGTCCGGCCAGCCGCTCGCCGTAGCGCAGCGTGCCGCGCACGATCGCCAGGGCGCGGACCGCGACCACCGCCAACGACAGGGCGGCGAGCGGGGGTTGCTCGGAGGCCCGGCAGATGAGCCAGGCAGCGGTGGCGGTCAGGGCCACCGCCGACGCCTCGCACAGCGCAGTCGCGAGGGCCGCGAGGACCAGGCGGGTCCGTAGCAGTGCGGGGGCTGAACGCCTCACCATGTCGGCTGTCCTTCCAGCAGGCGCGGCTGGACGTCGACCGAGCCGTGAGCGGCGTGGAACACCGTGTCCGCGTGTTCCATGACCCGGGGGCGATGGGTGACCACCAGCACGGTGGTGCGCTCGTTCCCGGCGAGGGCGCGCAGGGCGTCGAGCACCCGCTGCTCCGTCTCCCCGTCGAGACGCGCGGTGGGCTCGTCGAGGAGCAGCAGCGCCGGCTTGCGCAGCAGGGCGCGGGCCAGCGCGATCCGTTGCCGTTCACCGGCGCTGAGCACGGCGCCGCCGTCGCCGAGCGGGGTCGCCGGGCCGTCGGGCAGCGCCGCCACGAAGTCGGCGGCCCCCGCCGCGGCCAGCGCCTGCCACACCTCTTCGGGGCCGGCGTCGGGGCGGCCGAGGCGGACGTTGTCCGCGAGGGACATGGCGAACAGGTGCGGCCGCTGCGGCACCACCCCGAGCGCGTCGGTCCACGCGGCGCCGGGGACGTACGGCAGCGGGTGGGACCCGATGCGGATCTCGCCGTCGAGCGGTGTGAGCTGGCCGGCGAGGGTGCGCAGCAGTGTGCTCTTGCCCGCGCCGCTGGGCCCGGTCAGCGCATGGCAGCGGCCGGGTTCGAGCGTCAGCGACACCTCGGTCAGCGCGGGAGGGCCGCCCGGGAACCCGACCGTCAGGCGGTCCAGGACGACAGGGGTCCGGGCCGGGCTGGGCATGGGCACCGGGTGCGGTCCGGACGCGGCGGGCCGCGTCGGCACGGGGGCGGCCGCCCTGATCCGGCGGGCTTGGTCGAGTACGGCCCGGCCCTCCTGGCTCGCATGGAAGCGCAGCGCCAGGGAGCGCAGGGGGCGGTACGCCTCGGGTGTGAGCAGCAGGACGGCGAGGCCCGCGGTGAGCGGCATGTCCCCGGCGAGCAGCCGGAAGCCGACCGGCACCGCGATCAGGGCGACGGCCAGGGTGGTCATGGTCTCGAGGACGAAGGACGACAGGAACGCCTGCCGCAGGGTGGCCATCGTGACCACCCGGTGCTCGGTACAGGCCGCGCGGATCCGCCGGGCCGCGTCGTCCTGCCGCCCGAACACCCGCAGGGTGGTGAGTCCGCAGACCGCCTGACGGAAGCGCTCGCCCAGGCGCAACAGCACGTTCCAGTGCCGCTCGGTACGCGCCTTGGTGTGCAGTCCGACGACGGCGAGCACCAGCGGGACGAAGGGGAGGGTGATCAGCACGGTGAGCCCGGAGGGCACATCGAGGAGCAGCAGCGTGCACACGACGGCGGGCGGCACCACGACGGCATGCGGCAGCACGGCCACAGCGCCCGAGACGTAGCCGTCCAGCGCGTCCGCGCCGCGCGTCAGCACGGCCACCACGGCGGCGGGCGGCGGACCCGCGCCCCGGATCCGGCCCCGGCCCGCGGCCTCGACCAGCTCTCCGCGCAACGCCTGCTGCACCCGCGTCGCCTCCCGCGCCGGATACCAGCGCTCCCACCAGACGAGCCCGCACCGGGCCGCGACGACCCCGGCGATCAGGGGCATCGGCACCGTGGCGAAGGCCTCGCGGGAGCCGCCGTCGAAGAGGGCGGCGAGTACCTGGGCGAGGAGCAGCGACTGGGCGACGACCAGCGCGCCGCCGAGCGCCGCACCGACCGTGCACACCAGGAGGAACACCTTCACGCGCGGTTGGATCCGCACCAGTTCGGGGTCGAGCGGTCCGTGCTTCATGCGTCCCCCGGGGCGTCAGTGGAAGGCGGGTGACGTGGACCGGTCCGCGGGTGCGCGCAGCAGCCACCACATCCGCAGTTGTACGGCGATCACCAGCACCAGGACCGGGCCCGCGGTCCATGTGATCAGTGCCAGTGCGGTGTTGTCCGCGGCGAGGTCCTGGACTGCGACGGCCCGCACTCCGGACCGCGCGGGGGTCGCCAGATACGGGTACTTGGCGGCGAACACGGCGATCGGCGCGAGCCCCACCGCGACGGCCGTGGCTGCGTACGCCCGCCAGGGCTGTCCGGCGGACAGCGCGCGGACGGCCGGCGGCAGGGCGAGCACGGCGAGCGCGAGCAGCAGCAGCGCGAGGGCCGGCCGGTGCAGCGCCGCCCCGTTGGTGTGCCCGCCGGCCCAGGAGGCGAGGCCGGTCAGGGCGACGAGCAGGCAGCCGACGCCGCACAGCCGCCGGGCGAGCACGGTGGCGCGGGCGGCGACCGCCCCGGTGGTGCGGGCGGCCGTGAAGGCGCAGCCGTGCGCACCGAGCAGCGCGACGGCACTCACCCCGCCGAGCAGGGCGTACGGGGTGAACGCCGCGCCGCTGCCCAGGACATGGCCGCTGCCGTCGAGGTCGAGCGACCCGGCGACGGCGACCAGGAATGCTCCCCAGCCGAACGCCGCCGCCGCGCCGGCCGCGCAGATCACGCCGTCCCACCGCCTGCGCACGGTGGCCTCGGGGTGCCGGCTGCGGAGCATCACGGCGCTGGTGAGGACCAGTGCGCCGGTCATGGCCAGCAGGGCGAACGGCGCGGCACCGACCAGGAGTTGGGTCTCCAGGCCCGGCACGGTGCCCACCAGGATGCCGAGGGAGACCAGCAGCCAGGACTCGTTGGCGAGCAGGAACGGGCCGAGGCCGCCGAGCACCTGACGGCGTTCCCGGTCGCCACGAGCCGTGAACAATAGGGTCGAGCCCACTCCGTAGTTGGTTCCGGCGAGCGTCAGATAGCCGGCGAACAAGGCGATGAACCCGATGGTCCACAAGGTCGGGTAACTCATGGCCGGTGTTGCTCCTTTGCAGCGTGAGATGCGGGACGAAACGAGCCGGGACGGAGTCGGCGATCGCCGTGATCGGCAGGCTCCAGGGCCTGTCCGGCGGATCTTGTTGCGGTCGCGGCCCGCTGCGGAGCAGCTGATGTAACTGCGGCACGCACATCTGCCGCGTTGTCGTCGGTTGTCGACGCTCCGCGTGGACGCCCTCCTCCGCCTTGCAGCTGCACGCACCAGACCCCGCTCACCAGTACAGAAAGGCGCGGGCCACCATGGTGCGACCTGATCCGCCGGACAGGCTCTAGAGCAGGACGCTGTCGCGCTCGTCGTCGAGTGTGCCGCCGGGATCGGGGCGTTCGCCGGAGCCGGACTCCTGTGCCCATAGATCGGCCTGCGCGGGGCCGCGCATCGCCGCTTTGCCGAGCAGCCACCAGTCGAGGATCAGCAGGGTCGTGACGATCGCCCCCAGCACCACCAGGGAGACGGTCAGTTGGGTGGTGGTGAGCGAGGGAGTCAAGGCCTGTCGGGTGGTGAGGATGTCGTCGATGACGAACGGCTGCCGGCCGATCTCGCGTACCAGCCAGCCGGCGATGTTCGCCACGAAGGGCAGCACCATGGCGATCCGCAGCACTCGATGCAGCGGCTTTGACGTGAGCATCCGGTCGCCGCGCAGTGCGATCAGCGTCCACAGGGAGACGAGTAGCAAAACGAATCCGACGGCCATCATCGTGTAGGCGCTGAACTGCACCAGTGGCCCCGGCGGCAGCCCGGCATCCCCGAAACGCTCCGTCAGCTCCCGCTGGAACGCGGCGATCCGGTCACTGTTGCCGTCCAGCAGCGCCTGCTTGATCGGCTGCTGCACGCCGATCCGCTCGATCTGCATCGCACCGCTGCCGCCGACCAGCATGGCGCCCCAGAAGCCCGCGTGGGCGCCCATGCGCATCGAGTGCCGTACGAACGTGTCGTCGGCCCGGCCACGCCCGCGCAGCAGCACCGAGACACCGAGCATGAAGAATCCGCCGACCGCGGCGGCCCCGCCGGTGATGTGCAGGATGGCGATCCACGCATTGGGGTTGGTGAACAGGGCGAGCGGGTCGGTCAGTTGGAGGGTGTTGTCGCGCATCTCGTACGCGACGGGGTTGTTCATGAAGCCGTTGGCCAGCAGCGCCCAGATGACGGAGAGGTATGCGGCCGCGGCGACGATCCAGATGCAGGCCAGATGCGCCTTCGCGGGCAGTCGCTGCCAGCCGAAGATCCACAGCGCGAGAAAGGTCGACTCCACGAAGAACGCGACCACAGTCTCCACGGCGAGCGGCGCGCCGAACACTCCGGCGCCCATGTTCTCCAAGCCCGACCAGTTGGCGCTGAGTTGGTACTCCATGGCGATGCCCGCGCCGATGCCGACCGCGTAGTTGATGACGTAGAGCGTGCCCCAGTACTTCGTGGCCTGCCGGAGCGCCGGGTCGCCCGTGCGGACCCAGCGGGTGTGGCAGATCGCCACCATGACCACGAGTCCGAGGGTCAGTGCGACGAGCAGGTAGTGCACTCCCACCGTTAAGGCGAACTGGGTGCGTGCCAGTCCGACGGTTCCCATGTCCTAGTCACCCCAAAGAGATTGGTTTGGCCGTTAAGGCCGCGTGCACACAAAGAGGTTATCAGCACTCGATTTTCAATCGATGCTAGATATTCGGTCATCGGCAGGGATATGGGTGACCGGCATGAGGATCCCTTTCACGAGCATCGGCGACTTCGGGCACGTCCATCCCCTGATTCCTCTGGCGCGCGCCGCTCGGTCGGCCGGGCACGAGATTCCGGTTCGTCACGGGCGAGCAGTTCCCTCCGGTCCCGCACGGTGTGGGCATCGAGCCGGTGACGGCCGGCTGCTCTGTTCCTGAGGCGTTCATCGAAGCAGCCGGCGGTCGAGCCTTCCTTGAGTCGCAGGACGGCGCCGCACGTGCGAAGTGCCGCCCGAGGTGCTCGCTGCGCCGGGCGTCGAGGCCTGCGCCGGGGGATGGTTCGCAGCGGGCCCCGGTCTTGGGGCCCGGAGCATCGATCAGGCCAGCGGCTCCGAAGAGCCCGGACTCCGCGGCAGCGTCATCCGGTCCGGTGGCGCGTGCTCGTCGAGCGTGACCAGCCGACGCAGGCCGATGCGGACGGTCTCGGCGAGGGCCCGGGCGTCCGCATCGCTGACCCCGGACGTGGCGCAGGACAGGGCGAGTTGAGGTTCCTCGCCCCGGCGCACCATCGGCAGGACGGCATCGGCGGTGGCGCCCCCGAAGTGCCCGGTGTGCCATCGGACGTCGAGCCTGCCGGTGCGCAGCTGGTTCGGCAACAGCGTCTCCAGCGGCGCGAAGCCGATCTGCACCAGTGGCGTACGACTGCGGTCCGGTGCCGCGCAGGAAGTAGTCGACCATGCCCGTGAGTGCACAGCGGACCGGAACCGTCGAGGTGCACGGGGCCACCGTGCGCAGCAGGTCACCCTGGGGCAGCCGGGGCACGTGGGCGCCGATCGGCAGTGCGTCCAGAGCGGTGAGCCGGCCGACCGCCAGGGCCCGGGCTCCGAGCGGTGGCGCGGTGCGGGTGATCCCGGCCTGCCGCATGACGCGGTCGCAGCCCTCCCGCACCTCGGGCGGGACGGAGAACAGCAGTTGTTCGCCGGTGAAGTCGAAGGCCGCGGGCCGGGCGGCCCGCGCGGAGGGGAGTTCGACGACGGTCGGGAAGCCCGTGAGTCGGCTGATCCGGCGCTCGGTGAGCGAGAACACGGCACCGGATGCGGCGAGTTCGCTCGCGTGCTGCAGCAGGCCGGCACGTGTCGACGGCGTGGCAGACAACCTCGTGCTCGGGCGAGAGCACGCGTACGGGGCTCCGCTCGTATGAGTCCGGCGTACGGGCGGCGACCGCGATCCTGCGGCGCCGGCACGACGAGGACATCGACCCGCGTCAGACGATCAGGGACACGTCGCTGCCCGTACGGCAGCGCAGGCTGCGACGTCAGCGCAGGGTCTGGAAGGTGTCGACGCGGTCCGCCGTCTCCCGGCCGAAGGGCGCGTCGACGTTCCATGCGAGGAAGAGGAGGAAGGCGATCAGAGCGCTGACCGCCCCGGCGAGCAGGAGTTCGCGGGCTGTGCGTCTGATCCGGAGGGTGAAGATCAGGCCCACGGTCACCAGGGCGCCGGTGACCAGGCCGGACCGGACGAGGCCCGGCAGGGCCTCCTGGGCGTTGTCGGACCCGGGGGCCGGGAAGTCCTCAGGCGGGCTCGGGGGCGCTGAACACCGCGACGCAGTTCTGGCCGCCGAACCCGAAGGCGTTCGCCATCGCCGTCCGCACGGGCATCCGCCGCGCCACGTTGGGCACATGGTCCAGGTCGCACTCGGGGTCGGGCGAGTCCAGATTGATCGTGGGCGGCACAACGCCGTCACGGATCGCCATGGCGCACACCATCGCGCCCAAGGCGCCCGCGCCGCCGACCAGATGGCCGACGCTCGACTTCGGGCTGCTCACGGCGATCCGGTCCGTCGCCGCGCCGAGCGCCGCGCGGATGGCCGCGGTCTCGGTGCGGTCGTTGGCCTTGGTGGACGTGCCGTGGGCGCAGATGTAGTCGAGGTCCTCGGGTGCGATCCCGGCCCGCTGGACGGCGGTCCTGATCGCGGCCGTGGCGTACTCGCCCGTCGGGTTCGGGGCGGTGACGTGGAAGGCGTCACAGGTCAACGCGCCACCGCTGACGGCGGCGTACGGGGTGGCCCCGCGCCGGCGGGCGTGCTCGGCGGACTCCAGGACCATGACCACCGCCCCCTCGCCCAGCACGAAGCCTTCCCTGTCCACGTCGAAGGGACGGCTCGCCCGGGTGGGGTCGTCGTTGCGCCGGGAGAGCGCACCTATGGTGGACAGGCCGTTCATGAAGGACCGCGTGATCCCCGCGTCGGTGCCGCCGCAGACGACCACGTCCGCCTCGCCGGAGAGGATCAGGCGCCGCGCGTCCAGCAGCGCGTACAGGCCGCTCGCACAGGCCAGCGCGTTGGCGTTGACCGGGCCGTGGATGCCGAGGTCGATCGCCACCTCGCAACTGGGCATGTTCGTCAGCGAGTAGGGCACGAAGTAGGAGCTCGGCTCCCGGCCGTCGACCAGCAGCCGGGTGGCCGCCTCGATGGTGTCGAAGCCCGCCACCCCGGCGTTCACCACGACCGACACCCGGTCCCGGTTGTCGTCGTCGATATCCAGCTTCGCGTCGGCCACCGCCTCGCGCGCCGCCACGACGGCGAACGCCGTGAACCGGGAGATGCGCCGGGTGCGCTTGGCGTCAAAATGCTCGGCAGGCTGGAACGACTTCACTTCGCCGGCGATTCGGGTGTCCAGTCCTGTGGGATCGAAAGCGGTGATGGGCGCGATGCCCGACCGGCCCGCCACGATCGCTTCCCAGCTGCTCTCCCGGTCATTTCCGACCGGAGTCAGCGCACCTATGCCTGTGATTACGACGTCATCATGCATTGCACCGACAATACGCGGGCCGATCCGCGCAGGCAATACTCTCCCGACGGGCGCTTTCCGGGCCTGCGGCCCGGATCTGGACACCGCGGCGAGCCGGTGCAACAGTGGGAAATCACACAGGTCAAAGAAAAGGCCCGCCCCTTGCCGCAACCGCGCGTTCCGGTTTTTTCCGGGTGCTCGTCATGGCCTGCCCGAACCCTGGACGCAGCGGCGTTTTTGCAGGTCATAGCCGACTTCAAGGGATGCGGGGCGGAATCACGCTCCCCCTCGACCCCGACCGGATTCTCCGGCGCACCCCGGATTACATGCACCGCCTCCTCCTCTGACCGCGAGCGCAATTCCAGCATTTTTCGGGAATTCCTCAAGCATTCTTCCAGTGCCGTTCAAGGATTTGTCGAGTGCGACTGGAGAGAGTGTGAATGCGCACCCGCACCGCCTGCGGCTCGCTTTCCGAGCAACCATGAGGAGAACTCCATGTCCCAGTCCACTGAGGTGACCGCGGAGTCCGTGCACGGGCTGCTCCGCACCGAACTCGTCGCCCTCGGAATTCCGGAGGAAGCCACCTCTGCGGAGACCGTCATCGACACGCTGGAGATCGACTCGCTCGATCTCGCCGACCTGATGGTCACGGTCAAGCGTGAGTACGGTGTGGACATCCGGCGCGCCGAACTGGCCGGGGTCACCGTCGGCGAGTTGGTGGACCGCGTCCTGGCCGGCGTCGACGGCCGCTGACGGCGACCCGCGCCGTGAAGATGGCTGGCACGGACGGTCCGGTGGCCGTGGCCGCGGGCACTGACGAGGTGCTGCGGCATCCGGCGGCGGGGTGGCACCTGCTGAACGACCGGGAACGGGGGCGCCTCGCGCGGTTCCGCCGGGAGCCGGCACGCCGGGACTTCCTCGCCGCGCACGTCCTGGTCCGGTTCTGCGCGGGGTGGCTGCTGGGCGTCGCCCCGGCCGAGGTGCCCTTCGCCCAGCGCTGCCCGACGTGCCACGGGACCGACCACGGCAGGCCGCTGCTCGCGGGCCGTCCTGACGTGCATCTGAGCCTCTCCCATGCCGACGGCGTGGTGGCCGCGGCCGCCGGTCATGTCCCGGTGGGCATCGACATGGAGCGTCTGGGGCGCGCCCACGACCCCGCGGTCATGGACCGTGCGCTCACCGCCGCCGAGCGTGCCCTGGTGACCGCGGACGCGGACCCCGGCCGCGCCTTCCTGCGTCAGTGGGTACGCAAGGAGGCGCTGATCAAGATCGGCAGGACGGATCTGGACGCGCTCGGCCGTCTCGACCTCTCGGAGCTTCCGCTCGAGGGTCGGGCGGACGGGGCGCCTCTGCGCTTCGAGGACCTCTACGTCACGGACCTGACCGATTCCCGCCTGGACGCCCTGGTCTCGGCGGTGGGCACCGAACCGGTCCGCCTGGACGCCGCGTTGCCGTCGGCCGCGTGGTCGCCGCCCGGAGCGCTCTTGTAGCCCGGTTCGAAGACAGAGCTGTGAACTGCCCGGCCTGAAGGACCTTGTTGGCGGATTCGATGTTCAGGCGGTCAGTTCCGGGCCAAGACGCTCGAAGCGGCTGACGTGGGTGGTGCCGATCTGCGTTTCGGTCCACCAGGCGTCGAGTCGGTGGAGGTCGAGTCCGGCGGCGCACCGGCGCGCAAGGAACAGGCCGCGGCCTGAGGCAGCACGCCCGACGGCCTCTCTCCTCGCACGAGTTCTTCGTCGCACGAGCACAGAAGGGGCAAGAGCGCAGGAGGACTTCATGACGGCAGACCGACTGCTCCGCCTGGACAGCGCGGACAAGGCACGGGAGCGGCCGCCGGGCGCGCGGAACGACATCCACTTCACCAAGCGCAGATCCGGCCGGTCGTGGAAGCGTTCAGCCAGGCTCTGAGCAACGGTGTTCCAGTCGCCACTGCGTCAGCGTTCGTAGAAGTTGACGGTGCCCAGCACGTCAGGGCGGTACCTGCGGATCGAGCGCGCCAGGTCCCGGCGCAGCGGCAGGCCGTACTCGATCGTGCCGTCCGGGTGGTCGAGGAAGTCCACGTCCCGCACCCCGACCGCGGCCGCGGCACGCACCTGCTCCCCGCTGCGCATCGCGGCGGTGGCCTGCGGGTCCATGGTGGCGCTCCCGGCCTCGCCGCGGCTCATCAGGGTGTAGGCGAGGCACTTGCCCTGCGCGGTCCACCGCGCGACCGCGCTCGCGGGCCCGTACTCCGGGTCGTCGGGGTGCGCGGCGACACACGGCGCGCGCTGCCAGTCCTTCGGCATCGGTTCGTGCGGCTCGGTCATGCCGCCTCTTCGGGGTGCGCGTGCGGGTTCACGGACGGGTCTCCGCGGCGGCCTGCAGGCACTCCTCGAAGAAGGCGAACGCGCTCAGGTGATAGGAGCGTGCGGCCAGGCCGAGGCTGATGTTGTGGCCCGCGCGGGGCTGGTGCCCGATCCGAAGCACGGGTGCCTTGGTCAGCCGGGAGGCCAGATGGTCGAGGTCCTGCTCCTCGTGCGCCCACCAGCCCTCGTGCTCGGCGAAGGTCAGCCGCAGCGGGATGTCGATCCGGGGGGCCAGGTCCTCGAACATCTCCGGCCACAGGTCCACCTCGGAGGCCTCACGCTCGGGCATGGGCGCGACCAGGGCCTCGGCCGCACGGAAGGTCCCCTCCGGATACAGGCGCAGCGGGCCCCAGTTGCGCTCCCAGTCGAGGTTGCGGCGAAGCCGCCGACCGGTGGGCCGGACGCTGAAACGGTGGCCGACGCCGGAGGCGTCGAGGGCGAGCAGACCGGGGGTGTCCGCGACGGTCGTGAGGGCGAGTTTGCCGCCGTAGGAGTGGGCGAGCAGCACAAAGCCCCGCCCGAGGGCATGCCGTGCGGCGAAGGCGTCGAGCGCGGCGCAGAGCACGGCGGACTGCTCGCCGAGGGTCATGCCGGCGGGTATCTGCTGAGCGGACCTGCCGTAGCCGGGCCGGTCGAGGGCCAGCACGGTGAAGCCGAGGCGGGCGCCGAGGGTGAGCAGGGACAGGTCGGGGTGGACCTGCCCGTCGAAGTAGCCCGCGAGCATGCCGCCGCCGTGCACGGCGACGACGGTGGCCCGCGGCGGGCCGTCGGGCGGCTCGGCCAGCAGGCCGGACAGGGTGAGGCCCGCGGCCTCGAGGAGGATCGGGCGCACCCCGGCCGAGTGGGTCGGCAGCGGCTTCTTCTTCCGGTCCGTGCTGGACACGCTCATGGGTGGTCCTTGTCGGTCGGCGGTGGGCGGGGCCCGGGCCTCCGGGGCGCCGGCTGCGGGCGCCCCGGCGGGAGGGGTCAGGCGAGCTGACGGGCGAAGGTGGCCATGTCGAAGTAGAGCGTCTCGTCGATCAGCACGTCGCCGTCGAAGTGGAAGAAGATCGCCACAGGGGCGTCGACGGTCTTGCCGCGGTTGGGGATGCCGCGCCAGTCCGCCTCCTGCTTGGCGCGGAACTGCGCCTCCACGATCACGGCGGTCGGCGTGTGGTGGACGTGGAACAGGCTGTGGTCGGCGACCGGGAAGGCCTTCTGCAGTTCGGCGAAGTAGCCCTTCTTGATGGCCTCTTCACCGATCAGCGGGGACTCCTCGAAGGGGATGACCCGGTAGACGCCGCCGCGCGGGAACGTCGCGATCACTCCGTCGATGTCCCAGGCGCCCTCGGCGACGGTGTGCTCGATGACGACCGCCTCGCGCCGCTTGCGCAGCTCCTCGTCGGGCTGCGGCAGGTCCGCGCCGGGCAGAGTGAACTCGTGCTCCTCGGTGGCCATGGGGACTCCTTGAGACAGTGGCTGGTTCGGTTCGGAAGGTGACGCTAGGCCGCTCCCCTTGCCTGCCCCTCGCGCTCCGCTGGAGCGTGAGTGCCGCTCGTGCGCGGCCCGTGAACGGCGCAGGTCCGACGGCCCCGGACCGGAGGAAAAGCGGAATGAACTGCTCCGAGGGGGCTGCCAGCTGCTGCGCGTTTCGTCATCGAATCTCAGCTTTCCTCAACTTCTGTTGCTGTTCGGGCTGTTGTCGGTGGCGGCCGGTAGGGTGAACCGGTGATCGTTTCGCGTGCCTGTGGGAGGGAGGGTTCAGGGTGAAGAAGTTCCGGCCGCAGTCGGGTTTCGTGGTGCAGGCGTACCGGTTTGCGCTGGATCCGAACGCCGTCCAGGAGGCGGCGTTGCGTTCGCACTGTGGTGCTGCCCGGGCTGCCTATAACTGGGCGGTGGGCTGGGTGACCGCGTCGTGGTGGCAGCGCGCGGCGGAGGAGTCGTACGACATCGGCGAGGCCGGGCTGACGGCGTGGCGTCCGTGGTCGCTGCCGTCGCTGCGGAAGGCGTTCAACGAGGCCAAGCACACCGACCGGCGGTTCGCCGACTGGTGGGAGGAGAACTCCAAGGAGGCCTACAACACCGGTCTGGCGAACGCGGCGGCTGCGTTCGACAACTACAGTAGGTCGAAGAACGGACGCCGTAAGGGCAAGCGGATGGGGGCGCCCCGGTTCAAGGTGAAGCGGAAGGCCCGTCTTACGTGCCGTTTCACGACCGGCACGATCCGCGTGGAGGTCGACGGCCGGCATGTCACGCTGCCCCGGCTGGGCACGATCCGCACCCACGAACCCACCGGGAAGCTCCTGGCCCGCGTGCAGGCCGGGACCGCGCGGATCCTGTCCGCGACCGTCCGGCACGAGCGGGGACGCTGGTTCGTCGCCTTCCAGGCCGAGGTGAAGCGGGACATCGCCCGCGTGAGCCGCCCGGATACCGTGGCGGGGATCGATCTCGGTGTGAAGGTGCTCGCGGTGATGGCCGACAGTGCGGGCGAGATCCGCACCGTGCCCAACCCGCAGCACTACGACCGCGCGGCCAGGCAGCTGCGCCGCGCCTCCCGCGCCGTCTCCCGCCGCCAGGGCCCGGACCGACGCACCGGACAGAAGCCGTCGAAGCGGTGGGAGAAGGCCAACACCGCCCGCAACCGCATCCACCACCGGACAGCGAACCTCCGCGAAGACGCCCTGCACAAGCTCACCACCATCGTGGCGGCCGAGTACGGCACGGTCGTGGTCGAAGACCTCAACGTCGCCGGCATGCTCAAGAACCGGCGCCTCGCGAGGAAGATCGCTGACGCCGGGTTCGGCGAGATCCGCCGCCAGCTCACCTACAAAACCCGCCAGCGCCACGCCACGTCCCTCGTGGTCGCCGACCGCTGGTATCCGTCCTCGAAAACCTGTTCCGGCTGCGGCGTAGCGAAAGCCAAGCTGGCGCTGCATGTCCGGACCTTCCACTGCGAGGCCTGCGGCCTCGTCCTCGACCGGGACGCGAACGCAGCCCGCAACCTCGCCGCCCTCGCGGCGGCCTGCACCACCGGTACCGGAGCGGCCGGAGACCGGGACACCCCCAAGCAGGTGTCGAAACCTCGTGGAGCCGACCACAAGACCCGCACCACCCGCCCCCGCCGCAAGACGGAGACGGGGCGGGCAGGTGGCACAACCCTGCCGCACCAGCGGCAGACAGAAACGAGAGACCGTACTCAAACCGAAGCCCTCACGCTCTGGTGATGTGACGGACCTTCCGGGCCGAAATACCCGGAATGCTGAGAGTCGCTGAGGCTCCCAGCAACGGCAGAGCAGGAATCGAGGAGCGCTGCACCGGCCGGAGTTAGTTTTCCGGCCACGGAAGGGACGGGTGGTCTTCGATGGAGCTCCGAATACTGGGATCGATAGAACTGTGGACGGGCAGCGCCCTGGCCGACATCGGCCCCGCACGGCAACGCAGCATCCTGGGCGCCCTGCTGGTCGATCCCGAGCGGCCGGTGCCGCTGGAGTCCCTCGTCGACCGCGTGTGGGGGGAGCGGCCGCCCGCCGGGGTCCGCAACGTCGTCCACACCTACGTCACCCGGCTGCGCCGTGCGCTCGCCCGTGCCTCGGCGGAACTGCCCGAGCCGATCAGCCTGGTCAGGTCGCCGGCCGGCTACCTGGTCTCGACGGATCCCGGTGCGGTGGACCTGGTGCGGTTCCGCCGCCTGCTCAAGGACGCCCAGCAAGAGGCCCTCGGCGACCAGGAACGCAGCGTGCTGCTCCAACAGGCCCTGACCCTGTGGCGGGGCGACGCGCTGGGCGGCATGCACAGCGACTGGGCGGCCCGGGTCCGGGAGACGCTGCGGCAGCTGCACCACGAGGCACTCAGCCAATGGGCGGACACCGAGATCCGGCTGGAGCGCCCCGCCGCCGTCCTCGCGGAGCTGCGCGCCGCCCTGCTGACCGACCCGCTCTCCGAGCAGCTCGGCGAACGCCTGATGCTCGCCCTGTATCTGGAGGGGCGCAGCGTCGACGCCCTGGAGTACTACCAGTCGATGCGCGGGCTGATCGCCAAGGAACTCGGCACCGACCCCTCGCGGCGGGTGCAGCAGCTCTACGAGACGATCCTGCGCGGCGAGGCGGCCGCTCCCGCCCCGATGCCCGAGCAAAGCGCGGAGCCGCACGGCGGTGGGACGCATTCCGTCCCCGCCCGGCCCCCGTCCGCCGTACCGCACATGCTGCCGCTGGACCTCCCCGACTTCACCGGCCGCGAGCGCGAACTCGACCTGGTGCAGCGGACCCTGACGCACCCTTCGGCCAGCCAGCCGCCCGCCGTGCTGGTCGTCGGCGGCGGCGGGGTCGGCAAGACCGCGCTGGCCGTGCGCCTGGGGCACCGGCTCCAGTCCGCCTTCCCGGACGGGCAGTTGTACGCGGCGCTGCGCGGCAGCGGCGCACGACCCGCGGATCCGCACGCGGTACTGGGACGGCTGCTGCGCGCGCTCGGGACGGACCCGGACGAGATCCCGGCCGATCCCGACGAGCGCGCCGAGGTCTACCGGCTCGCCCTCACCGGGCGCCGGCTGCTGATCACGCTCGACGACGCCTTCGACGACGAGCAGGTGCAGGCGCTGCTGCCGGGCAGCGGGGACTCCGCGGTGCTCCTCACCAGCAGAGGCCGGCTCAGCACGCCGCTCGGTGCCCGCGTCCTGCACCTGGCCGAACTGCCGCACGGGCACAGTGTGCGGCTCCTGGCCCGGCTGCTGGGCGGCGAGCGGGTCACCCAGGAGCCGGCCGCGGCCGCCGCGATCGCCCGGTACTGCGGCGGGCTGCCGCTCGCCCTGCGCGCCGCCGCGGTACGGCTCAACGCCCGGCCCCACTGGTCGCTGCGCCGCTACGCGGACCGGCTCAGCGACGAGGGGCGGCGGCTGGACGAGCTGACGCACAGCTCGCTGAGCGTGCGCGCCAGCTTCACCGTGTCCTACAACGCGCTGCCCGACGACGCCCGCGAGGTGCTGCGCTGCCTGGCCGACCTGACGGTGTTCGAGTTCGACGCCGATCTGGCGTGCCCGGTGCTGGGCAAGGACTTCGCCACGGTCGAGGACGCCTGCGAGCAGCTGGTGGAGGCCCACTTCCTGACCGTGGCCGAGCCCGCCGTGGCCGACCTGCCCACCCGCTACCGGCTGGACGGCCTGCAGCGCAGCTTCGCGGCCGGGCTCAGGGCGGGCCACGCCGACGAGGCGGCCGAGGCCGTCCAGCCCTCCGCCTAGACCGTTCCTAAACAGTGTCCAGGAGTGGCATTTGCTGCCAGCTCCCGGAACTGCGCGCGTCCCGAACGGTGTTGGATGCGCTGGTATCCCGCGTTCGCTGTGTCCCCGTCCAGCTGCGTGCATCGTGTGCACGTTCCGTGACGGGTGGGCGGGTTCCCTCACGCCCTCGTGTGCCTCCTGGTCCGGTCTGGGCGGTCCGATGCCCCGCAGCATCGCTCTGGTGCTGCGGGGGCGGTGCCGTCCGTCGCCGGATCGGGTGCCCGAGGGCGCGTCGCCCGATCGCGATGCCAGCGGCATCGTGACGGGACATCTTTCGTTTCTTGGAGGTGAGGGGCTTCTTCCAGTGCTGATCGCCCCACATCGACGTGTACGCCGGGTCCACGGCAACGATCGACAGGCCGTGTTCGGACGCCATGGA
>NZ_JBIAXT010000028.1:0-119080 GCF_042896945.1 Streptomyces sp. NPDC001222
GATCAAGGAGGCCAATAGCCTCGGCCTGACGCTCCGCTTCGAACCGATCCAAGCCGCCTGACCTGGGCAGCGCACTTCATTTTCGTGTCAGACCCGAGTTGGGCGGCGTTTCTCGGCGGACCTTCTACCGATGGCGAGCGCTCGATCTCGGGCCGACCGCGTTCAAGCTGCCCAATGGTGAGCTGCGAGTCTGGCGGAGCGACTTCACCGCGTGGTTGCGGCAACTGGAGGCGGCGGCGTGAAGTCTCTCGATGTAAAGGTCTGGGGCGTCCGGAAGAGGAACACCAAGAAGTCGTCCTATGACGTCAGGTGGACCGTAGCTGGGAACGTGTTCTCGGAGCAGTTCCGTACCAAGGGATTGGCCGACCACTACCGTTCCAAGCTCCTCCGTGCCACCCATGCCGGCGAAGAGTTCGACACGGTAACGGGGCTGCCCGACTCGATGATCGAGAAGGCGGCTTCGATGACCTGGTACGCGTTTTCCTTGAAGTACCTCGCAATGAAGTGGCCGCACGCCGCGCCGAATACGCGCAACGGGATCAACGAGGCACTGACCGCTGTGACGGTGGCCCTCCTCGACGAGCGCCCTGGGCGTCCGGCTGAAGAACTACTGAGGAAGGCGCTTCGCAACTGGGCCTTCGTCCTTCCAGGCCCTGAGGATCGTGAGTTGCCGACCGAGGTGGCGAACGCTCTGCACTGGGTGGCCAAGGCTTCGCGTCCGCTTGCAGACCTTGCCGACGCAGCGATCGGCAGGGCGGTCCTGGACTCGCTGAAACTCAAGCTAGACGGAACGGCGGCCGCGGCGGAAACTGTACGGCGCAAGCGACGCACGCTCGTTAACGCGATGCATTACGCGGTGGATCTAGGGGAGTTCCAAGAGAACCCGATCACGGCGGTTCGTTGGAAAAAGCCGAAGGTTGCCAATGAAGTCGATCCCCGTGTGGTGGCGAATCCGGAACAGGCTCGCGCCCTGCTGACTGCGGTCTCTTACGTCGGCGGTTATGGTCGTGCTCGCGGTCGTCGACTCGTCGGGCTCTTCGCCTGCATGTACTACGGCGCTTTACGCCCGGCCGAAGCCGTCGGCCTCTCGGTGGCAGACCTGAAGCTGCCCGAAGACGGCTGGGGAACGGCGATGCTGAACCGCACCCGTCCCAGCGTCGGCAAACTGTGGACCGACACCGGAGAGACGCATGACGACCGCGGACTCAAGAACCGGCCTGTGGAGGAGGTCCGGCTCGTGCCGATCCCGCCTCAGCTCGTCACGATCCTCCGGGAGCACCTGGCCACGTTCGGGGCCGCGGACGACGGGCTGCTGTTCACGAACGAGCGCGGGGGAGTGGTCGGTTCGTCCACGTACTACCGCGTCTGGCAGGAGGCGCGGGCGCTGGCGCTCCCGCCGGCCGCAGTCGCCTCACCCCTCGCTGCCCGGCCGTACGACCTCCGACACTCGGCGCTGTCGACGTGGCTCAACTCCGGAGTGGACCCAACCGAAGTGGCCGAACGTGCGGGCAACAGTGTTGAGGTGCTGCTGGGTCGTTACGCCAAGTGCATCGACGGTCGGCAGGAGATCGTCAACCGCAAGATCGAAGAGCTGTTGCGCGAGTACGAGTGATCAGGGAGGGCGCTAAGGGCTCGTCCTGGCCACAACAGGGGCTCATCGGCCATCGGCTGATGAGCCCCGACCCATTGCCGGCCTTGCTGTTTGAAAGACTCCTGGCATGTGGCGCGAACTGATTCTGGAGCTGGCTCCTGACGCCGATCTCGGTGCCCCCGTCGACGACATCTCCTTGGCCGCGGCAGAACGAGCGCTGGGGCAGCGGCTTCCCGCTGAACTAGTCGCGTTGCTCCGGGAGTGCGATGGCGTAGCTCATGACGGGGTCGACTTGATCTGGAGCGCCGGGCAGGTCGCGAGGGACAACGCGGCGTTTCGAAGCGCTCCTGACTTCGCCGACCTGTACATGCCCTTCGAGCCGTTGATGTTCTTCGGTGACAACGCGGGTGGAGATCAGTTCTGCTTTGTTCGTACCCCAGAGCGGGACGAGGTCTTCGTCTGGGACCACGAGACCGATAGCCGGTTCATGGTGACGGGTGGGCTGCGCCAGTACCTGGAGCGGGCTCTGCGGGACAGCGGAGACTGGTACCGCTAGGCGCCAGGCCCCTGGAGTCGTCCGGGGCGCTATTCAATCGCCGGGGCTGACCTGGGCAGATGCCCCAAGATCGAGGACGCCCCTCTGGTTACGGCGCGGGAGATTCGGGGCTCTGACCGGAGTTCCGTGACGCCCAGTGTCGCCCCAGCCCTGGCCACAGCAGATGCCGGTTTGGATCACCGATGCGCCTGTCCGAGTCACTTGCGGACGTTCCGCGAGGGAGAGACGCGCGGCGGGGGTATGTCGCTTCGTGCAAGGTGACCTCGGGATTCATGAGGAGATCAGCTATGTACGCGATAGTTCGGCGTTACGAAGGGGTGACTGACCCTGCCGAGGCGGGACGGCGAGTGGACGAGGGATTCGTGCCTCTCCTCCGCCAAGTCCCTGGATTCGTGGGTTACTACTGGGTTGACGCCGGGGATGGAGTGATGGTCTCTACCAGCGTCTATGAAGACCAAGCCGGGGCCGAAGAGTCGGTCAGGAGGGCGGCGGACTTCGTGAGGGACAACCTCGCGTCATTGCTCCCCAACCCTCCTCAGGTCACGGCCGGCCAGGTTGTGGCTGCCGGGTAGCGGCCTGGGGGGGCGCTCGATCCCAAGGGCCCCCGTTCCGACGGCCTGGCCTTTCATGAAACTCCGGCCAGAGCCAGATTCGGGGAGCCTCATCAACGTTCGGGGCGCGTCATTTCTGCGGGCTGAGCTGGGCCGATGCCCCAAGATCCTGTCCACGAATAGTCCACAGACGGCGTCATAGGGCCGCTCCGGGCCGCATACGGCTGCACAAACGCGAAGACCCCGGCCGCAGCGTTTCCGCTGGTGACGGGGTCTTTGGGCACCTCATACAGGGTGCCCCCGGCAGGATTCGAACCTGCGCACACGGCTCCGGAGCCCAGGTGAGACCGTGAGGGTATTGGTGCCCTGACCTGCGACGGAGGCTCCGACAGGGCGGGCGCCAATCAAGATCATTACGCCCCTATTACGCAGGCGGCCTGTCGGGCGGTCGGTCCGGCCCGTATGGTCGAAGCATGATCTCGGGCAGCAGCGGGACACCGGACGGCGGCGGCGCGGAGTTCACGGCGGAGGGTCTGGAGCCCGTCCTCCGGGATGCGTGCGCGAGGGCTGGAATCGACTCCGGCGGCGCCGAACTGCTGCGACTGGGGTCGAACGCGGTCTACCGACTGACGTCCTTACCGATCATCGTGCGCATCGCGCGTGATCCATCGGTGCTCGCCGAGATGGAACGGGCTGTGGGCGTGGCCCGGTGGCTTGAGACCGAGGACTTCCCGTCCATGCGCGTGCCAGCGTCGGTCGTGCAGCCGCTCGTCGTCGGCGGACTGGTGGTCACCTTCTGGGAGAGCGTCCAGGATCGCGAGGAGTACGCGACGGTCGGCGAGCTGGCCGACCTCCTACGCCGTTTGCACTGGCTTGAGGAACCCGAATCTCTGGGCCTGCCGTACTTCGACCCGCTGGCCAAGCTGGCGGCGTCTCTCGACGGCCTGGGCGGCATCTCGGGGGAGGACCGGACGTTCCTGGACGAGCGAGCGGCGGCCCTCGCCAAGGATTACGACCGCCTGGACTTCGTCCTCCCCTTCGGCCTGATCCACGGTGACGCCAGCATCGGGAACATCCTCCGCCACAGGGACGGGCACGCTGTGCTCATCGATTTGGACGGCTTCGCCCTCGCCCCGCGCGAGTGGGACCTGATCCAGACGGCGATCTTCTACGACCGGTACGGCTGGCACACAAAGGCGGAGTACGCCGAATTCGTGCACCGGTACGGTTTCGACCTGATGAACTGGCCCGGCTACGAAACGCTCGCCGACCTACGTGAGCTGATGATGGTCGCCTGGCTCGGCCACCAGGTCACGACGAGCGAGCGGTCTGCCGCCGAATTCGCTCGGCGAGTGCGTTCCCTCCGCACGGGGGAGGGCCGAGACGAGTGGGGCCCGTTCTGAGCGCGTGGAGACCTGCGCTCAGACACCGACGAGGGCGCCAGACGCTACCCACAGCCTGTGCTCTCTGACCTGCTCGGTGAAGGCCTGTACGTCCGCACTGTCGCCGGCTGCTGTGAGGTTCTGCCGGAACTCGGTGAGGTAACTGACGCACCGTGCCGACTTGAGTTGCTCGCCCAGGTCAAGAGCATCGAGCGCCACCCGACACGCCTCCTCGATGTCTCCGGCGCGTAGGTGTGCGTCGGCCAGAACCATGGTGGCGAAGAAGTCGCTCCGCACGTGCGTACCGCTCATAGCGTTTTCGGCGTAAGCGACGGCCTGCCGGGCACTGTTGACGTCGCGGAAGCAGTGGGCGGCCTCGGCGGCAAGTTCAGCTTCGTCGAAGTAGGTGATCCACTCAGGCTCGTCGTCGCGATTCCGGCTCTCCAGCGCTTTCGTGGCGGCACTCAGGGCGGCCTCACACCCGGCGACGTCTCCGGTACGGGCAAGGGCGCGGGCCTCCATCGCGTGGAACTGAGCCCGCAACGTTGGCGTGGCCACCGGTGAAATGCCCATGAGCGCTGCACGGGCGAGAGTGGCGGCCTCGGTGTACCGACCCAAGAAGGTCGCCTGGTGGCTCATCGCAGACAGGACGCTGCCTGCGAACCTGCGGTCGTTGGCGTCCTGGGCAAGGCGGAGCGCCTGGAGGAAGTACCTCTGGGCGAGCCCGTGGCGGCAAGCGTCGTAAGACATCCAACCGGCAAGGAGCGTGGCTTCCGCCACGGTGGAGAACAGGGCTCGGCCTACCTGCTCGGTGTAGCGGCCTCGCAGAAGCGGGGTCACGTCGTTGTTGAGGTACTGGATGACCGAGTGCCGCGCATGTTCTCCGCCGAACTGGTCGTCGAGCCGTGCGAACATGTCGGCTGTGGTCTTCACGGCTGTCACGTCGCCGAGACCGACTCGCATTCCCTCGGAGCGAGGGCGAGGGATGCCCGGCTCGGGCGCGACCAACCACCGAAGGGACGCCTCGTTCCACGCGGGCTCGGACGGTTCCGCCGTGAGCAGTGGGTCGTACTGGTTGAGGTCTGCTCGCCACAGCTGGCTGACCGTCTGAATGGCGTCGTCCGGGCTGGCGGGGTACGCGGCGTCCAGTACCGGAGCGTCTTTCAGCTCTCCATGTTTCAGCCCGAGTTCTGCAGCGCTTGCGGCGAAGGCATCACACAGCAACGGGCCGTAGAAGTCGTCCGGCGTGCTGTGGCCGTTCTCCCAACTCGCGATACGCCGCTTCACACTGGCGTCCGAAGGAAGCTGATGACCGCGCTGAGCTGCTGCCTGGCGCAGCTCCCTCACCAGCCTTGGCTGGCTCCAGCCTCGGCTGATGCGGGCTTCACGTAAGCGGACGCTGATCGGCTTCATCGAGTCGTGCCCCTTCACTCCCGCGCGCATGCGCCGGTGTGGCAACTCAGCTTGCCTGATCGAATGTACGCGCTGGTGACGGCATATTGCAGGCAGTAACCGAAGATCCTCTGTCGGAACGTCGGTGACGGGGGATGACATGACCTGCGTGGACGCGTCATCCCCCGTCACCTCTCGTCATCTGCCCTGGTCAGGTACTGAGCGCGGAGTCTGGTCCTACTGCGGCATCGGGGCCGCACGGTGGTCCGAGTGAGGGTGAGACGACGTGTACAGGATGACCAGGCGGGGCATGGAATGGCTGTCTGCGGCGGCGGACAACCCGGTCGAGTGCCGGCAGGTGTGGGCGGACGATCCGCGGATGCCCGCGTTGCTGCCGACTGGCCGCCTTTTCGACGTCTTGAGCGTGGACCAGCGCCTCGGCATGGAGATGTACGACCGGCTCCTGCGCAGTGGAATGCCGTTCGGGCCTACGGCCATCGACCGCAAGGCACAGCGAGTCGGCTTCTTCCTCAGCTCCCGGAGCCGCGAGTCCTTCACGCACTACCTCGAACGCGAAGCCTCGACTCCTCCGACGTACCGGTACCTCGATGAGGGCTCGGCCGTGGTCGTCCCCGGCCCCATTCCGCTGTTCGATGACCGGTACCAGTGGCTTCGCCCGCCTACGCGCCGGCCGGAAGCCAATCCCCTGCGCCCGGTCGCCCTCGCGACGGCGCTGGTGGCTTCCGCTGAGCTGCTGGCAAGGATCGACCGCTTCGACGAGCAGTACCCGACCCCCTACGCCGCGGTCGCCGCCCTTCCCGAGGAGACCGACCACTGATGCCGCATGAGCCGACCGACGGACACGACGCTGCCACGTGGTCGCCTCTCGACAGCGAGGGGTGGTACGCGGCACGGAACGCGACGACGGCCCTGCGGGACGCCCTGGTGCGGGCCGGTCTGGAGAAGGACTTCCCGTATCTGCGTGCGGACTTGAACGCCTTCGGGCACGGTCTCGTCGAGTTGGGCCGGGTTTCCCCAGACACGGCTGAGCGCCTCGCGGAACTCCTGCGCCTGGCAATGGCCAGCGGATTCCGCCGCGACCGTGACGGCGACGAGCACGAGCATGCACCGGCCACCAGCGAAGAGGGCAAGGGAAGGATCTAGGACTATGACCGACCAGCGAGGAGTGGTGGCCAAGCGAGCGGAGGACTTGGTTCCCGGCGTAGCCTACGTCCGTGGCTGGGCGCGCGCACGACGAAGCGCCGGCACCTTGGCCGATCAACTCGTTCTCCTCGGACTGGACTCCGACCTTCCCGGCCTGGTAGCTGACGTGAACGTCTTCGGCGACGGGTTGGTGCAGCTCGGCACCGTTCGCCCCGAAGCGGCCGAACTGCTGGCGAAGCTGATCACTGCTGGACTGGACGCGGAGATGGGCAGCAAGGCGGCTGAAGCGCACCCGAGCAGCCAGCACGAGACGCCTGCGGCCTGAACCGCTCACGGACTTTCGGTCGGCCGCGAACTGATCCTCTTCCACAGTCAGTCAGTGACTTCGGTTGGCCTGCCGCTCGGCCGGGACCGGCGCCCCAGCGCCGCAGCCCGGACGAACGGCAGGCCAACGCGTGACATCAGCTTGGGAAGCTAAGGTGATCTAGAGCTTGCTGCGGTCATGACCTGCGGCGGAGGGCCGTGGGAGTATGACGGGCGAGTTCCATGATTCCCCGTGGTTGCCCGCAGGATCTGGCACGCGTCTGGCACGACCACTTCCTCCCGAACGTCTCAGCAGGCTGCTTGCTGTGCTCTGTCTCTTGGGTGAGGGTTGGGTCCAGATGAGGTTCGGCTACATCGCAGCCGCCGTCACCGCAGGGATGGCAGACTGACCGCATGGGGGGAACACCAACAAGAGCCTGGGCGCAGTTCAAAGCCCGTGTGAAGGAACTGGGCGGCGAGGTGCTGGAGCCGAAGTGGCTCGGCAGCGCCGCCAAACACCGAGTCCGATGCCCGAAAGGGCACGAGACCGAAGCAATCCCGAACAGAGTGCAACAGGGACAGGGCATGTGCCGACCTTGTTCCGGCAGTGATCCGGCCACAGCCTGGGCAGCGTTCAAGGCCCGAGTGAAGGAGCTCGGCGGAACCGTAGTCGAGCCGCAGTGGCTCGGGAAGGATGAGCGCCACCGGGTTATCTGCTCGGAGGGGCATCCGTGCAACCCTCGGCCTGGCTATGTACGCGACGGTGGGGGCATCTGCTCAGTGTGCTCCGGCAATGATCCGGCTACGGCCTGGGCGGCGTTCAAGACCCGGGTGACGGAACTCGGCGGAACCGTCGTGGAGCCGGGGTGGCTGGGGAAGGCAAAGCCCCACCGCATCATCTGTAGAAATGGCCATCCATTTAGTCCCACGCCGAACAATATTCGCACCGGTTCGGGCCGATGCCTTAGGTGCGTAGGCATCGACCCTGTCGCATGTTGGGAGTGGTTCAAGGCTCGAGTGGCGGAGCTCGGCGGCCACGTCGTGGAGCCGGCGTGGCTGGGCGACGGAACCGCACATCGACTGATCTGCCGCGAAGGTCATCGAACCAGAACCATCCCCAGCGGCGTCAAGCAAGGGCAAGGAATCTGTCGACATTGTGCGGGCAAGACGTGGGACGTGTTCTACGTCGTAGAGAGCGCGAACCACGTGAAGTTCGGAATCACTTCGGGAGATCCTCGTCCCAGGCTGCGGACTCATGCGAAGGATGGCTTCACTGCCGAGCTTCGTGTCATCCGGGACCTTCCGGGTGATCTCGCGCCCGACTTGGAAGCCGGCGTTCGGTTGGCCCTCGCCGACGAGGGCCTGAAGCCTGTGCGAGGACGGGAGTACTTCCCATCCGCGGCCACTCCGCTGATTCTGTCCATCGTCGATCAAGCACTCGGTGAGATTGGCCGCCAGCACGTGTCTCTTTGATCGGTTGGTTAGCGTGCGTGTGGCACATCCCCAAACATGACGAAGCGCCAGTCTGGGAGGAACCCCTCCTAGGATGGTCCTTCTGCCTGCGCCCCCGGCAGGATTCGAACCTGCGACACCCGCTCTAGGAGTTCGATCGCTCCCCGGTACTGCTGGGGAGCTGCCCGGCCATGCTGGCCATGCCAGACCGCCTAGGAGTGCTGACGTCCGGAGCTGTTGATGTCACTCGTGGATGTCAGAACGGCGCAACCGCGTGCGCCCGCTGGCACGATGGTCTCGCGGTTGACCTGGAGCGCGCCACCGCAGAGAAGGGTCCGAGGACCGCGCGCTCCGTGTCCACCCTCATAGGTCGAACAGACTTTCCTGGAAGTTCTCGACGACATCCCGTCGCGGGTAGAAGAGGCCGAGCAGTAGAAAAGTCTTGGGGCGGGCCGCGACGTTTCCGACGAAGCAGTGCACGGCCCTCTCCGGAGTGACCATCCGATCGAACCAGCGCTCGCGAAGCTTCTCTTCCACGTCGTCCTTCCCGTACTGACGAAGAAACTTACGGTAGGACTCGCCCGCCTCCCAGTCCCTCAGCCCCATGTCATGACCACCGCACTCCTGCTCCGCACATCGGAAGCTGTACCGGAACTCAAGCGGCACCCACTCCAGTTGGCGAAGGTCCTGCGCAAGTAGATCCAACTGATCTGCCAAGGCAGCCTTCGAAGCGGGCCAGGGTTCGGCCGGGGCGAGGCGAAAGCCAGTGAACTCCGCCGGGCGGAAGACGCCGAGCGATGTACCCCGCACCTCCTGGTCGCGCCTTATGGAGCACAGGGACGGCGCCACGAGGGGCCGAACATGCGAAAAGCGTTCGCGCCAGCCGTCCGCTGTCCCGAGACGCTCGATGACCTTGAGAGTCTGCAGATTAGGGCGCAAGCTCTCGGGACGACGGTCCCCATGGTGCCGCTGCACGTCAACATCAACGATCGAGTACTTGGCGAACTGGCTTTCTTCGTTCAGCAACCGGAACGGAACCGGGAAGAGTCGCACATGTTGGGGCGCCCCCTGGTCGAGCCGTATGCCAGCCACGCAGCTCGTCTCGTGGTACTTCGCGGACAGTTCCGGATAGGTCTTGACCGTGATCATGATCCGCGCGCGTTGCCACTTTCCCGATCCCATGGGTGCCCCCTCCACTGATCTCCCGATCCGATTGGAGAAGAGGCATGCGCCAGGGGCAAGGGCGCGTACAGGAATGAGGATGAAGTCAGGCCAAAGGCATGACGGGCACCGCAGCCCGTTCGCAGACCATGTCCAGAACCACCTGCCGGTGGCAGCGGCTCTCATCCTTCTCGAAGCACAGCACCGCGACCCGGGACTGCCGGGCATGCTCCGCGAGGCGCTCAAGATCGGTCTGCGCCTCCTCGGACCGCAGCAGCCCGCGAAACCGGGCTCGGCCCACGTCGAGGCGGCCGTCCCAGAACGGTGCCCGGTTGTCCTTGGGATTTCCCAGGCTCCGTAGGTGCGTGTACTCGATGCCGGCCTCGGCAAGTGCCTCCCCGAGGCGGGTCTTGCTGAAGCCCTTCTTGCGGCTGATTGGCGTAAGCCGTACATCCGCCACGACTTCGATGCGACTGGCCCGAAGCGAGGTGACGAAGGAGTCGATGTCTCGGCCTTCGTACCCAGCGGACCAGAGGCCGGGGGTCACCCTGGTCTCCCGGAACAGCTCATCGAGGGAGACCTCAAGAGCCTCGGCAACCGCTCCGACCGTGAAGAAGCTTGGCTGGATCGCTCCCTCACTCTCCAGACGGGCAAGCGTTCCGACGGCGATGCAAGCCTCCTTGGCGAGCCGTTCACGCGTCCACCCGCGGGCCTCCCGCAACGCTCGAACCCGCCGGGCGAGCGCACATGCGTGGTCGTGGGGGTGCTCCGAGTAATGGCCTGCCATGGTCGTGATCCTAATGGGCTTTGAGGCGGCTGGGCATGGTGTGTTGCTGATCAGCGACAGGACGGGATTCCGAAGGGCCCTGACCTGGTAGTTCACCGTCGGGGTGGCGGTTTTGATGTACGACCTCTTCGTCCCGAAGCAACTTGGTTGGGTGCTCTGCCTTGGGTTGGAGTGCCTCTCACCTGTGCTAATGGTCCGTGAACGTTCGCGGTTGTTCGCCGGTGTTCGTCGGCGTTGTCACGCAATTAGACACTCACCAATGAGGGTGTACCCGCTGGGTGCGGAGAGCGCACGCCGCCTGGCACAGGCGGGCCTCTGTGAGTTCGAACCGGGGCTGACGGGCGGCGCGTTCCCGTGCATCGAGCGTGAGTACGGCTTCGAGGGTCATGAGCTTGCGAAGCCCGGGTTCGCCATGGGGTCGCCCTGGCTGCCCCTGCAGATAACCGCCCACAGGGCTCAACTGGCCAGCGACCTGGTTCCCGCCCTCCCCGCATGATCTGGAACGGTTCTGGCAGGACCTAATCGCTTCCGGGCTTTCGTTGCTGTTGGGGCGCCCACGATGTGCCGCAGAGCTGCCGGAGGTTGCTGGCTCGTGTCGGCTCTTGTCGTAGCGGTTGTTAGGTGGTCGCCCGCTGAAGAAAGGGTGCCTGCTCAGCCGCCCACATGTCGCCTGCGAGTTGACCTGTTCTGCCATCACACAAGTAGCATGTCGTTTACTCTGAGCAGTGAGGGGGTGGGTCATGGCTGGTCAGGGTGCTTGGCCAAGATCCTCTGGTCCTGGGGATCTGTTGCGCGTAAGTGCCTCGGACGCGCAAAATTTGCTGCGGGGCTGTGGTCTTTACGGCTCGTACAAGGTTCGGCACAAGCTGAAGCCCCTGGATTGGGCCTACAGGCGGGACGAAGTCCAACCTTTTGTCCTCGGCGTCGTGCGCGACGTAAGTATTGCGCTCCAAGATGACCCACGCATTGACTCTTGGGATGAACTTAGCCAGCTCGTCTCCCAAAATCTTGCACCGTATGGTCTGCATTCAGCCGTTCTCCGGTATGCAACGCAAGCCGTCGAGAACTATTTGATCTGTCACGATTTGAGCAAGGCTGAACTTGGAGCGCTTCAGCTCCGGATGTGTGATCCGGAAGTTGTTCCAGATCCCAGGTTCCCAGGCCAAAAACTGAACGTCTGGGCTCCGGTTTACGATAGCGATAGCGGCGTGCGTGAGGTGCGCAAGCTGCGGTTCGGTACCGCCAGACAGGCACCGGAGAACCCAGATAGGTGGACTGTAACGGCCGCCCATGTGGCCGGCTTGGTTCGTCCGCGTGGGGACGTAACAAGGATCCGAGTTATCGAGCTTGGTCTGAGCGACGGTTCCGTGGAGGTCTTGTTCAATGACAGCCCCGCCGTCGCGAAGGCTCTGTATGATTCGCAGGTTGTACCAGCACTGAACAAGATTGTTGAAAGCAAAAGTGTGACGCCAGGGTCCAACTGCGGAAAATGCAAGATGGCTGGCTGCTGCGATACTCTGGAAAAGCTGGACGGGTTCCTTGGTCAGGTCCGCCGAGGGCATGCGACGCGTTCTGTAAGCGCCCGGGACCTTGAAATATATGAAACGTGCCCGTCTCAGTGGTACCTCATTAATAGCAATCTGCCAGGGGACTCGGATCCTGGGCCTTCCTCGGAGCGTGGACGCAACGTTCATGATTGGTTGGCCAAAGCTCACATGGACAACCGAGGGTGTGACGCCAGCGATCTAGATTTCATAGATGAGTATTTCCCTCAGCACCTCAGCGAGGAGGAATACTTGGAGGCGCGGGAGTACGTCACACAGCATGCACTCTCCTGCCCTCTCGGCGATGGGGCGCGCGTAATCGGAAGCGAAATAGGTATTTATGGGTACGACGCTCGTGCCGATGTTGTAATCGTTAGTAAACCTGACCTCCTGTACGTAGACGCTGACGATACTTTTGTCATCAGGGAAACCAAGACAACGACTCGCTCGATTCCTCAAGATGAACGAGCGGCATTTGACCAATTCTTCGCGGTGCCATGGCTAATTAACTTGATGGCCAGCGGCTATAGGGGCCCATATAGGAGTGAAAAAGCACGCTTGGAGCTGGAAGTGCTCGCGTCAGCGGAGAGCCGAGTCTACGCATGGGATCTGAACGATAGCGGCCTCCGCGGTATGGCCAAGGCGGAGGTCCGTCTCCGCGCCAAAAGGTGGCACAGAGACACGACTTGGTCGAGCACGCCCGGGGAGCACTGCAGGTGGTGTCCCGTTCGTCAGTGGTGTGGTGATGCCAGAATCGAGGAAGCGGAGACTGACGACGGGGAACGCATGCCGTAACTGCGCTGTCTGGTCGCCCGCGGGGTTACGCCGGAGCTGTGTGCATCCGCTCCCCGCGCGGGCTACCCTGGGAGCGATGCTTTGACATCTCGTTGGAGCACACCAGGAGCCGCCGGAGGGGGAGTTGGACGATCTGGAGCGCCCGTCCCCGAAGGGCATGGCCCTGCGGCGGCCGAGTCTCCAGCCGAGGACGCGCCCACACGTCCGTCCTCCCGTCCCGACCCTTCCGCGGCGGCACACGCCAGTGGACATCGCTTGGGGTGATACAGGGACGCTCTGTTCGCTGGCTCTTCGGCCGCCTCTGCTCAGCAAGGTTCTGCGCCTCTACGGCACATCGCTGGTAGTTACGGAGGCAGTGGCAGCTGAGATCAGGAGGTTGGCTTCCGTTCCGGAAGCTCGGCGGACTGTCGATACCCGGTTGCTCTGCACCGGGGCAGACTCCATTGCTCGGCACCTCGATGCCGGCGACATCAAGGAGCTGCCTCTGCCAACTTCAGACGACACATTCAACACGTCCGACAAAATCGGCCAGGTGCTGCGGCAACTGAAGGAGATCGACGCTGCTACGGCGGAGCGAACCGGTAGAAACACTGACCGTGTTGGTTCCGCCCATAAGCATGCCGGCGAGGCACACAGCATTGTAAGTGCCCTACGGACAATCGCGTTCGGTCGCCGGACGCTGTTGCTGACGAATGATGGCGGAGCGATGGCTGTTGCCGAGCGAAACGCTGTCCCGTTCAAGCATGTTGGACACCTGCTCGCAGAACTCGCTTGTCACGATGCGAACGTTAACGCGGATCAGCTGTTCGACGCCTTCACGCAGATAACGCGGAAGTTTGCCACGGTTCCGATGCGACATCAACCGAAGGATAAAGCGTCTTTCAGTTGTCTCATGCAGGGCGGCTCGTGCCGCCTCTGCGACTGACAGCGTAACGCCTAGCCGTTTAGGTCTGCCGTGTTGATCTCCCAGCCAGCCTCTCGCAGTTGAACGCTGGCGACATCCACAGATCCGTCAGCGATCACATCGGCCACGGCTTGGAGGCTTACAAGTTGCTCGCTGTAAGCGTCAAGAACTTGCTGTGAAAGCCGTTCTGAGGGGAATGTGAGACCGCGCGAACTATTTAGTTCGTTCCACGCCTTCGAATTCCCGGATCGTCGCATTAGTTCACCGACAGGGATCGTACGGCAATGCTGGAAGGTATCCTCGTCTAGTGCGCCTTCCGCGAACTCGGAAAGAGCGATTATCGCTGCGTCTCGACTCACTCCGTACGTCAAAATGACGTCGGCCAAAAACTTCTCAGCTTTTGCCCCCGTGAGATTGTCGCCGTACTCCTCCAGCTTATTCAATAGTGCTTCTTCTGGAAGTAGCAGGTGTCGCGCGAAGGAGTTGGCAATTCGCTCGGGGCGGAGGTCCTGCATTGATGCTCGATCAACAATGACCTGGCCTGGGTCATTTTGCAGCACGTGACAAAGCTCGTGCGCCAGAGTAAACCGCTGACGTGACCAGACGTCATCGGAATTAATCATGATGACCCATGCGATCGTGCCCCCGTATGTTTCGGGAACCGACATTCCGTGAACTTGATCCGGTAGGGCTCGATATTCTACGGGAAAGCCTAGACTTTCAATCAGCCCTGTTAGATCCTCGATGGGATCAATCTCGTCAATGCCCAGGTAGCCGCGGAGTCGGGCAGCCGTCCGTTCTCCTGCGTGGCGATTGTGCCAAACTTGGGATGGGGCGTAACTGGTGACGTCGGTAACCGGTTGTGCGAAGCCCCATTCGCGGGTTAGGCGATCGACTTCCAAAAGTCGTGTCGCGTGTGAAACGGCGTCACTAACGTCGTGAATTCCCTCTATCCCGCCAAGGCGAAGACTGACGCCCATTGTAGGCTTTTCCGTTTGCAGGAAAAGGCCCGGAGGTACCTGGAAAAAGGCACTTAGGAGCGTTGCCTCATAGGTTGAAGGGAGTCGCGTCCCTGAGATCAGCTCCATGTAAGTGCGCTTAGATCCAAGGAGGTCGAGCAGTGTTTCGGAGGTCACGCCCTCGCGTTTGACGAGGGTGTTTAGGGTGTGCTTGAAGCGCTCTTCGCGTGTGTCAGTTGCAGCCATCACCACCCCTTCCGCCTTGCGTCAGCCTGGCGGCTGCAGCGGTCCCATCGTCCACCGCCCAGTGTGGCAGATGCTCTGTGGCTACACAGGCAGCAGCACTGGTCTGCAGACTTGATATGGCAAACACTAGTGCCAGGCACTGACAGTGGACCGAACGTGGACGGCCTGTGACCGGCCAGCGGAGGTCGGTGGAGCGGCTTTGGGCTGGAGCTGCTTTGGCGCGAGTGATCATGGCCCCGTAAGCTTCCGGCGCGTCGGGCAGTCTGTGGACCTGCCCGGTAAAGCACGACGTTGGGGCCATGATCTTCGAGGCTCGCGCCAAAGTGGCTGCCTAAAGCCGTGGAGCCGACCGCCCCAGCCACGACGTACTCCATCTCTGACGTGAGGCAACTGATCGCAGGAGCGCGGCACGGGCACCGGCCGGGCTGGAGCGGGGCGAAGACAGGAGCGCAGGCCCGGCCGGGGGCCGGGACGCGCGCGGTGAGCGGAGCGAGCCGCCTTGATGACGTAGAGAAAGTCTGAGCCAACCTGGGCCGTGTTACAGCCGGAACGACAGCTCCAACTCGTCGCCCGGGAGGTGGAACTCCTCCAGGGCGAGGGGCTTGTCTGACTCGGCGAGCGTCACGCGGAGGATGTGGAGCAGCGGTACCCCGTCGGCGAGCCGTAGCGCTTGGGCCTGGTCGGGCAGGGGCATTCGAGTGCGGACGTACTCCGTGAAGTGGAGTTCGTGGCCCAGGTCGGCGAGTGCAGCGTAGAGCTCCGGTGCCGGCGGTGGGGCTTCTTCCTCGTACTTGGTGTCGATAAGCACCGAGAACGGGACATAAGTTCGATGGAGTTGGCGTAGGCGGCCGTGGTCCGCGGTCTGTAGGGCGTCGTACGTGAACATCGGCTCGCCTGGCGGGATGCGGAGTAGGTCCGCGAGGGCAAGTGGGGCGTCGGTGCGGGTGGCTACAGGGGGCTCGGCGTCCGCCCAGGTGATGCCGTCTGCCTCGACGTAGCGGCCGTCCGTGGTCCGACGTACACCGCGAGGGCGCGTGTGGCTGGGGCGGCTGTGGGGAGAGCGGGCGAAGGTGCCGCGGCCCATGATGGCCTCGACGAGGCCGGACGCCCGGAGTTCGCTCAGACCCTGGCGGACCGTGGGACGCGTCACACCGAACTGCTTGGCCAACGCCTCCTCTGACGGGAGCGGTTGGCCGGCCGGGAACGTGCCGTCCAAGATGCCATCGCGCAGGTAGTCGGCGATCTGCCGGTACTTCGGCTGCGTGCCCTTTGGCGGCATGCGGGCCCTCCATGGCCGTGGTCTCTGCGGCAGTTCCGTCCTCGTAGAGGCCCCTGTCCGCGTTCGTGGACAGCTTCTCGTATCGCGAGTCGGTTGACAACCCGTACTACGGGTGGCCACTCTTGTTCTGCACCCGTACTACGGGTCGTCTAGCAACCCGAAGGAGAGGCCTTCGGTGACAGAGATGAGGAGATCCGAACAGTGGCAAGCCTTCCGATCGACACCGCGAAGTTCACGGGGATCATCTGCGCCGTGCCCCCGGCTCCGCGGGTCGCCAACCGTGAGACCGGTCAGCTTCGCGTGGACCGCGAGACCGGCAAGACCATGTACCAGGTCGGTCTGTGCCTGATGGCCGGTGCGTCGGCCGACGTCGTGACCGTGAGCGTGGCCGGTGAACCGGCCGGTGTGCAGCTCGGCATGCCGGTGACTGTGCGGGACCTGGTCGCCACCCCGTGGGAGAACGAGGGGCGGCATGGCATCGCGTTCCGGGCGGCGGAGATCCGGCCCCTCAGCGCTCCCGCCTCGGCGGGCAAGGGGGCCGGGCAGTGATGAACCTGGCCTCCTCCGCCACTTCGGCCGGTGTGACCGGGCCGAACTGGGTGCTGGTGGTGGCCGCAGTGCTGGTGCTGGGCCTGCTTCTTGCGGGTCCGACCCTGCGCCGCCGCTACCCCGTGACCTGGTGGCTGTTACTCGGCTACCCGGCTGCGGCCCTCCGGGTCGTGCGCACCTGGAGGCCCCTGATGGCTGGATGCGGACTCGCCGTGAGCCGTCGGCCGGCGCTGACGGTCGTGTCCGGGCTCGTCGGCAATGGAGCACCTCCGCCACAACCGCGCGTACCGCGTCGCAGCCTCATACGCCCGACCTCCGGTGGCTTCGTCCTGCTGGCGCGGCTGTTGCCGGGGCAGGTGCCGGAAGACTTCGTCAAGGCCGCGCCCGCCATGACGGAGAGCTGGCAGGTGCACGCGGTGCGGGTGACCTCCTGGAGGCCGGGAGTCGTACGCGTCGTCGCGTCGGCGGCTGATCCGTTAGCTGCTCCACGCGTGCCGAAGCAGCGAGGGCCCGGCCATCTGCTCCGAGTGACCGTGGGCGCGCTGGAGACCGGAGCCGCGTGGGTGCTCGACCTGCGACGCGTGCCGCACTGGCTCATCGTCGGGGCCACCCGCTCCGGCAAGTCCACACTCATCAACGCACTCGTTGCGGGCCTCGCTCCGCAACCCGTCGCCCTGGTCGGCATCGACTGCAAGGGCGGCATGGAACTGTCCCTCTACGAACCGCGGTTGTCCGCCCTCGCGACCAACCGGGAGCAGGCCGTCCGGCTGCTGGCTGCCCTCGTGGAGCTGACTCTAGACCGCATGACCGTCTGCCGGGCGGCTCGCGTCCGGAACATCTGGGGTCTGCCGGACAAGGAACGCCCGGTCCCCGTCGTCGTGATCGTCGACGAGATCGCGGAACTGTTCCTCGTCGCGAGCCGGAACGAGAAGGACGAAGCGCAGGCTGCCGGTACGGCGCTGATCCGGCTGGCCCAACTGGGTGCGGCTCTCGGGGTCTTCCTCGTCGTCGCCGGCCAACGCGTCGGCTCCGACCTGGGGCCCGGCGTCACCGCCCTGCGGGCACAGCTCGGCGGCCGAGTGTGCCACCGGGTGGCCGATCCCGGCACGGCGGAAATGGCGCTCGGAGATCTCAACCCCGATGCCCTGAAGGCGGCGCAGGCCATCACCCCGGAACAGGCCGGTACGGCTGTTCTCGCCTCCGGTGACGGCTGGGAACGCGCCCGGTCCCACCTGATCACGGAGTCGGAGGCGGAAGCCGTTGCCGCCGAGTACGCGCACCTGACTCCGGTCCTCTCCGAACTGCACGTCGAAGCGCCGTGAAAGGGGCCTGCCGTGCTGGTGTCCATGTCCGCCGTTCTGCTGCTCGGGCTGCTGATCTGGTTCCTCCTGCGCATTCGCTACCTGCGGTGGGTCGACGCGCTGATCTGCGGAGCCTTCGGCTTCCTGCTCTCTCGGACCTTGGCCGCGCCGCTCGTTCAGACGCTCCTCGACGGCGTGAACGGCTTCCTCGGCCATCTCCGCTTCTGAACACGCCCACTCACCAGAGAAGGGAACTTTCCGTGTCCGACTACGTCATCCGCTCCGGTGACCGCGCCGCTTTCCTGGCCGGTCTGCGGGAGCTGGTCGACTTCCTGACCGCCAACCCGGCAGTCGTCGTCCCGCGTCACGCGTCCGTCATCGTCCTGGTCGACGCCGCTGACCCTGCCGCTCGCCGAGCTGGCGTGGAGTCCGTCGCTGCTCCGCTCCGCGTCCTGGCGGAGGACATCGGCCTCGGCTACTTCACCGCACGCCGTGACTTCGGGCCGATCTCGTTGGGCGTCGCCGGGGTGCCGGGCGAGTTGGACGCCGTCGCGTTCTCCTCGGAGGCTGCCTGGGACCACGCGGCCGGCCAGGAACTGCAGTGATTGCCCGTACGACGGGCTCCCGACGGGGCGCGAAGTCGCCAAACCCGACCCCGTCAGGAACCCACTCCATCCGCCACGTGAGCAGTGAAAGGAGCACTCACACTTTGTCCACCGCGCATCATTCGCGCAAATCCCCGCTGCGCGACTGTGAACTCAGGCAGCGTGACGCGCAGGTCTCGACCTGCGACGGACGGGAACAGATCGTCCTGGTCGGCCTCGACGGAGCCGAGCAGCGCCTGTGCCCCGCGCACGCTGCCGCCCTCTGGCTCACGGACCCGACGCTTCGCTTCAGCGCCAAGACTCGGCCGGAGGGGATCGCGGCCGTGATGGGGCAGGCCTTCGGGCGCGGGGGTGGTCGCCGATGACCACTCGGCTTGCGGTGGGTGCTGCCGCGCTGGTCGCCAGGGCGGCGGAGCCGGACTTCGTCGCCTGGCGCCGGAACATCGTCCGCCTCGGTGGGTGCACTAACCCCATCCATCTGGTCGGTGCCGCAACCGTCTACGACACGAGGACCGGTGCGGCCCTGCTCTCCTACAGTTCGGACACCTATGGCGGTCGGCTGCTCACCGGGTGCGGCAACCGGCGGGCGACTGTTTGCCCGGCCTGCTCGGGCCTGTACCGGGCGGACACGTATCACCTCATCCGCACCGGTCTCGTCGGCGGCAAGAGCGTTCCAGAGTCGGTGAGTGGGCACCCGCGGGTGTTCGCCACGCTCACCGCTCCCGGCTTCGGCCCGGTCCACACGCGCCGTGAGCGAGATGGGCGCGTGCGGGCCTGCCGGCCTCGTCGGGCGGGGGAGTGCTGCCCGCATGGGACTCCGGCCGGATGTCGAGAGCGGCACCCGGCGGATGATCCGCGTCTCGGCGAACCGCTCTGTCCGCGCTGCTACGACTACGCGGGGGCCGTGCTCTGGCACGCGTTCGCCGGTCGGCTCTGGCACCGATTCGGGCTGGAGCTCCGGCGGGAGGTCGCCCGGCGGGCCGGGCTGTCCCGTACGGAGTTCGGGGAGGTTGCCAGGCTCTCGTACGCGAAGGTCGCTGAGTACCAGCGGCGGGGCCTGGTCCACTTCCATGCCGTGATCCGGCTCGACGGTCCGGACGGGCCCGGCTCGGCTCCGCCCCACTGGGCGACCGTCCGGCTCCTGGTGGACGCGGTACGGGCCGTGGTCGTTCGGGTGCGGTTGGCCGCTCCGGGCGCGGATGTGGTCGGTCCGCGGGTGCTGCGCTTCGGCACGCAGGTCGACGCACGGCCGGTCACCTCGTACGGGCGGGACGTAGGGGAGCGGCCTGCCTCTGCGGGAGCTGTGGCGGGCTACATCGCCAAGTACGCCACCAAGGGGGCAGAGTCCGCCGGTGCGGTGGACGGTCGCATTCATCACGCGCGAGACATGGTGATGCTGCCGGTTCGTGCGCATGTGCTGCGGATGATCGGTACGTGCTGGTGGCTCGGCGGCCTGCCTGAGTTCGGGCCGCTCGGGCTGCGACGCTGGGCCCACATGCTCGGGTACGGCGGCCACTTCTCCACCAAGTCACGCCGCTACTCGACCACGCTGACCGCCCTCCGACAGGCCCGTGCGGACCACCGCGCGGAGCAGCAACAAGCCTCCCTCGGCCTGGCCGACCATCCCACGGTCACGGTCGGCGAGTGGCGGTACGCGGGGCGCGGCTACTCGCCGGAAGCGGCTCTCCTGGCTGCCTCGGTGCGGGAGGGCGGTGGTCTCCATGGCGCGTGACGGCCGTGCGAAACCGGCGGAACTGCTCACGGTCCGGCAGGTGCTCGACGAACTGGGCGGCATTTCCCGGCGGACCTTCTACCGCTGGCGGGAACTGCGGCTCGCTCCGGCCTGCATCCGGCTGCCGAACGGGGAGCTGAGGGTCCGCCGGGACGTGCTCAACGAGTGGTTGGAGAAGCGGGCAGAGGGGGCTGCGTCGTGAAGTCGTACAAGGTCGTCGTCTGGAAGCTCAGTGTCAACCGCTCGGCGAAGAAGCCCACCCATCTCGTCCGCTGGTCCGTGGACGGCCAGCCGTTCCACGAGTCCTACAAGACCAAGGCACTGGCTGACCGCTTCCGGTCTCAGCTCCTGAGGGCGGCGGACAAGGGCGAGCCGTTCGACACCGTGACCGGCCTGCCCGATTCGCTGCACGGTGGCAAAGCGGCCCTGTCGTTCCTGGACCTGGCGGTGAAGTACGTGGATGCCCGGTGGGCGGAGGCGTCGGCCAAGCAACGGGACAGCGTGACGGACGCACTGGCGACGGTCGTTCCCGTCCTGGTCAAACCGGGACGGGGGCGGCCTGGTCCTGATGTTCTGCGGCGGGCGCTGCGCTCGTATGTCCTGCCGGTCCCTCGCCGAGAGCGGGAGCGGCCGGAGGAGATCGCGGCGGCGGTGAAGTGGATCGAGAAGGCGTCGCTGCCGGTGGCGGAGCTGCAAGAGATCACCCGGGTGCATGACCTGATCGACGCGCTGGGCCGGAGGCTGGACGGCAAGTCTGCGGCGACGCAGACGTACCGGCGGCGGCGTGCCGTGGTCTTCAACGTTCTCGAATATGCCGTGGAGCTGGAGCACCTGCCCTCCAACCCGCTGAGCCGGATCCGACGCAAGCGGGGCAAACGGGCGCTGCAGGAGGTTGACCGCCGGGTGGTGGTCAACCCTCGGCAGGCTCGGGAACTGCTGACCGCAATCACGTATGTGGGTGGCTATGAGCGGGCGAGTGGCCGACGGCTGCGGGCGTTCTTCGGGTGCCTGTACTACGCGGCCATGCGGCCGGGGGAGGCCCTTGGCCTTCGACGCTCCGACTGCACGCTTCCGCCGTCGGGTTGGGGCCGTATCGAGCTGGCGGAGACCCGGCCCACTGCTGGGAAGGCGTGGACGGACTCTGGTGAAGCACACGACCGGCGGGGCCTGAAGCAGCGGGCGAGTGGTGAGGTTCGCATTGTGCCAATTCCGCCTCCGCTGGTACGGATGCTCCGCGAGCACATCAAGGAGTTCGGCACCGCGGAGGATGGTCGGCTGTTCGCCAGTGAGCGGGGGAACGTCGTAGCGGCGTCCTCGTACTCCCGTGCGTGGAAGCAAGCCCGCGCGCTGGCGTTCCCGCCCCAACAGGTCTCCTCCGTCTTGGCGGCCCGTCCGTACGACCTCCGACACGCGGGTGTCTCCCAGTGGCTCAATTCCGGCGTACCCGCTCCGGAGGTGGCGGCTCGCGCCGGCCACTCGGTGGACGTCCTGCTGAAGATCTACGCCAAGTGCATCGACGGCCAGGAGCAGGAAATGAACGACCGGATCTTGAAGGGGCTGGGGGAGGAGGACGTGTAAATGCGAGCCATGTGACCACTGCATGGTCTGGTCGAGTCACCGAGGGAGCCCCGGAGAGATCTGGGGCTCCCTCGGCGTCACTGCACGTCCGAAGAGGCGATGGTGATGAACTGCTCCAGGGCCTCTCGTGCCTGTGCTCCGAGGGCACTCAGCTCTGTCTTGTCGTTTGCCTTGTGCAAGCTGGATGTGAGGTCGTAGGCATTTTGCGCGGTGTCGATCAGCGTCTGCGTGCTCGCTATGAGCTGGACTCGGAACAGCGAGTGGAGGGCGGTCCCGCGGAGCCGGTAGGCCTCTGTGCGAGCTGCGATGAACGCGGAGCCGTCTGGGTCCTCGTTCTTGCGGTGCCAGCGATCTTGTTGGCTGCGTCGGAACTCTGTCAGCGCTCCGGCGAAGTCGCTGTACACGGTCATCCGATCCGCGCGGAGTTGCTGTTGAGCCGCGAACACTCGGTCGTGTGCAGACGCTTTGCGCTGGAATGCGTGCGTCACAGCGGAGCCCAGCAGCGTTCCGACGATCGCGATTAAGGCCGAGAGGACACCATCCACAGGAGCAGAACATCACAAGATCGTCTGCGTGCCCAGGTGTTTGATGAGACTCGCCCGAAAGCTCTCGATAGTTGGCGTGACCTGCAGAGACGTACCCCAAGATCATTACGCGGTCATTACGTGATCACTGTCATGGGGCTGCGTCTGACCGCATCCGCTTGCGCATGCAAGAAGACCCCGCATCCAGCTAGTTCGCTGGTCGCGGGGTCTTTAGGCACTTCACACGAAGTGCCCCCGGCAGGATTCGAACCTGCGCACACGGCTCCGGAGGCCGTTGCTCTATCCCCTGAGCTACGGGGGCGTGTCTCGCGGTGTTCGCGGCGACGGGTAGAACCCTACCAGCTCTTTCGGGGTCGTCATGAACGGTTTCCCTGGTGGTCCCGTTGGGCGGGGTCCCCCGGACGGGGTGGAAGTGGGGAAAACCCGTACGCGGCCGGTTGGGCGGACCTACTCTCGAGTTGTGTCAGGCGCGTCCGGCCGGGTTCTTGTTGTGGACGACAACAAGGTCATCCGGCAGCTGATCAGGGTCAACCTCGAGCTGGAGGGTCTCGAGGTCGTGACCGCGGCCGACGGTGCCGAGTGTCTGGACGTCGTCCATCAGGTGCGGCCCGATCTCGTCACCCTGGACGTCGTCATGCCGCGGCTCGACGGTTTGCGGACCGTCGCCCGGCTTCGTGCCGACCCCCGCACCCGCTCCCTGCCCGTCGCCATCATCAGCGCCTGCACCCAGCACGAGGTCGAGAGTGGCCTCGATGTCGGTGTCGACGCGTTCCTCGCCAAGCCCTTCGAGCCGTTGGAACTCGTGCAGCTCGTCAAGGAGCTGATGGGCCGTCGTGGGCCGGGGAGTGCCTACGACTATTCCTCTGACCTCGGCGGCGACAACAGCGACAACAGCGACAGCTGCCGCAGTGGCGCCGACCGTGGTGATCCTCAGGCGGGGGAGATGGGGCCAGTGGGATTTCTGGGGCAGTTGGGGGCAGCCGGCAGCTGAGTGGGCGCCCGTAGGCATCGAGCACGCCCTCGCCGTGCCCGGGAGCCCGGAGCGTGCCCCGTCCACATCCCGGACCTTCGCCCAAACCCGTTCGCGTACCCACCCCCCTCCTCGCCTACCCTTGTCCCGTGACCCCCGTTGAGCTCTCCCGTACCGTGCTGTGCGCGGTGCGTCGTGCTGTGGAGGGCGGGGAGCTGACGGTGGCCGTGCCGGCGCGTGCCGTGGTCGCTCCGCCGGGGCCCGGGGGCCGTGGTGACTACGCCACGAACATCGCGCTTCAGCTGGCCCGTCCTGCCGGGCGTGCGCCCCTCGATGTCGCCGAGATCCTTCGGCCCCTGCTCCGGGAGACCGCCGGGGTGGCCGATGTCGAGATCACCGGGCCGGGCTTTCTCAACATCCACCTCGAACGGGCCACCGCCACCGCGGCTCTCGTCCGGGAGATCCTCCAGCGCTCCGGCGACGTCGCGATGCGTGACATGCGTGACATGCGTGACTTGGGTGGCGTGGCTGGCGTGGGTGGCATGCGCGGCGTGGGTGACATGAGTGGCCCAGGCGGCGTGGGTGGCGTGGGTGACATGAGTGGCCCGGGCGGCGTGGGTGGCGTGGGTGACATGAGTGGCCCGGGCGGCGTGGGTGGCGTGGGTGACATGAGTGGCCGGGGCGGCGTGCGTGGCGTGGGCGAGATTGGTGTCGATGCCGACAGAGGTGTCAGCGTCGACGGAGGCGTCAACGTCGACGGCCGTATCGACGGCGACCGAGGTGTCAACGTCGACGCAGGCATCGGCGCCGACGCGCAAACCACCCCCCGCACCCCACCCCCCACCACCCCAAACACCCCCACCCCCGCAAACACCCCCGGCACCCAAACCCCCACCACGCCGGCCCTCCCTTACGGCCACACCCCCACCCTCATCGGTCAGGTCATCCCCCTCCGGATCCCCTACGACATTCGTGCCGAGGTCGTCGCCGACACCCTGGTGCGGATCATCGCCACCCAGGGTGGGCGTGCCGAGGTTCATCATGTGCGGGCCGGGGAAGCCGTCGATCTTCGGCCCGTTCCCGCGCCGGAGGATCCCGCGCCGCTCGGACCCGATGCCGCTCGATGGGCGTTGTTGCACCCCGCGGCGCACGACCGGCCGCGGATCACCGCCGATCATCTGCTGCAGCGAGAGAGCAATCCTCTCTTCCGTGTGCGGTATGCCCATGCGCGTGCCCGTGCCCTCGGCCGCAACGCCGGCCGGCTCGGGTTCGGCGCGGTGCCCGGTGACGTAGCCGATGCGGCGCCGTTGACGCGCGCCCTCGGTGCGTATCCGCACGCCCTCACCCAGGCGGCGGCCCACCGTGCGCCCGACCGGCTCGCCCGGCAGCTCGTGGCCGTCGCCGACGGGCTGCTCGCCTTCCAGCACACCGTGCTCCCGCTCGGCGACGAGAAACCCTCGGCCGCCCACCGCGCCCGGCTCGCCCTTGCCGAAGCCGCCGGGACGGTGCTGGCCGGCGGCCTGTCCCTGCTCGGCATCAGCGCACCCGACTACCTCTGAGATCCCGAGAGAGCCCAGACCGACATGAGCCGTTCCGCACATCCCGCCGGGCCCCGCCACGCCGACGTGCTGCCCGAGGGCCACTACTCCGCGCCGCCCGCCGACCTCAACGTCCTCGATCCCAAGGTGTGGGCGCAGACCGTCACCCGTGACGGCCAGGGCGTCGCCACGGTGGGCGGGATCGACGTGAAGACCCTTGCCGAGCAGTTCGGCACCCCCGCCTACTTCCTGGACGAGGCCGACTTCCGGGCCCGGGCGCGCGCCTGGCGTACCGCCTTCGGGCCGGACGCGGACGTGTTCTACGCGGGGAAGGCGTTTCTGTCCCGTGCCGTCGTGCGCTGGCTGCACGAGGAGGGGCTGAACCTGGACGTGTGCTCGGGGGGCGAGTTGGCCACCGCTCTCGCCGCGGGCATGCCCGCGGAGCGGATCGCCTTCCACGGGAACAACAAGTCCACCGAGGAGATCACCAGGGCCGTCGAGAGCGGTGTCGGGCGGATCGTGCTCGACTCCTTCCAGGAGATCGTGCGGGTCGCCCACATCGCCTCGTCCCTGGGCCGGCGGCAGCGGGTGCAGATCCGGGTCACCGTCGGCGTGGAGGCGCACACGCACGAGTTCATCGCCACCGCCCACGAGGACCAGAAGTTCGGGATCCCGCTGGCGGACGGGCAGGCCGCCGAGGCCGTGCGTCGTGCCCTTCAGCTCGACGGGCTGGAGGTCATCGGCATCCACAGCCACATCGGTTCGCAGATCTTCGACATGTCGGGCTTCGAGGTCGCTGCGCACCGCGTCGTGGGGCTCCTGAAGGACATCCGGGACGAGCACGGCATCGAGCTGCCCGAGATCGACCTCGGCGGCGGGCTCGGGATCGCGTACACGAGCGACGACGATCCGCGGGAGCCGCACGAGATCGCCAAGGCGCTGAGCGAGATCGTCTCCCGTGAGTGCGACGCGGCGCGGCTGCGGACCCCGCGGATCTCCGTCGAGCCCGGGCGCGCCATCGTCGGGCCGACCGCGTTCACGCTGTACGAGGTCGGCACGATCAAGCCGCTCGACGGGCTGCGTACGTACGTCTCCGTGGACGGCGGCATGTCGGACAACATCCGCACCGCGCTCTACGACGCGGAGTACAGCGTCGCCCTGGTCTCCCGCACCTCCGACGCCGAGCCCATGCTGGTCCGGGTGGTCGGCAAGCACTGCGAGAGCGGGGACATCGTGGTCAAGGACGCGTTTCTGCCCGCCGATCTCGCGCCGGGCGACCTCATCGCCGTACCGGCCACGGGCGCGTACTGCCGTTCCATGGCCAGCAACTACAACCACGCCCTCCGGCCGCCCGTCGTCGCCGTGAACGACGGGGAGGCCCGGGTCATCGTCCGCCGGGAGACGGAGGAGGACCTGCTCCGTCTCGATGTCGGATGACGACCGTTCCGGAGGGTCTGGGCCGGGCCCCGGGGATCGGCGGAAGATCTCCTGTCCTGCGCCGCTGACAAGATGAAATAGATGTCTCACGATCCGGACAAAGGGCAGAAAGCCCCGTCCGGTGAGTGAGACTGGATCCACCGTAGACCGTATGAGGAAACGAGGTCGGATGATGCGTACGCGTCCGCTGAAGGTGGCGCTGCTGGGCTGTGGGGTTGTCGGCTCAGAGGTGGCGCGCATCATGACGACGCACGCCGACGACCTCGCCGCCCGGATCGGGGCCCCCGTCGAGCTGGCGGGGGTCGCGGTCCGCAGGCCCTCCAAGGTGCGGGAGGGCATTCCCGCCGAGCTCGTCACCACGGACGCCACCGCCCTCGTCAAACGGGGTGACCTCGATGTCGTCGTCGAGGTCATCGGGGGGATCGAGCCCGCCCGGACCCTCATCACCACCGCCTTCGAGCACGGCGCCTCGGTCGTGTCCGCGAACAAGGCGCTGCTCGCCCAGGACGGGGCGGCCCTGCACGCGGTGGCGGAGGAGCACGGCCGCGACCTCTACTACGAGGCCGCCGTCGCCGGTGCCATCCCGCTGATCCGGCCGCTGCGCGAGTCCCTCGCCGGCGACAAGGTCAACCGGGTGCTGGGGATCGTCAACGGGACGACGAACTTCATCCTCGACAAGATGGACTCCACGGGGGCCGGGTACCAGGAGGCGCTCGACGAGGCCACCGCGCTGGGATACGCGGAGGCCGACCCCACCGCTGACGTCGAGGGCTTCGACGCGGCCGCCAAGGCAGCCATCCTCGCCGGGATCGCCTTCCACACGCGCGTGCGCCTCGACGACGTCTACCGCGAGGGCATGACCGAGGTCACCGCCGCCGACTTCGCCTCGGCGAAGGAGATGGGCTGCACCATCAAGCTGCTCGCCATCTGCGAGCGGGCCGCGGACGGGGGCTCGGTCACCGCGCGCGTGCACCCCGCCATGATTCCGCTGACCCATCCGCTCGCCTCCGTGCGCGGTGCGTACAACGCCGTGTTCGTCGAGTCGGACGCCGCGGGGCAGCTCATGTTCTACGGCCCCGGCGCGGGCGGCGCCCCGACCGCCTCCGCCGTGCTCGGCGATCTGGTGGCCGTGTGCCGCAACCGGCTCAACGGGGCCACCGGGCCCGGCGAGTCCGCCTACGCCGCCCTGCCTGTGTCGCCGATGGGCGATGTGGTCACGCGCTACCACATCAGCCTCGACGTCGCCGACAAACCGGGTGTTCTCGCCCAGGTCGCCACCGTCTTCGCCGAGCACGACGTCTCGATCGATACGGTTCGCCAGCAGGGTAAGGACGGGGAGGCCTCCCTCGTCGTCGTCACCCATCGTGCGTCCGACGCCTCGCTCAGCGGGACCGTCGAGGCGCTGCGCAAGCTCGACACCGTGCGGGGTGTCGCCAGCATCATGCGGGTTGAAGGAGAGTAACCAGCAATGACCCACCAGTGGCGCGGAATCATCGAGGAGTACCGGGACCGGCTGCCTGTGTCGGACAGCACGCCGGTCGTCACGCTCCGTGAGGGCGGCACGCCGCTCGTGCCCGCGCAGGTGCTCTCCGAGCGCACGGGCTGCGAGGTCCACCTGAAGGTGGAGGGTGCCAACCCCACCGGGTCCTTCAAGGACCGCGGTATGACCATGGCCATCAGCAAGGCCAAGGAGGAGGGGGCCAAGGCGGTCATCTGCGCCTCCACCGGCAACACCTCCGCCTCGGCCGCCGCCTACGCCGTACGCGCCGGGATGGTGTCGGCCGTTCTGGTGCCGCAGGGCAAGATCGCGCTCGGCAAGATGGGGCAGGCCCTGGTGCACGGGGCGAAGATCCTCCAGGTCGACGGCAACTTCGACGACTGCCTCACGCTGGCGCGGGAGCTGTCCGACAACTACCCGGTGGCGTTGGTCAATTCGGTCAATCCGGTGCGTATCGAGGGTCAGAAGACGGCGGCCTTCGAGATCGTGGACATGCTCGGCGACGCCCCCGACATCCATGTCCTGCCGGTCGGCAACGCCGGCAACATCACCGCCTACTGGAAGGGCTACAAGGAGTACGCCGCCGACGGCGTCGCCGGCCGTACCCCGCGCATGTGGGGCTTCCAGGCCTCCGGTTCGGCCCCGATCGTGCGCGGCGAGGTGGTCAAGGACCCCTCGACCATCGCCACCGCCATCCGGATCGGCAACCCCGCGTCCTGGAGTTACGCCCTGGCGGCGCGGGACGAGTCGGGCGGTGCCATCGACGAGGTGACGGACCGTGAGATCCTGCGCGCCTACCGGCTGTTGGCCGCGCAGGAGGGCGTGTTCGTGGAGCCCGCGTCCGCCGCGTCCGTGGCCGGTCTGCTGAAGGCCGCCGAGCAGGGCAGGGTGGACCCCGGCCAGCGGATCGTGTGCACGGTCACCGGCAACGGGCTCAAGGACCCCGACTGGGCCGTCGCCGGTGCCCCGCAGCCGGTCACGGTGCCGGTCGACGCGGCTACGGCGGCCGAGCGGCTCGGACTCGCGTAACCCGGGTGCCCTCGGGGGACAACCTCCATGAGGACAACCGGCAGAGGGGGCACAGGGGGCTTACGACACGCATCGTGCGCCTCCTGTGCGCCCTATGTCGCCACAGAACCTTCCTTCGATAGGCTGTACTGAACCCGCCCGCCGCATATGCCGCGGTGCCGCGTCGTCTCTGCGGCCTCCGGGTCTTCCGTACGCATCGAATTCATTCGACCATCACGCAGCTCAAGGAGAGTCATCGAGCGATGGCCGGTCCAGCGTTCCGCGCCGCCCCCGTCCGGGTGCGCGTCCCCGCCACCAGCGCCAACCTCGGCCCGGGCTTCGACGCCCTGGGCCTCGCGCTGGGGCTCTACGACGACGTCGTCGTCCGGGTGGCCGACTCCGGGCTGCACATCGACATCGCCGGCGAGGGCAGCGAGACGCTCCCGCGGGACGAGAGCCATCTGCTCGTACGGGCTCTGCGCGCCGCCTTCGACATCCTCGGCGGGCAGCCCCGCGGCCTGGAAATCGTCTGCGCCAACCGCGTTCCGCACGGCCGTGGCCTCGGTTCGTCCTCCGCCGCCATCTGCGCCGGCATAGTCGCCGCCCGCGCCGTGACCATAGGCGGCGACAGCCGGCTCGACGACACCGCACTGCTGGAACTCGCCACCGAGATCGAGGGACACCCGGACAATGTCGCGGCGTGTCTCCTCGGCGGGTTCACCCTGTCCTGGATGGAGCGCGGCGGCGCCCGGGCGATCCGCCTGGATCCCGCAGATTCCATCGTTCCGGTGGTTTTCGTGCCCGGAAAGCCGGTGCTGACGGAGACCGCGCGCGGACTGCTCCCGCGCTCCGTGCCGCACGTCGACGCTGCGGCCAACGCGGGCCGCGCCGCCCTGCTCGTCGAGGCGTTGACCAGGCGTCCCGAGCTGCTGCTGCCCGCCACCGAGGACCGGCTCCACCAGGAATACCGGGCCCCGGCGATGCCCGAGAGTGCCGCGCTCGTGGAACGGCTGCGCGCCGACGGAATCCCCGCGGTCATCTCCGGCGCGGGACCCACGGTGCTGGCGCTGGCCGACGACGCGAGCGCCGACAAGGTGGCCGACCTGGCGGGCGAGGGATGGGCCGCCAACCGGCTGGACCTCGACAGCCGGGGAGCGAGCGTGTTGCCGCTTGCGCCCTGACACACGGTCGCCGGATTTGGAGAGGGGGAATGTTTGTTGGATCCGGTAGTGTTAATCTCAAGTCTGCACCTGACCCAGCCATGGCGAGGTGCTTCGTGTCCCCGTCCGGGACAACCTCTCTTCCGGGAGCTTCCCAAATCGCACTGTGTTCCGTATCACGTACGTGAGCGGTATGTCGTACGCGAACACTGAGCTGTTTGCCGAGCACGCTCCGGAATCGGCGTGACCGAGCCGCGTGACACAAAACCGGGTGCCACGGCGTGCAGGGAAACGCCAATCTCCAGATATTTCCTCCGCCGCTTTGGCGGACCACCGCCCCGGCACGGTCCACAGACACCGGACCGAAGCCGGACAGCACAACCGGTCGCCGAGCCAGACAGGCCGACGTCCGCTCCAGGGAAGGACCCTTCGTGAGCGACACCACCGATCTGATGGGCGCACGTGTCGAGGAGACCGCTGCCGCGCCCGCCACGGACGCCTCCGCGCCTGCCACCGGTGCCGGCTCCCGGCGGCGCCGCGGTACCGGCCTCGAGGGCATGGTGCTGGCCGAACTGCAGCAGGTCGCATCCGGCCTCGGCATCAGGGGCACCGCGCGGATGCGCAAGAGCCAGCTGATCGAGGTCATCAAGGAGGCGCAGGCCGGAGGCGGTGCCCCGGCCAAGGCCGAGGACGCCGCCGAGAGCAAGCCGAAGCGCCGGGCCACCTCCAGGACCCGTACCGGCGACGAGGCGGCCGAGTCCAAGGCCGACAAGTCCGAGCAGTCCGTGGCCCCGCAGCAGATCGAGATTCCCGGCCAGGGAGCCGGTGACGGTGCTCCGGCCGAGCGCCGTCGGCGCCGTGCCACCGCCGAGGCCGGCAGCCCCGAGACGGTCGCCGCCGAGGCGAAGAGCGAGCCGAGGGCCGAGACCCCGGCTCCGGCCCAGCAGGCGCAGGGCGAGCCCAAGGCCGCCGACTCCGCGTCGTCTGCCGCGTCCGAGCAGCAGGGTGACGGTGGCGAGGGCCGCCGTCGCGACCGCCGTGAGCGCGGCCGGGACCGCGACCGCCGCGGCAAGGGCGACGAGCAGCAGGGCCAGGGCGGCCAGCAGCGTCAGCAGCAGGGCCAGCAGCAGGGCGGCGGCCGCCAGGACCGCCAGCGGGCCGACGAGGACGGGGACGACTTCGACGGCCGCGGCCGTGGCCGTCGCGGGCGCTACCGCGACCGGCGTGGCCGCCGCGGCCGTGACGACATCGCCGAGCCGCAGGTCACCGAGGACGACGTCCTGATCCCCGTCGCGGGCATCCTGGACATCCTCGACAACTACGCGTTCATCCGCACCTCGGGCTACCTGCCCGGGCCGAACGACGTGTACGTCTCCCTCGCCCAGGTCCGCAAGAACGGCCTGCGCAAGGGCGACCACCTCACCGGAGCGGTCCGTCAGCCCAAGGACGGCGAGCGGCGCGAGAAGTTCAACGCGCTGGTCCGGCTGGACTCCGTCAACGGCATGGCGCCCGAACACGGCCGTGGCCGCCCGGAGTTCAACAAGCTCACCCCGCTGTACCCGCAGGACCGCCTCCGTCTGGAGACGGACCCCGGCGTCCTCACCACCCGCATCATCGACCTCGTCTCGCCCATCGGTAAGGGCCAGCGTGGTCTGATCGTGGCCCCACCGAAGACCGGCAAGACCATGATCATGCAGGCGATCGCCAACGCGATCACGCACAACAACCCCGAGTGCCACCTGATGGTCGTCCTCGTCGACGAGCGGCCGGAAGAGGTCACCGACATGCAGCGGTCGGTCAAGGGCGAGGTCATCTCCTCGACCTTCGACCGCCCGGCCGAGGACCACACCACGGTCGCGGAGCTGGCCATCGAGCGCGCCAAGCGCCTGGTGGAGCTGGGCCACGACGTCGTCGTGCTGCTCGACTCGATCACGCGTCTGGGCCGTGCGTACAACCTCGCCGCGCCCGCCTCCGGCCGCATCCTGTCCGGTGGTGTCGACTCGACCGCGCTCTACCCGCCGAAGCGCTTCTTCGGCGCCGCGCGCAACATCGAGGACGGCGGCTCCCTGACGATCCTCGCCACCGCGCTGGTCGACACCGGCTCGCGCATGGACGAGGTGATCTTCGAGGAGTTCAAGGGCACCGGCAACATGGAGCTCAAGCTCGACCGGAAGCTCGCCGACAAGCGCATCTTCCCGGCGGTGGACGTGGACGCGTCCGGTACCCGTAAGGAAGAGATCCTGCTCGGCGCCGAGGAGCTCAACGTCGTCTGGAAGCTGCGCCGGGTGCTGCACGCGCTCGACCAGCAGCAGGCGATCGAGCTGCTCCTCGACAAGATGAAGCAGACGAAGTCGAACGTCGAGTTCCTGATGCAGATCCAGAAGACGACGCCGACGCCGAACGGCGACTGATCTGGTCGAAGGGCCGCTCCCCCCGTCCTGCGAGGGGAGCGGCCCTTTGCGTTGTCCGGGGCGGTGTCGTCCGCCTGCCCGCAGTGGCCCGTCGTCGATGACGTTCGCCACAGCCCCCGGCCGCGGCCGGGGCCACCCCGGGCGGCGCACCGCCGGGGAAATGCCCAGGTGAGCAGCGTTCTTCCAGGATTCGTGGTGACCCTGCGTGTTCGTCCACGTACGTACCGACCGGACCGGGTTGTGCAACCCTGGCCCCGGTTTCTCCGTCTGACGAACGGAGTGACGATGGAGCGACGGGGGTCCCCCACTCGGGTGAGCCGAGCGACGGGAAAGGGTCGCTCCGCCAGGCCTGGACCTGACCGCAGGGGGTACCCGACCGGACGAGGACTGAGGGAGCACATGCCCGCCGAGAGCACACCCGACGCCATAGCCGACGAGGGCACCGCCGCGACGGACCCGCGTCGCGGGGGGCGCCGCCGCAAGCCGCGTGGAAAGGGGCGCACGGCCCTGCTCGTCGCGGCCTGGACCGCCGGGGGCATTCTCGTCCTGGGCGGCACCGGCGCCGGCATCCTCTACTTCAAGCTCAACGGCAACCTCAGGACCGTCGACATCGACGCGGCCCTCGGCGGCCACCGGCCCAAGAAGGCCGACAACGGCTCCGAGAACATCCTCGTCCTCGGCTCGGACACCCGCTCCGGCGGCAACAAGAAGCTGGGCGGCGGCACCGACGACGGCAGCGCCCGCTCCGACACGGCGATGGTCGTGCACCTCTACAAGGGCCACAAGAAGGCCGCGGTCGTCTCGATCCCGCGCGACACCCTCATCGACCGCCCCGAGTGCACCGACGGCAAGGGCACCGTGCACCCGGCCGCCCCCGGGGTGATGTTCAACTCCGCGTACTCCACCGGGGGCGCCGCCTGCGCCGTGAAGACCGTCGAGTCGCTCAGCGGCGTCCGTATGGACCACTACATCGAGGTGGATTTCTCCGGGTTCCAGAAGCTGGTCGACGGTCTCGGCGGCGTCCGGGTGACCACCACCAAGGACATCGCCGACCAGAACAGCCACCTCGACCTGAAGGCCGGCGAGCACACCCTCGACGGCCGGCAGGCGCTCGGCCTAGTGCGCACCCGGCACGGCGTCGGCGACGGCTCCGACCTCGGCCGCATCCAGCTCCAGCAGGCCTTCGTCAAGGCCCTGGTCGCCCAGGTGAAGCAGCTCGGCGTGCTGACCAGCCCCACCAAGCTGGTGAACCTCGCCGACACCGCGACCAAGACCGTCACCACCGACTCCGACCTGGGCTCCGTCAAGAACCTGGCGTCCTTCGCGAGCGGGCTGAAGGGCATCAGCTCCTCCCACATGAACATGGTGACGATGCCGGTCCGGTACGACCCGGCGAACCCCAACCGCGTCCTGCTGGAGAAGGACAAGGCCCAGACGGTGTGGGACGCCCTCAAGCACGACCGGCCGATTCCGGCGAGCGTGACCAACGGCTCGGCCAGCGGTCAGGCCAAGGGCGTGGTCAGGTCCTGACCGGGTCCGGGCGCGCGTCCACGGCCCTCGGCGCCCTCCGAGGCCATGGGGAATAGATCACTTGTGCCCCCGGTTTTGGGGGATGCGGCCAGTCCTGGCAGACTGGTACGTCGGCCCCGGTTCACGCCTCCGCATCCCGCGGCTGCGACCCGGCGCCCTCCCGAAACCTAGGAGACACCTTGAAGCGCGACATCCACCCCGCGTACGTCGAGACGCAGGTCAGCTGCACCTGTGGCGCGTCGTTCACCACCCGTAGCACCATCGAGTCCGGCACCATCCGGGCCGAGGTCTGCTCCGAGTGCCACCCGTTCTACACGGGCAAGCAGAAGATCCTCGACACCGGTGGCCGTGTGGCCCGCTTCGAGGCCCGCTTCGGCAAGGCTGCCGCTGCCAAGAAGTAGCGAGCCCACAGCGCCGGTCTCCGGTGCTCCTGTGCGCGAGCACGGGGGCGCCGGGACCGGCGCTTTGCGGTGCAGCCCACTCATTGTCGTACGTACGTCCCCCACGCTCGCCCGGGCGGGGGACACTCAGGGAGCCGGAGATGTTCGAGGCGGTCGAGGAACTGGTCGGGGAACACGCCGACCTGGAGAAGAAGCTCGCCGATCCGTCGGTCCACGCGGATCAGGCGAACGCGCGCAAGCTCAACAAGCGCTACGCCGAGCTGAGCCCGATCGTCGCCACGTACCGCTCCTGGAAGCAGTCCGGTGACGACATCGAGACCGCCCGCGAACTGGCCGCCGACGACCCGGAGTTCGCCGCCGAGGTCAAGGACCTGGAGCGGCAGCGCGAGGAGCTGACGGAGAAGCTGCGCTTCCTGCTCGTCCCGCGCGACCCCAGCGACGACAAGGACGTCATTCTGGAGATCAAGGCGGGCGCGGGCGGCGACGAGTCCGCCCTGTTCGCCGGCGATCTGCTGCGCATGTATCTGCGGTACGCCGAGCGCATCGGCTGGAAGACCGAGATCATCGACTCCACCGAGTCCGAGCTCGGCGGCTACAAGGACGTCCAGGTCGCCGTGAAGGCCCGCGGCCAGCTGGAGCCCGGCCAGGGCGTGTGGGCCCGGCTGAAGTACGAGGGCGGGGTGCACCGCGTGCAGCGCGTGCCCGCGACGGAGTCCCAGGGCCGTATCCACACCTCCGCGGCCGGTGTGCTGGTCACCCCGGAGGCGGAGGAGGTCGACGTCGAGATCAACCCGAACGACCTCCGTATCGACGTGTACCGCTCCTCGGGCCCCGGCGGCCAGTCCGTCAACACGACCGACTCCGCCGTGCGCATCACGCACATCCCGACCGGTGTCGTCGCCTCCTGCCAGAACGAGAAGAGCCAGCTGCAGAACAAGCAGCAGGCGATGCGTATCCTGCGCTCCAGGCTGCTCGCCATGGCGCAGGAGGAGGCGGAGAAGGAGGCCGCCGCGGCCCGCCGCAGCCAGGTCCGCACCGTCGACCGCTCCGAGAAGATCCGTACGTACAACTTCCCCGAGAACCGCATCTCGGACCACCGGGTCGGCTTCAAGGCGTACAACCTGGACCAGGTCCTGGACGGCGACCTCGACGCGGTGATCCAGGCGTGCGTCGACGCGGACGCGGCCGCCAAGCTCGCGGCCGCGTAAGCCCCCGTACCCGCACAACGCTCAGCCCCGGAGGACCAGCGTGAACCTGCTGCTCGCAGAGGTGGCCCAGGCCACCCAGCGGCTGGCCGACGCCGGCGTGCCCTCGCCGCGCAATGACGCGGAGGAGCTCGCCGCGTTCGTGCACGGCGTCAAGCGGGGCGAGCTGCACTCCGTCAAGGACGCGGACTTCGACGCCCGCTACTGGGAGGTCATCGCCCGCCGCGAGGCCCGCGAACCGCTCCAGCACATCACCGGGCGCGCCTACTTCCGCTATCTGGAGCTCCAGGTCGGCCCCGGCGTGTTCGTGCCCCGCCCGGAGACCGAGTCGGTCGTCGGCTGGGCCATAGACGCCGTACGGGCCATGGACGTCGTCGAGCCGCTGATCGTGGACCTGTGCACCGGTTCGGGCGCCATCGCGCTCGCCCTGGCGCAGGAGGTGCCGCGTTCGCGGGTGCACGCCGTGGAGCTGTCCGAGGACGCCCTGGAGTGGACCCGCAAGAACGTCGAGGGGTCCAGGGTCGACCTGCGCCAGGGCGACGCCCGCACGGCCTTCCCCGACCTCGACGGCCAGGTCGACCTCGTGATCTCCAACCCGCCGTACATCCCGCTGACCGAGTGGGAGTACGTCGCTCCCGAGGCCCGGGACTACGACCCGGACCTGGCCCTGTTCTCGGGCGAGGACGGCCTCGACCTCATCCGCGGTCTGGAACGCACCGCGCACCGGCTGCTGCGCCCCGGCGGCGTCGTCGTCATCGAGCACGCCGACACCCAGGGCGGCCAGGTGCCGTGGATCTTCACCGAGGAGCGGGGCTGGGCCGACGCGGCCGACCACCCGGACCTCAACAACCGCCCGCGCTTCGCGACCGCACGCAAGGCACTGCCGTGAGCGCGCCCCAGCATCTCTTCCCTCAGCAGGACGTGTACGAGGAGGTCTTCTAGACATGGCACGGCGATACGACACCAACGACGCAACCGACCGCGTGACGGGTCTGCGCGAGGCCGCGTCCGCCGTCCGCCGTGGCGAACTCGTGGTGCTGCCGACCGACACCGTGTACGGCATCGGCGCCGACGCGTTCTCCTCGGAGGCCGTGAGCGACCTGCTCCAGGCCAAGGGCCGGGGCCGCAACATGCCCACGCCTGTCCTGATCGGCTCCCCGAACACCCTGCACGGCCTTGTCACGGACTTCTCCGAGATGGCCTGGGAACTGGTCGACGCGTTCTGGCCGGGCGCGCTCACGCTCGTCGCACGGCACCAGCCGTCGCTTCAGTGGGACCTCGGGGACACCCGTGGCACCGTCGCCGTGCGCATGCCGCTGCACCCGGTCGCCATCGAACTGCTGACGGAGGTCGGCCCGATGGCCGTCTCCTCCGCGAACCTCACCGGCCACCCCGCACCGGAGACGTGTGACGCCGCGCAGGAGATGCTCGGCGACTCGGTCTCCGTGTACCTCGACGGCGGTCCCACGCCCGGCAACATCCCCTCGTCGATCGTCGACGTCACCGGCAAGGTGCCGGTGCTGCTGCGCCAGGGCGCGCTGTCGGCGGAGGAGCTGCGCAAGGTCGTACCCGACCTCGAGGTGGCGAATTGACACCGCCCGACGCGGGGCGTGGCATAGGCAGCGGGGGAGGGACGGGAGGCCTGGCGGAGCCAGGTCTTCCGGATGACACCTTCCGCATCCTCCACGTCAGCACCGGCAACGTGTGCCGCTCGCCGATCACCGAGCGGCTGACCCGGCACTTCCTCGCGGACCGGCTCGGCTGCCCCGCGCCCGGCCTCATCGCGGGGAGCGTCATGGGCGGCCTCATCGTGGAGAGCGCGGGCACCTGGGGCCACGAGGGTGCCCCCATGGAGGCGAACGCGGAGGCGGTCCTCGCGGACTTCGGCGCGGACGCCTCCGGCTTCGTCGGCCGGGAACTCCTGGACGAGCACGTCATCCGGGCCGACCTGGTCCTGACCGCGACCCGTGACCACCGGGCCCAGGTGATCTCCATGGGCCACTCGGCGGGCCTGCGCACGTTCACGCTGAAGGAGTTCACCCGTCTCGTACGGGCGATAGACCCCGCGACGCTGCCTCCCCTGGAGGACGGCATGGTGGACCGTGCCCGGGCCCTGGTGCGGGCCGCCGCGGCCCTGCGCGGGTGGCTGCTGGCGCCGACCGCGGAGGCCGACGAGGTGTTCGACCCGTACGGCGCGCCGCTGACGTTCTTCCGCTCGATCGGGGACGAGATCCACCAGGCCCTGGACCCGGTGGTGACCGCACTGACGGGAGTGCCCGCACGGGCCTGACACGGCGCCCGTGACAGCGTTGCCGGGTTTTCCGTCCACCGGACGGCTCGGCGGACGTGGCGCCCGGGCGCCACAAGGGGCGCGGGCCTACATTGGACGTACACCCCGACGCCTGGATCCCCGGAGACCACCATGGCGGTCACCCACACCCTCGAGGCCGACGTACTGCGCCGGCAGGATCCCGAGATGGCCGAGATCCTCCTCGGGGAACTCGCCCGGCAGTCGACGACGCTGCAGCTCATCGCCGCCGAGAACTTCACCTCCCCGGCGGTGCTCGCCGCCCTCGGCTCCCCGCTCGCCAACAAGTACGCCGAGGGGTACCCGGGGGCCCGCTACCACGGCGGCTGCGAGCTGGTCGACGTCGCCGAGCGCCTCGCCGTGGAGCGGGCCAAGGCGCTGTTCCGGGCCGAGCACGCCAATGTGCAGTCGCACTCGGGATCGTCCGCGATGCTCGCCGCGTACGCCGCCCTGCTCAGGCCCGGCGACACCGTCCTCGCCCTCGGACTGCCGCACGGCGGCCATCTCACCCACGGCTCGCCCGCGAACTTCTCCGGCCGGTGGTTCGACTTCGTCGCCTACGGCGTCGAGGCGGAGTCCGGGCTGATGGACCATGTGCAGGTGCGCACCCTGGCCCGTACGCACCGGCCGAAGGCCATCGTGTGCGGGTCCATCTCCTATCCGCGCCATGTCGACTACGCCTTCTTCCGGGAGGTCGCCGACGAGGTCGGGGCGTATCTGATCGCCGACGCGGCGCACCCGATCGGGCTCGTCGCCGGGGGAGCGGCTCCGAGCCCGGTGCCGTTCGCCGACGTCGTCTGCGCCACCACCCACAAGGTGCTGCGCGGCCCGCGCGGCGGCATGATCCTGTGCGGCAGCGAACTGGCCGAACGGGTGGACCGGGCCGTCTTCCCGTTCACCCAGGGCGGCGCCCAGATGAACAGCGTCGCCGCGAAGGCCGTCGCGTTCGGGGAGGCGGCGACCACGGACTTCGGGGTCTACGCCCACCAGGTGGTGGCCAACGCCCGGATGCTCGCGGCGGCCCTGGCCGCCCAGGGGCTGCATGTGACCACCGGCGGCACCGACACCCATCTGCTGACCGTCGACCCCGCCCCGCTGGGCGTGGAGGGCCACACCGCCCGGGGACTGCTCGCGGCGGCCGGTATGGTCCTCGACACCTGTGCGCTGCCCCACGGGGACGTCCGGGGGCTGCGCCTGGGCACCGCCGCCGTCACCACGCAGGGCATGCGCGAGACGGAGATGGCGCGGATCGCCGCCCTCTTCGGCGCCGTGCTGCGCGAGGAGACGGAGCCCAAGCGGGCGCGTGAAGAAGTGCGGGAGCTCACCGACGGATTTCCGCCGTATCCCGGCCGCTGAGGGGTACAGGCAGCGGAGTACACAGCCACACGTGCAACCATCGTGGCTACCCGTGAGTCCTCAACCGTATGCACGCGAAGCTAGGGTGTGGGGCTGAGGACGTCCAGCGAGATCTGTGGGGAAGCCCGTGCGTGAATACCTGCTGACGCTCTGCATCACGGCCGCGGTGACGTATCTGCTCACAGGGCCGGTACGCAAGTTCGCGATCGTGGCCGGAGCCATGCCGGAGATCCGGGCCCGGGACGTGCACCGGGAGCCGACTCCCCGGCTCGGCGGTATCGCCATGTTCTTCGGGCTGTGCGCGGGTCTGCTGGTCGCCGACCACCTCAAGAACCTCAACGAGGTCTTCGCCAAGTCGAACGAGCCCCGGGCGCTGCTCTCCGGCGCCGCGCTCATCTGGCTGATCGGCGTGCTGGACGACAAGTTCGAGATCGACGCCCTGATCAAGCTGGGCGGCCAGATGATCGCCGCGGGCGTGATGGTCATGCAGGGTCTGACGATCCTGTGGCTACCCGTGCCGGGCGTCGGACTGGTCGCGCTCACGCAGTGGCAGGGCACCCTGCTGACGGTGGCGCTGGTCGTCATCACCATCAACGCGGTGAACTTCGTCGACGGCCTCGACGGCCTCGCCGCCGGCATGGTGTGCATCGCGGCCGCCGCGTTCTTCATGTACGCGTACCGCATCTGGTACGGCTACGGCCTGGAGGCCGCCGCCCCCGCCACCCTGTTCGCGGCCGTCCTGATGGGCATGTGCCTGGGCTTCCTGCCGCACAACATGCACCCGGCGCGGATCTTCATGGGCGACTCGGGCTCGATGCTGATCGGTCTGGTGCTCGCGGCCGGCGCGATCTCGGTCACCGGCCAGGTGGACCCGGACGCGATGAACCTCTTCTCCGGTTCCGAGCGGGCGACGGTGCACCAGACGGTCCCGGTCTACATCCCGCTGCTGCTGCCGCTGACGATCATCGCCGTCCCGGTCGCCGACTTCTTCCTCGCGATCGTGCGCCGCACCTGGCGCGGCCAGTCGCCGTTCGCCGCGGACCGCGGGCATCTGCACCACCGGCTGCTGGACATCGGGCACTCGCACAGCCGGGCCGTGCTGATCATGTACTTCTGGGCGGCGATCATCTCCTTCGGCGCCCTGGCGTACTCCGTCAACTCGGCGTCCATGTGGATCGTGCTCGGCATCATGGCGCTGAGCGCGGTGGGCCTGGTGCTGCTCCTGCTGCCGAGGTTCACCCCGCGCGCCCCGCGCTGGGCCGAGGCCTTCGTGCCGCCGCGTTACCGCCGCAGGCGCGGCGCCGAGGCCGGGCCGGTGGCGGCCGGGGCCGGCGGAGAGGGCCTGGAGGGCCTGGAGCCGGTGAACGGGGTGGCCGTGGCCGGGGAGGCGCACCGCACGCCTGTCGCCGCGGGCGCCAGGACGCTCAACGGAGCCACCGCGCTGGGCGCCCGGACGCGTCCGGAGCGGCGCGAAGCCGAGTCGTCACGCTGATGCGCAAAGTAAGAATCTGACGAGTGCGTTGCCAACTCGTGGGGGTGTATAGCACCCCAATACCAGACAACTGGGTGTCTCGCGCGCACAGACGCGCAGCTTCACTCTCATGTGTGATGGTGGGCACACCCCTTGGTAAAGACCGCATCAAATAGTTTGTGATACGGTTCACGAGAAGCCCCGGGATAGAGCCGGAGGGCCCTCTGCTGAGGACCCTCTGCGTGAGGTCCCCACTCGCCCCGGGACTACGCTCGTCCATGACGACACCCTGCCCCCTTCAGTAAGCGGAGTTGCCGCCATGCCGTCCAATGACGCCCGGAACCTTCTGCAGATCGCTGTGCCCACAGCGGCCGTCGGCGTGGTCGCCGTCGCCGTGAGCGGCGTGGTCGCAGGGGGCAAGGGAGCGCTCGGTGCGGCTGTCGGCACGCTGCTCGCCCTTGTCTTCATGGGGGTCGGGCTCTACGTACTGCAGTGGACGGCAAAAACGCTCCCGCAGTTGTTCCAGGCCATGGGGCTGATGCTCTACGTCGCTCAGCTCCTGCTGCTCCTGATCTTCGTGGCTCTCTTCAAGGGCACCTCTCTCTTCGATCCGAAGACGTTCGCGCTCGCACTTGTGATCGCGACGGTCGTGTGGATGGCGGCGCAGGCACGCGCGCATATGAAGGCCAAGATCTTCTACATCGACCCGGACTCCGAGAAGAGCGAGAAGCCCGAGAAGACAGGGTCCACGTCGTGAGGGGTAGGGCCGGGATAAAGACGCGTGAGAGATCCTGCTATCGTCCGGTGCCAACTGCGGCATCGCGGGCGCGGGCATCTGAGCTGACGCCTGCTCAAACGCGAGGCTTGATGCCCGAAGGCCGCCCCCACATCCGTAACACCAGTCCGGTGCCGATCCGCGGCTGCGCGCCGCGCCGACACAACGAGGTTGCCGTACCCATGCGTCATGCCGAAGGAGCCCGCGGTGAGTGCTGACCAGACCCAGCTCGCCTTTGACTGGAGCTGCCGCATCCTGTCCGACAACGGCTGTGGCTTTCCGGCACCGGGCCTGAACTCCTTCCTCTTCAAGCCCCTGTTCACGGCGGGCGGCTTCGAGTTCAACAAGGTGATGCTGCTCGCGCTCATCACCACCGTGCTGGTCGTCGCGTTCTTCTGGGCCGCCTTCGGCAACGCCAAGGTGGTCCCGGGCAAGCTCCAGATGGTGGCCGAGGCCGGCTACGACTTCGTGCGCCGGGGGATCGTCTACGAGACCCTCGGCAAGCGCGAGGGCGAGAAGTACGTCCCGCTCATGGTCTCGCTGTTCTTCTTCGTCTGGATCATGAACGTCTGGTCGGTGATCCCGCTGGCCCAGTTCCCGGTCTCCTCGGTGATCGCCTTCCCGGCGGTCCTCGCCGCGATCGTCTGGATCCTCTGGGTGTCGCTGACCTTCAAGAAGCACGGCTTCGTCGGCTTCTTCAAGAACGTCACCGGCTACGACAAGTCGCTCGGCGCGGTCCTGCCGCTCGTCATGGTCATCGAGTTCTTCTCGAACCTGCTGGTCCGCCCGTTCACCCACGCGGTGCGACTGTTCGCCAACATGTTCGCCGGTCACCTGATGCTGGTGATGTTCACCGTCGCCTCCTGGTACCTGCTGAACAGCTACATGATCCCGGCCGCCGGCGTCTCCTTCGTGATGACCATCGCCATGATCATCTTCGAACTCTTCATCCAGGCCGTCCAGGCGTACGTCTTCGTGCTCCTTGCCTGCTCCTACATTCAGGGCGCTCTCGCCGAGCACCACTGAGTCGAACCACCTGCCCGCACACCCCCAGACGTCCGGTGGCCAACCCCCACCGGTCCATGAAAGAGAAGGAAGAACCGGCATGTCCGCTCTTGAGACCCTCGCCGCTGCCACCGGTGTCCACGGCTCCGTCGGCTCCATCGGTTACGGCCTCGCCGCCATCGGCCCCGGCATCGGCGTCGGCATCATCTTCGGCAACGGCACCCAGGCCCTGGCTCGCCAGCCCGAGGCCGCCGGTCTGATCCGCGCCAACCAGATCCTGGGCTTCGCCTTCTGTGAGGCACTCGCCCTCATCGGCATCGTTATGCCGTTCGTGTTCGGTCGGTAATCAACCCCTGACCGACACGTATCGACGAAAGGCACAGATGTGATCGCCAACCTGGTGCAGCTGGCGGCCGAGGAGACCGAGCAGAACCCGCTCGTCCCGGCCGGCCCCGAGCTGCTCATCGGCACCATCGCCTTCGCCATCGTGTTCTTCTTCTTCTGGAAGAAGCTGCTTCCGAACATCAACAAGGTTCTGGAGGAGCGTCGCGCGGCGATCGAAGGCGGTATCGAAGAGGCCGACGCCATGAAGGTCGAGGCCCAGAGCGTGCTTGAGCAGTACAAGGCTCAGCTCGCCGAAGCCCGGCACGAGGCCGCGCGGCTGCGCCAGGAGGCGCAGGAGCAGGGCGCCGTGCTCATCGCCGAGATGCGCGCGGAAGGCCAGCGGCAGCGCGAGGAGATCATCGCCGCCGGCCACGCGCAGATCGAGGCCGATCGCAAGGCCGCCGCGCAGTCGCTGCGGCAGGACGTCGGCATGCTGGCCACCGAGCTGGCGGGCAAGCTGGTCGGCGAGTCCCTCGAGGACTACGCCCGGCAGAGCCGTGTGATCGACCGCTTCCTCGACGGGCTCGACGAGGCCGCTTCGAAGGCTGAGGCCGCGCGATGAACGGAGCGAGCCGCGAGGCCCTGGCTGCCGCACGTGAGCGTCTCGACGCGCTGACGGACGCCACGTCCGTGGACGCGGCGCAGCTCGCCGACGAGCTGGCCGCCGTCACCGCGCTGCTCGACCGCGAGGCCGGTCTGCGCCGGGTCCTCACCGACCCGGCGCGGTCCGCCGAGGCCAAGGCCGAGCTGGTCCAGCGTCTGCTGGGCAGCCAGGTCAGCGGGCCGGTCGTGGATCTGCTCGCCGGCATGGTGCGCTCGCGCTGGTCGCAGCCGCGTGACCTGGTGGACGCGCTGGAGGAGCTGGCGAACATCGCCGACCTCACCGGCGCCGAGAAGGCGGGTGCGCTGGACGACGTCGAGGACGAGCTGTTCCGCTTCGGCCGGATCATCTCCTCCAACACGGAGCTGCGCGCCGCGCTCACGGACCGTGCGGCCGGCACCACGGCCAAGACCGAGCTGCTGCACCGGCTGCTCGGCGGCCGGGCGAACGTGACCACCGAGCGTCTTGTGCAGCGCCTTGTGACCGCGCCGCGGGGACGTAGCCTGGAGTCGGGAATCGAGTCCCTGTCCAAGCTGGCGGCCGAGCGCCGCAACCGGATGGTCGCCGTCGTCACCTCGGCGGTCCCGCTGAGCGACACGCAGAAGCAGCGCCTCGGCGCCGCACTGGCCAAGCTCTACGGCCGCCAGATGCACCTCAACCTGGACGTGGACCCCGAGGTCGTCGGCGGGATGCGGGTGCAGGTCGGTGACGAGGTGATCAACGGGTCGGTCGCGGACCGGCTCGAGGACGCCCGCCGTCGCATGGCGAGCTAGCAGCAACTCCATACGCAGTACTACGGCCCGCGTTGGGCCGTGCAGAGGATTCCTGGGGGTCGCCCCCAGACCCCCACAGAAACTTCGGGCCCAACAAGGAGAGCAGGGAACCCAGATGGCGGAGCTCACGATCCGGCCGGAGGAGATCCGGGACGCGCTGGAGAACTTTGTCCAGTCGTACAAGCCGGACGCGGCCTCGCGCGAGGAGGTCGGTACGGTCACCCTTGCCGGCGACGGCATCGCGAAGGTCGAGGGCCTGCCCTCGGCCATGGCCAACGAACTGCTGAAGTTCGAGGACGGCACCCTCGGCCTCGCCCTCAACCTCGAGGAGCGCGAGATCGGTGCCATCGTCCTCGGTGAGTTCAGCGGCATCGAGGAGGGCCAGCCGGTGCACCGCACCGGCGAGGTGCTCTCGGTCGCGGTCGGCGAGGGCTACCTCGGCCGTGTCGTCGACCCGCTCGGCAACCCGATCGACGGCCTCGGCGAGATCGAGACGTCCGGCCGCCGCGCCCTCGAGCTGCAGGCCCCCACGGTCATGCAGCGCAAGTCGGTGCACGAGCCGATGGAGACCGGCTACAAGGCCGTCGACGCGATGACCCCGGTCGGCCGCGGTCAGCGTCAGCTGATCATCGGTGACCGCCAGACCGGCAAGACCGCCCTGGCCGTCGACACGATCATCAACCAGCGCGACAACTGGCGCACCGGCGACCCGAAGAAGCAGGTCCGCTGCATCTACGTCGCCGTCGGCCAGAAGGGCTCCACCATCGCGTCCGTGCGCGGTGCCCTGGAGGACGCCGGCGCGCTCGAGTACACGACCATCGTCGCCGCTCCGGCGTCCGACCCGGCCGGCTTCAAGTACCTGGCGCCGTACACCGGTTCGGCCATCGGCCAGCAGTGGATGTACGAGGGCAAGCACGTCCTCATCATCTTCGACGACCTCTCGAAGCAGGCCGACGCCTACCGCGCCGTGTCCCTGCTGCTGCGCCGCCCGCCGGGCCGCGAGGCCTACCCGGGTGACGTCTTCTACCTGCACTCCCGTCTGCTGGAGCGCTGCGCCAAGCTCTCCGACGACATGGGTGCCGGCTCGATGACCGGTCTGCCGATCGTCGAGACCAAGGCCAACGACGTCTCGGCGTTCATCCCGACCAACGTCATCTCCATCACCGACGGCCAGTGCTTCCTGGAGTCCGACCTGTTCAACGCCGGCCAGCGCCCGGCTCTGAACGTCGGTATCTCGGTCTCCCGCGTCGGTGGCTCGGCCCAGCACAAGGCGATGCGCCAGGTCTCCGGCCGTCTGCGCGTGGACCTCGCCCAGTTCCGTGAGCTGGAGGCGTTCGCCGCCTTCGGTTCCGACCTGGACGCCGCGTCGAAGGCGCAGCTGGAGCGCGGTCAGCGGATGGTGGAGCTGCTGAAGCAGCCGCAGTACCAGCCGATGGCCACCGAGGACCAGGTCGTCTCCATCTGGGCCGGCACCAACGGCCGTATGGACGATGTTCCGGTCGTCGACATCCGCCGCTTCGAGCGTGAGCTCCTGGACTTCCTGCACCGCAAGTACCAGGGCCTCATGACCTCCATCAAGGAGGGCGCGAAGATGTCGGACGACACCATCCAGGCGATCGACGACGCCGTCGCCGAGTTCAAGAAGCAGTTCGAGACCTCGGACGGCAAGCTGCTCGGCGAGGACGTTCCTGCCGCTGCCGCCAAGTGACGTAAGGAAGGGACCTGACTCATGGGAGCCCAGCTCCGGGTCTACAAGCGTCGCATCCGATCCGTCAGCGCGACCAAGAAGATCACGAAGGCGATGGAGATGATCGCCGCCTCGCGCGTCGTCAAGGCGCAGCGCAAGGTGGCGGCCTCCACGCCGTACGCGACCGAGCTCACCCGCGCGGTCACGGCGGTGGGTACCGGCTCGAACACCAAGCACCCGCTGACCACGCAGGCCGAGACGGTGACCCGGTCCGCGGTGCTGCTCCTGACGAGCGACCGCGGTCTGGCCGGTGCCTTCAACTCCAACGCGATCAAGGCGGCGGAGCAGCTGACCGAGCGGCTGGAGCGCGAGGGCAAGCAGGTCGACACGTACATCGTCGGCCGTCGCGGTGTCGCCCACTACAACTTCCGTGAGCGCAGGATCGCGGAATCGTGGGCGGGCTTCACGGACGAGCCGACGTACGCGGACGCCAAGAAGGTCGCGGCGCCGCTGATCGAGGCCATCGAGAAGGAGACGGCGGACGGCGGCGTGGACGAGCTCCACATCGTCTACACCGAGTTCGTCTCGATGATGACGCAGACGGCGGTCGACGCCCGCCTGCTGCCGCTCAGCCTCGAAGAGGTGGCGGAGGAAGCGCCCAAGGGCGAGATCCTGCCGCTCTACGAGTTCGAGCCGTCGGCGGAGGACGTCCTCGACGCCCTGCTGCCGCGCTATGTGGAGAGCCGTATCTACAACGCGCTGCTCCAGTCGGCTGCTTCGAAGCACGCCGCCACGCGGCGCGCGATGAAGTCGGCCACCGACAACGCCGGGGATCTCATCGAGAACCTCACCCGGCTTGCCAACGCGGCCCGCCAGGCCGAAATCACCCAGGAAATCAGCGAGATCGTCGGTGGCGCGAGCGCCCTGGCCGACGCGACCGCGGGGAGTGACTGAACATGACCACCACTGTTGAGACGGCCACGGCGACGGGCCGCGTCGCGCGGGTCATCGGCCCGGTCGTCGACGTGGAGTTCCCCGTCGACGCGATGCCGGACATGTACAACGCCCTTCATGTCGAGGTGGCCGACCCGGCCAACGCCGGCCAGAAGAAGACGCTGACCCTCGAGGTCGCCCAGCACCTGGGCGACGGCCTGGTCCGCGCGATCTCGATGCAGCCCACCGACGGCCTGGTCCGCCAGTCCCCGGTCACCGACACCGGCGACGGCATCACCGTCCCGGTCGGCGACTTCACCAAGGGCAAGGTGTTCAACACCATCGGTGACGTCCTGAACGTGGACGAGAAGTACGAGGGCGAGCGCTGGTCCATCCACCGCAAGGCCCCGAACTTCGACCAGCTCGAGTCCAAGACCGAGATGTTCGAGACCGGCGTCAAGGTCATCGACCTGCTGACCCCGTACGTCAAGGGCGGCAAGATCGGTCTGTTCGGCGGCGCCGGCGTCGGCAAGACGGTGCTCATCCAGGAGATGATCTACCGTGTCGCCAACAACCACGACGGTGTCTCCGTGTTCGCCGGTGTCGGCGAGCGCACCCGTGAGGGCAACGACCTGATCGAGGAGATGTCCGACTCGGGCGTCATCGACAAGACCGCTCTGGTCTTCGGCCAGATGGACGAGCCCCCGGGCACCCGTCTGCGCGTGGCCCTCGCGGGCCTGACGATGGCGGAGTACTTCCGCGACGTCCAGAAGCAGGACGTGCTGTTCTTCATCGACAACATCTTCCGCTTCACGCAGGCCGGCTCCGAGGTCTCCACGCTGCTCGGCCGTATGCCGTCCGCGGTGGGTTACCAGCCCAACCTGGCCGACGAGATGGGTCTCCTCCAGGAGCGCATCACCTCGACCCGCGGTCACTCGATCACCTCGATGCAGGCGATCTACGTCCCCGCCGACGACCTGACCGACCCGGCCCCGGCCACCACCTTCGCCCACCTCGACGCGACGACGGTGCTGTCCCGTCCGATCTCGGAGAAGGGCATCTACCCTGCCGTGGACCCGCTGGACTCCACGTCCCGCATCCTGGACCCGCGCTACATCGCGCAGGACCACTACGACGCCGCCATGCGCGTCAAGACGGTCCTGCAGAAGTACAAGGACCTCCAGGACATCATCGCGATCCTCGGTATCGACGAGCTGGGCGAGGAGGACAAGCTCGTTGTCCACCGTGCCCGTCGCGTGGAGCGCTTCCTGTCCCAGAACACCCACGTCGCCAAGCAGTTCACCGGCGTCGACGGGTCGGACGTCCCGCTGGACGAGTCGATCGCGGCCTTCAACGCGATCATCGACGGCGAGTACGACCACTTCCCGGAGCAGGCGTTCTTCATGTGCGGTGGTATCGACGACCTGAAGAAGAACGCGAAGGAGCTGGGCGTCTCCTGACCCCGCGCTCGTGACAGAGGGGGACGAGACCGACCCGGACCCCGGGCCGCGTCCCGTCCCCCTCCGTACGCCTACTAGAATTCATCCCAACACCCGGCAGTTCCGCCGGGTGGTGACCCGAGGAGCCTCTCTTGGCTGCTGAGCTGCACGTCGAGCTGGTCGCCGCCGACCGCCAGGTCTGGTCCGGCGAGGCCACCCTGGTCGTCGCGCGCACCACGTCCGGCGACATCGGCGTCATGCCCGGTCACCAGCCGCTGCTCGGTGTGCTGGAGTCGGGCCCGGTGACCATCCGTACGAGTGATGGTGGAACGGTCGTCGCCGCGGTGCACGGCGGTTTCATCTCGTTCGCGGACAACAAGCTCTCCCTGCTGGCCGAGATCGCCGAGCTGTCGGACGAGATCGACGTCCAGCGCGCGGAGCGGGCCTTGGAGCGGGCGAAGACGGAGGCCGACGCCTCCGCCGAGCGCCGCGCGGAGGTTCGACTGCGTGCGGTGTCGGGGCACTGACACAGCACACTGTGTAATGACATGACTCAGCCGCGGCTGGGACCGGAGCGATCCGGTCCCAGCCGCGGCTGAGGCGAATCCGGGTGTTTTTTCCGTTCCGTTACCTAGGAGACGAGGAGGTCGGTGTCGATGGTCCTCGCTCTGAGTGCGTGCGGATTGGTCGTGGCACTCGTGCTGGTGGGGCTGTTCGTCTTCGGCCTCAGACGCCGCATCATCCAGCGCTCCGGCGGCACCTTCGACTGCAGCCTGCGATGGAACGTCCCGGAGGAGACCGACACCAGCGGCAAGGGCTGGGGTTACGGCATCGCCCGCTACAACGGCGACCGTGTCGAATGGTTCCGGGTCTTCTCCTACGCGCCGCGCCCGCGCCGGGTCCTGGAGCGCTCGGCGATCGAGGTGGCCGGCCGACGCGCACCCGAGGGTGAGGAGGAGCTGGCGCTGCTCTCCGACGCGGTGATCCTCGCCTGCCACCATCGGGGCACCCGTCTGGAACTGGCGATGAGCGACGACGCGCTGACCGGGTTCCTGGCCTGGCTGGAAGCCGCGCCTCCCGGCCAGCGAGTGAACGTGGCGTAGCCGCGTTCACTCGCTGGGGGCTCCCCCGGACGAGGTCCGAGGGAGTGTCACTGTGGCCTGAATCCTTCGAAAAGGGTTACGACAGGCCGTTGCTCAGGGCGCTCACCAGCTCACCGTTGCCGGTGTCACCGCTGAACTCCCAGAAGAAGGCGCCGCCCAGGCCCTGGGACTTGGCCCAGGCCATCTTGGAGCCGATGGTGGCCGGGGTGTCGTAGGACCACCAGTTGCTGCCGCAGTGCGCGTACGCCGTGCCCGCGACGGTGCCGGTGGCGGGGCAGGACGTCTTGAGCACCTTGTAGTCCTCGATGCCCTGCTCATAGGTGCCGGCCGCCGGGCCGGTGGCCGTGCCGCCCGGGGCGTCCTGGGTGACGCCGGTCCAGCCGCGGCCGTAGAAGCCGATGCCGACCAGCAGCTTGCTCGCGGGCACGCCGGCCGCCTTGTACTTGGCGATCGCGTCGGCCGTGGTGAAGCCGGCGTGCGGGATGCCGCTGTACGAGGTGAGCGGGGAGTGCGGGGCCGTGGGGCCCTGGGCGTCCCAGGCGCCGAAGAAGTCGTACGTCATCACGTTGTACCAGTTGATGTACTGCGAGGCCCCGGCGTAGTCGGCCGCCTCGATCTTGCCGCCGGCGGAGCCGTCGGCGGTGACGGCCGCGGTGACCAGGGCGGAGGAGCCGAACTTGGCGCGCAGCGCGCCCATCACGTTCTTGAAGGCGGCGGCCCCGCTGGTGTCACAGGACAGACCGCAGGCGTTCGGGTACTCCCAGTCGATGTCGATGCCGTCGAAGACATCGGCCCAGCGCGGGTCGTGCACCAGGTCGTAGCAGGACTGGGCGAAGCCCGCCGGATCCTTGGCGGCGTCCGCGAAGCCGCCGGACCAGGTCCAGCCGCCGAAGGACCACAGCACCTTGAGGTTCGGGTACTTCGCCTTGAGTTCGCGCAGCTGGTTGAAGTTGCCGCGCAGCGGCTGGTCCCAGGTGTCGGCGACACCGCTGACGGACTGGTCGGCGGTGAACGCCTTGTCGTAGTCGGCGTAGGAGTCGCCGATCGCGCACTTGCCGCCGGTGACATTGCCGAAGGCGTAGTTGATGTGGGTGATCTTCGCGGCGGAACCGGACGTCACCAGGTTCTTGACGTTGTAGTTGCGGCCGTAGATGCCCCACTCGGTGAAGTAGCCGAGCTTGACCGCGGAGCCGTTCGTCGGGGGCGGGTTGGTGCCGCCGCCGGTGGTGTGCACGGAGACCGCGCCGCTGACCGGTCCGGTCTGGTCGGCGGTGTCCCGGGCCTGGACGGTGTACGCGTAGTCGGTGCCGGCGGTCAGACCGGTGTCCGTGTACGAGGTCGTCGTCACGGTGGCGACCTTGGCGCCGTCGCGCAGCACGTCGTAGTTCTTGACGCCCTTGTCGTCCGTGGCCGCCGCCCACGACAGCTTCACGGAGGTGTCGCTCACGCCGGACGCGGTGGGGGTGCCCGGTGCGGAGGGCGGGTTGTCGCCGGGGAGGGTGCCGCCGTCACAACTGCCGCCGTTGAGCTTGCAGTTGGCGGGGGCGCCGGAGCCCGCGCCGTTGAAGCCGAAGGAGACGGAGGCGCCCGGCGCGAGGGTGCCGTTGTAGGACTTGTTCTTGGCGGTCCAGTGGGTGCCGGAGCTGGTGACGTCCGCGTCCCAGGCGGAGGTCACGGACGTGCCGGAGGGGAAGTCCCACTCGATGGTCCATGCACTGATCGTGCTCGTCCCGGTGTTCTTGACGGTCCACTTGCCCTCGAAGCCGGTGCCCCAGTCCTGGGTCTTGGCGTAGGTGGCGGTGGCCGACGCGGCGTCCGCCGCGGCCGGGGCGGGGCTTGCGAGGCCGACCAGTCCGGCCAGCGGGAGCAACAGGGTTGCGAACCCTGCCGCGGCTCGGTGTCTGAAGCGCATCCGCGCCTCCTTATGTCGATGTGCGCCAGGGGCGCCACAGCGGGAGTCGTGGGCATGACTGAGCCTCCAGCCCACGGTGCGGCGAGAATAGAAAGGTCTGGACCATAGGTCAATAGGTCTGGACCAGTGCCCCAGGTGAGGTGCTAGATCCCCAACTCCTGTGCGAGGAAGGCCGCTTGGACCCGGCTGCGCAACCGGAGCTTGTGCAGGAGACGGCTCACATGGGTCTTCACGGTGGCCTCCGCCATGTCGAGCCGAGTGGCGATCTCCGCGTTGGACAGCCCCTCGCCCAGACAGGACAGCACCTCCCGCTCGCGCCGGGTGAGCGCGTCCAGCACGGCCGCGTCGGCCCGCGGTTCCCGCACCGGCCCCGCGGCGAACTCCGCGATCAGCCGCCGGGTCACGGCCGGCGCGATCAGCCCCTCCCCGCGCGCCACCGTACGGACCGCCTCCACCAGATCCGCGGCCTCCGCGTTCTTCAGCAGAAACCCGGCGGCCCCGGCCCGTAGCGCCCCGAACACATACGTGTCGAGGTCGAAGGTGGTCAGCACCAGGACGTCGGCGAGCCCCTCACCGACCACCTGCCGGGTCGCCGACACCCCGTCCAGGCGCGGCATCTGCACATCCATCAGCACCAGATCCGGCCGCAGCTCCCGGGCGAGCGCCACCGCCTCCTCGCCGTCCGCCGCCTCCCCGACCACCTCGATGCCGGGGGCGCCGCGCAGGATGAGCACCAGCCCGGCGCGTACGGCGGACTGGTCCTCGGCGACGAGCACACGGATCACGAGGGGTCTCCTTGGGTGAGGGGCAGGACGGCGCGCACGGACCACTGCGCCCCGTCCGGACCGGCGTCGAACGTACCGCCGAGCAGCGCGGCCCGCTCCCGCATCCCGACGAGCCCGGACCCGGACCCGGGGGCGCGCGGCCCGTCCGGGCGGCCGTAGGGACTGGTCACCCGGACGGCGAGGGCGTCGTCGTCCTGGGCGAGGCACACCGTGACCCGGCCCGGGCCGGCGTGCTTGAGGGCGTTGGTCAGCGACTCCTGCACGATCCGGTACGCGGCCAGCTCCACCGGCGCGGGCACCTGACCGCACCGCGTGTCGAGCGTGACGTCGAGCCCGTTGGTGCGGGCGTTCTCCACCATGGCGCCGAGGCCGTCGAGGGTGGGGGTCGCGGCCGGTGCCCGGTCGTCCGCGCGCAGGATGCCGATCAGCTGCCGCATCTCGGCGAGCCCCGCCACGCTGTTCTCCCGGATGACGCCGAGCGCGTCCCGGGAGGTCTCCGGGTCGTCGAGGGAGAGCGCCGCCGTGGAGTGGATGGCGATCGCGGAGAGGTGGTTGGCGACCATGTCGTGCAACTCCCGGGCCACCCGCGCCCGTTCGTCGATGACCGCCTGGGACCGGTCCATCTCGGCGAGCAGCGCGGTCTGTTCGGCGCGCAGCCGGGCGGCCTCGGCGGCGTCGCGGTGGTCGCGCACCACCCAGCCGGTGGCGGCGGGCGCGAGGGTGACCACCCCGACCCCGACGCCGATCAGCAGCCCCCGCGGGTCGCGCCACAGCGCCAGCGGCAGGACCCCGCCGATCACCGTGAGCAGCCCGGTGACCCAGGGCAGCCGTCGGGCGGAGGCCGGGGTGCCGTAGAGGACGGCCGCGTACATCAGATCCGTGAACATCACGACGGTGGCCACGTTTCCCCGGGTCACCGTGTCGGCGCACACCGCGGCCGTGCCGATCAGCAGGGCGGCCTTCGGGCGGGTGCGGCGCAGCAGTTCGCAGCCGGCCGTGACGACGAGCGGCACCAGCAGCACCCACCACGCCGGCCACAGCACCACCGGGTCGGAGAGCACGCGGGGGCTGAGCCCGAGGGCCCACAGCAGCAGTCCGCCGGACAGCCCGCCCACCGCGATCCGTACATCGTCATGGTGGGGGCGGGGGAGTCGAGGGGCCATGACTCCATCCAACAGGGCGCCCGGACCGTCCGCGTGCGTCCCCGGGAGGGTCCTCGACTGCATCTTTCGATGTACTCGCACCTCGTCAGCGCCGACGACGCCCCGGCCGCCGCTCGCCGGGAGCCTGGAGGGAACGGGGATCGAGAGGAGCGAACCGTGATCGTCGGGTTGATCGTGGCGTGCGAGGCCGGGTTCTGGGTGCTGTTGGCGGCCGGTCTGGCCGTCCGCTATCTGCTCAAGTGGCGCCGTACGAGCGTGGCGTTGCTGCTGGGCGAACCGCTGCTGGAGGTCGTGCTGTTCGTGGCGACGGCCGTCGATCTGAAGAGCGGCGCCGAGCCCGGCTGGAAGCACGGCCTCGCGGCGCTGTACATCGGCTTCACCGTGGCGTACGGCCACCGCACGATCCGCCTCCTGGACGGCCACGCCGCGCACCGCCTGGCCGGTGCCCCGCGCCCGCCGAAACCGCCCCGCTACGGGATGCCGCGCGCCCGGCACGAGGGCCGGCTGTGGCTGCGCACCCTGTCGGCCGCGGCCGTGGCCGCCGCCCTGCTCCAGGCGGCGGTCTGGTACGTGGGCGACCCGGACGCCGTCGGCCCGCTGAGGTCCTGGCAGTGGACGGCGCTGCGGATCACCGTGATCCACGGGCTGATCGCCCTGACATATCTGCTCTGGCCGAAGAAGGCGCCGGCCGCCGCTGCCCCCCGTTCGGAGGAGGGTCGTACCCTGTCCGGACGATGAGGAGGGGCGCATGAGCCATCCGGCACGCCTTGGGGGCGTCCTGGTCGTGGACGACGACGCGGCCATCCGGCGTTCCCTGGAACGCGGGCTGCGGCTGAGCGGCTTCGCGGTGCGCACCGCCGGCAGCGGGGCGGAGGCGCTCGCCGCCATCGGCGACGCCCCGCCCGACGTACTCGTCCTCGATGTGTCGATGCCCGGCATGAGCGGCATCGAGGTGTGCACCCGGCTCCGCGACGAGGGCCAGGACCTGCCCGTCCTCATGCTCTCCGCGCTCGACGAGACCGCCGACCGCATCGCCGGACTCCAGGCGGGCGGCGACGACTACCTGGTCAAGCCGTTCGCCCTGCAGGAACTCGTGCTTCGGCTGCACGCGCTGCTGCGCCGCAGGCCGCCGGCCGGCCGTGAGCTGCTGCGGGTCGCGGACCTGGTGATCGACCCGGCGGCGCGCTCCGCCGAACGGGCCGGCCGGCCGCTGGAGCTGACCCGGCGCGAGTTCGAGCTCCTGGAGGTGCTCGCCCGCAACGCCGGCCTCGTCCTCACCCGGGACCAGCTCCTGGACCGGGTGTGGGGCTACGACTTCGAGGTGCGCACCGACGCCGTCGACACCTTCGTCAGCTATCTGCGACGCAAGCTGGAGGCGGACGGCGGCACCCGGCTCGTGCACACCGTGCGAGGAGTGGGCTTCGTCCTGCGGGGGGAGCCGTCATGAGACTGTCCACCCGCATCGGACTGGCCGTGGGGCTCACCGTCCCGCTGCTCGTGCTCGCCTCCGGCTGGCTGCTGCTGCGATTGGTCGCCCAGGACCTGCGCCACGAGGAGGACGAGCATCTGCGCCAGCGGGCCACGGCCGTGGCCCCGGACGCGCGCTCCCTGCTCCGGGCGGCCGCCGCCGGTCGGCCCCGCGCGGCCGACACCAGGGAACGGCAGCTGTACAGCGCCGCGCTCGACGTCGGCGTCCGGGTCGTCGGACCCACGGCGACCTTCAGCGGCGGACCCCAGCCCGATGCCTCGGTCGCCCTGCCCGCGCGGTCCGCCGGACCGGTCACCGTGCGGGACGCCGGGCGCAGCTGGCGGGCCCTGGCCGTGCCGATCCGGGGCCCCCGCGCCACCGGCACCCTCTGGGTGTTCCGGCCCGACACGGCCGACCGCACCCAACTCCGGCTGGTACGACGCCGGGTGGTCCTGACCGCCCTGCTCGCCGCCCCGCTCTCCGGCCTGCTCGCCTGGGGCGTCGCCACCGGGGCCACCGGCCCGCTGCGCCGCCTCGGCCGCCGAGCCGCGGGTCTCGACCCGCGGACCAGCGCCGCCCGGCTGGACGACGAGCGAACCGGTGTGCGGGAGGTCGACGACCTCGCGGCCACCCTGCGGACGGTCCTCGCCCGCTACGACGAACAGGCCGCCCGCACCGCCGAGGCCCTGGAGACCGCCCGCTCCTTCTCCGCCGCCGCCTCGCACGAACTGCGCACCCCGCTCATGAGCATGGGCACCAACCTGGACATCCTCACCGGCCATCCCGCTCTGCCCGAGCCGGACCGCGCGGAGGTCCTCGCCGATCTGCGCAGCGAGCACGCCCGCCTGCTCGGTCTGCTGATGATGCTGCGTGAGCTGGGGCGCGGCGATCTGGTGGAGGCGGAGGCGTTCGGGACCGTGGACGTGGCGGAGGCCGCGGACGCGGCGGTCGCCGATGCCCGGCGCCGCGCTCCGGAGGCCCGGATCACACTGCGGGCCGAGCCGGGGCTCACCGTGTCCGGCTGGGAACCCGGACTGAGGTTGCTGCTGGACAATCTGCTCGTCAACGCGCTGGCGCACGGACGGGATCCGCAGGGACGGGCGACCGTGGCGGTCGGGGTGGCCGGGAACGGTGCCGAGGTCGTGATCACGGTGGACGACCACGGGCCCGGCGTTCCGCCCGAGGCCCGCGGCTGGGTCTTCGAGCGGTTCCGGCGGGGACCGGACAGCACGGGCTCGGGTCTCGGTCTGACCCTGGTCGCCCAGCAGACGGCTCTGCACCGGGGGAGCGTCGCGGTCATGGACGGGCCGGAGGGTGCCGGGGCACGGTTCGAGATACGGCTGCCGAGGGCGGGTGGAGCCCTGCCCCGACGGCGCGACTGGCTGATCGGAACAGCCGGGGCATACCGGTCACAGAGTTCCCACAAAGACGCTTCCTAGCCTCCGTTGTGACGGACGGACGACAGGCCCGTCCGGGAACGGAGGCGACGATGAACGTACGACGACGGCAGCGCACCCTGCTCGCGGGGCTCGCCACGGCCGCACTGCTGGTGAGCGGGACCGGGGCGGCGATGGCCGCCACCCCGGCCGCTTCCGCCCCCACCGCTGCCGCGCCGACCGGCGACGGGGCGCAGGCGCTGTGCAAGCGGCTGCCGAAGATCGACCGGCGGATCGAGCGGGCGCTCGAGCGGCTCGACGGGGGCGCGGGCGTCCGGGGGTCGGTCGCGCGGCTCCAGCAGCGTGCGGACAACGCGAACAAGGCGGGCCACACCGAGATCGCCACCTATCTCCAGCACCGGCTGGACTTCCGCAAGTCCCTGGTGCCGACGCTGGAGCAGCGGCAGAAGGATCTCGCGGGGGTCAAGAGCTGGTGCTCGGCCCACGGGAACGGAAAGGCGGCGAGCTGATGCGGGGACGGCGGATGCTGCGGATCGCGGCCCCCGCGGTGGTCCTGCTCGTGGGCCTCACCGCGGGCTGCGCACGGGACCACGGCTCGGCTGCCCCGCCCGCCTCGTCGGCCACGCCCTCCGGTAGCGCGGACCGGGGGCAGGGCACGGTGCAGGACATGCAGAAGAAGGTGGACGCCGCTCAGTCGGCGCTCACCGCGGCGGACCGGGACGCCGCGCAGGGCGACGGCGACCGCTGAGCCCGGGCAGCGGGATGCGTCGGCCGGTGTGCGCCCGATGGGGATGCGTCGGCCGGTGTGCGCCCGATGGGGATGCGTCGGCCGGTGTGCGCCCGATGGGATGCGCCGGCCGGTGCGCGCCCGATGGGATGCGCCGGCCGGTGTGCGCCCGATGGGATGCGTCGGCCGGTGTGCGCCCGATGGGGATGCGCCGGCCGGTGTGCGCCCGATGGGGATGCGCCGGCCGGTGTGCGCCCGCACCTGCTGGGGAGCGCCGGTCAGCGCTCCCCGCCCGGGACCCACAGCACGTCCCCGGTCTCCTTGTTGGCGTAGCGGGCCAGAATGAACAGCAGGTCCGACAGCCGGTTGAGATAGGTCGCGGTGAGCGGGTTCATCACCTCGGCATGGACCTCCAGCGCGGCCCAGGTGGATCGCTCGGCCCGCCGTACGACCGTGCAGGCCTGGTGCAGCAGTGCCGCGCCCGGGGTGCCGCCGGGCAGGATGAACGAGCGCAGCTTCTCCAGCTCGGCGAGGAAGCGGTCGCAGTCCGACTCCAGCCGGTCGACATAGAACTGTTCCACCCTCAGGGGCGGGAACTCCGGGTTCTCCGTGACCGGCGTGGACAGGTCCGCGCCCACGTCGAACAGGTCGTTCTGGACCCGGGTGAGGACCTTGACGACCTCCGCGGCCAGGCCGCCCAGCGCGATCGCGGTGCCGATGACCGCGTTCGCCTCGTTGGCGTCCGCGTAGGCGGCGATGCGCAGATCGGTCTTCGGCACCCGGCTCATGTCCCCGAGATGGGTGGTGCCCTTGTCGCCGGTCCGCGTGTAGATGCGCGTCAGATTGACCATGCGACCAGCGTAGTGAGACCCCGGCCGGGCGGAACACCCGTGTGCCCGTCGTCACCGCCGGTCGGAGCACCCGGCGCACCGCTCGGCGACACCCCGCCGGGGGCGCGCGGCTGCTCCCGTACGCCGTCCGGCGGCGGAATGATTCGTGCCGGTGTGAAGTCCGTCATGTGAGACGTGACGCGCGTTACTAACCGGTCACACAGCGCCTTCAGGGCGCTAGGGTCCGGCCGAGAGCCTTATATGGACAGCGCGTCAGGGGAGTCGCACAGTGGCACGGAAGCTTGCCGTCATCGGAGCCGGACTCATGGGATCCGGCATTGCCCAGGTATCGGCCCAGGCCGGCTGGGACGTCGTCCTGCGTGACGTCACGGACGAGGCACTGACGCGCGGCACGGACGCCATCAAGGCCTCCTACGACAAGTTCGTGAGCAAGGGCAGGCTGGAGGCGCACGACGCGGACGCGGCGCTCGCCCGCATCACGGCGACCACCGACCTGGACGCCGCCGCCGACGCGGACGTCGTCGTCGAGGCCGTCTTCGAGAAGCTCGAGGTCAAGCACGAGATCTTCCGGACGCTCGACAAGGTCGTACGCGAGGACGCCGTGCTTGCGTCCAACACCTCCGCCATCCCGATCACCAAGATCGCGGCGGCCACCGAGCACCCGGAGCGGGTCGTCGGTGTGCACTTCTTCTCCCCGGTGCCGATGATGCAGCTCGTCGAGCTGGTCCGCGGCTACAAGACCAGCGACGAGACCCTGGCCACCGCGCGCGAGTTCGCCGAGTCCGTCGGCAAGACGTGCATCGTCGTCAACCGCGACGTCGCGGGCTTTGTGACGACCCGTCTCATCTCGGCGCTGGTCGTCGAGGCGACCAAGCTGTACGAGTCGGGCGTGGCCACCGCCGAGGACATCGACCTCGCCTGCAAGCTGGGCTTCGGGCACGCCATGGGACCGCTGGCCACGGCCGACCTCACGGGCGTCGACATCCTGCTCCACGCCACGAGCAACATCTACACCGAGTCCCAGGACGAGAAGTTCGCTCCGCCGGAGCTGATGCGCCGGATGGTTGACGCCGGTGACTTCGGGCGCAAGACCGGGCAGGGCTTCTACACGTACTGAATCCGTACGTACTCCTGAGGTATCACCTCATCGAGTGAATTCGGTATCGGTTCGCTTACAGACGGCAACCTGATGGCGCTCGGCGCAGTCAGAAGTTGCACAAGCACAACCACAACACGGAGTACGGACGACGCACTCTCGGGGAGCGCATATGCACATCAGGGGCGACCACGCCGAGCTGGTCGTCGGGGGCCGCCTCGACGTCCGCAGCGCGGCGGACGCCCGTACGGTCCTGCACTCGGCCGTCGACGACGGGATCGGCGACCTGGTGCTCGACCTGTCCGAACTGGACTCCTGGGACGCCACGGGCCTCGGGGTGATCATGGGGGTCCACCGGCGTGCCGGGCGCTGCGGCCGGCGCCTGGTGCTGCGTGCCGTGCCGCCGCAGATGCAGCGCCTGCTGGTGGCCACCCGGTTGCACCGGATCCTGGCCATCGAGGGCGGCATCGGCGTGGAGTCGCTCCCCGGGGTGTGAGCACCCGGCGCGCGGCGTCACGGGAGCGAACACCGACGAAACGCACGTGGCGCGCAATCCTCACGAGACCGTGATGTCTCGGACGGCGCGGCACCCCGGCTTGTCAGCGATACTGTGCGAAGGTTTAGGGTTCGGCTGCCCGCCGCCCGCAACCCTCGTACGGGCACCGGACCAGAAGCGACAGCGCAGTGTGCGGCAAGGCCGGGAGGGGCTCAGCACACGACGCTTTTGGGGGCTTGGACCTATGGACCCGAATCAGCCGGGACCCGAGGAGTACGGCCACGACGGCGCCCATGCCACACCGCGCCAGCGCCCGCCGCGGGACCCCATGACATCCGACTTCGTACAGCCGGCGCCGGCACTCGCCCGTACCGTGCGGCTTGTGACGGGTGACTTCCTGGTCACCGTCAACCCCGTCGACGGCAGCGAGATAGAGGTGTGCCCGCCCGGGCAGCGGCCCGAGCCGCCGGCCAAGCACACCGCCGCCGAGCGCGCCGAGAAGGCCCGCGCCGCGAGGCCGCCGGTACCGCCCGGCCCGGCCCGCCCGCAGCCGCCCCTGCTGATGCGTCAGGAGGAGCGGGAGCGGCTGGTACGGCTCCTCGCACGCGGCCGCTCGGTCCGGCTCACCGGGCCGTCCGGCTCGGGCCGTACCGCGCTTCTGGACCTCGTCGCGGAGGACTGCGCGGACCTCGCCCCCGACGGCGTGATCCGCCTCTCCGGCTGTCGGCGCTCCGCGAGCGACCTGCTGTACGAACTCTTCGCCGCCGTCTACGACGCGCCCCTGTTCCGCCCGGGCCGGGCGGAGCTGGCGCGGTACCTCCAGGACGTCGGCGCCGTCGTCGTCCTGGACGACCTGGAGTTCGGGGGCAGCGCGCTCGACGAACTGCTCGACGCGACGCCCGAGTGCGCCTTCCTGCTCGCCGCCACCCCCGAGGTGCCCGCGCCCTCGGCCGACTCGCGCGTGGAGGAGGTCTTCCTCGGCGGACTCGACCGCCCCGGCAGCCTGGAACTCCTGGAGCGCGCCGTCGGCCGCGACCTCACCGAGGACGAGGCCAACTGGGCGGGCGACCTGTGGTTCGAGTCCGAGGGACTGCCGCTGCGCTTCATGCAGGCCGGGGCGCTGCTGCGGCAGCGGGACCGGCAGCGGGCCGAGGAGGACGCCGTCGACGAGTTCGGCGTCTTCCAGCACGTCCCCGAGCGGGCCGGCGATCCCGCGCCCGGCGACGCCGCCGACGGACCCGCCGCACCGCTGCCGTCCCTCGCCGAGGCGGCCGCGGCCGCGCCGCTGCTCGCCTCCCGGCTGAGCCCGTCGGCGCGTGAGACGCTCAAGTTCGCGGTCGCGCTGGGCGGCGAGGTGCCCCACCAGACGCATCTGCCGGCCCTCGTGGACGACACCCACGCGGATGCGGCGCTCGCCGAGCTGGCCGACTGCGCGCTGGTCTCCCAGGCCGGCTCCCGATACCGCCTCGCCGCCGGGGTGACCGCCCAGCTGGAGGCCGCCGGGTACGCGACCGGGGTGGAGGAGTACGCGCTCAAGGCCGCCCAGCACTACTCCTGGTGGGCCGGACACCCCTCCGTCACCCCGGCGCGGGTGGTGGCCGAGGCCGACGCCCTGCTGGCCGCGCTGGCCGCCCTGGTGCCGCTCACCACCCGGGAGCCGGCAGCCCCCCAGCAGGAGGGGAACGCGTCCTCGCCCGGAGAGGACGAGGAGGAGGCCCCCGCCGTACAGCTGGCCCGTCAGGCGGCGCCCGCGTTCGCCGCGGGGCTCGACTGGGGGGCCTGGGAGCGGGCGCTGCGCTTCGGCGCGGAGGCGTCCCGGCTCGCCGGTTCGGTCGGCGAACAGTCCTACTTCCACCATGAGTTGGGGATACTCGCGCTCTGTGCGGGGCAGGTCGACCGGGCCCGCGCCGAACTCGAGGCGTCCATCGGGCTGCGCGGCGCCCTCGCCGACAAGCGCGGCACGATCGCCGGACGGCGGGCCCTCGCCCTGGTCTCCGACCGCGCGGACACGGCGCCGCTCGGCCGGGGTGTCACCGCGGACGAGGAGACGCCTGACGCGCGGCAGGAGGGCCCGGCCTCCCCGGCCGACGGAGTTCCGGCCGCCTTCGCCCCGGCCACGTCGAGCGGCGACACGGCGACGCTCCTCACGTACCGGGCGACGACCACGCCGGCGCCCCGGCCCGGTGGCCTTCGCGGTGTGGTGCAGGGCACCCGGCGCAATCTGGTCGCCGCGGGCGCGGGGGCGGCTCTGGTGGCCGTGCTCGGCACCGTGGTGACCCTCGGCATGACCGACAACCACAGCGACACCCCGTCCGACAACGTCCGCGTGGGCCCCTCGGCCAGCCAGGACCCGAACGACGACGGCCTCGGTGCGGACAAGCCGGACAAGGGGAGCGGCGGGGGCAAGGTCGGCGTGGCCAATGCCCCGACGGCGACGGCCCCGGGCCCGGACGGGGTGTCGGGCACTCCGACCCCGGGTACCACCGGCGGCATGCCGTCCGACGCCCCGACCGACACGACGGGGGCGACCCCGTCGAAGTCGTCGTCGAGGCCGACGTCCCGGCCGCCGACGAGGCCGACGACGCCGACGTCGAAGCCGTCGACGTCGCAGGAGCCGCCGTCTTCGCAGCCACCGCCGTCGTCCTCATCGCCGACGGCGACGGTGACGCCGTCCACGCCCCCTGTCTCCGATTCGGCCAGCGGCCCGGCGTCCTCCAGTGCCCCGGCCGCGACGACCAGTTCGGTGAGCGGCGGTTCGGGGACACCCAGCAGCACGGGTTCGGTCATCTGACGGCCCCTGTGGCATGAGAAGGGCCGCGTGCCCGTCCCGCACGGCGGCCACCTCCGCCCCCGCGTCCTCCGCGGCGGCCCGGCCCGCCTGAGCGTTGCCCGGAAGACCGACGGCCGGGGCCGAGTCCGTGTGGCACGGGCTCGGCCCCGGCCGTCGGTCGGCGGAACCGTAACAGCGGGCTCAGAACAGCCGCAGCTTGTCGTCCTCGATGCCCCGCAGCGCGTCGTAGTCCAGGACCGCGCAGCCGATGCCGCGGTCCGTCGCGAGGACACGGGCCTGGGGCTTGATCTCCTGGGCCGCGAAGACACCGCGGACCGGCGCGAGGTGCGGGTCGCGGTTGAGGAGTTCCAGGTAGCGCGTGAGCTGCTCCACCCCGTCGATCTCGCCGCGCCGCTTGATCTCGACCGCCACGGTCCCGCCCTCGGCGTCCCGGCACAGGATGTCCACCGGGCCGATCGCCGTCATGTACTCGCGGCGGATGAGCGTGTAGCCCTCGCCGAGGGTCTCGATGCGGTCCGCGAGCAGTTCCTGAAGGTGCGCTTCCACGCCGTCCTTGATCAGCCCGGGGTCCACGCCCAGTTCGTGCGAGGAGTCATGGAGGACTTCCTCCATTGTGATGATCAGTTTTTCGCCCGTCTTGTTGACGACGGTCCAGACGCCCTCCTCGTCGCCCGACCCCTCCTTCAGCGTGCAGGGCGGCGACATCCAGTTGAGGGGCTTGTAGGCCCGGTCGTCCGCGTGGATCGAGACGCTGCCGTCCGCCTTCACCAGGATCAGGCGGGGTGCGGAGGGAAGGTGGGCGGTGAGCCGACCCGCGTAGTCGACTGAGCACCGGGCAATGACGAGACGCATGGTCGGCAACGCTACTCGACCGAACCGCCCCGACGCGATTCGCCCTCCTCGGTCCCGCTGCGGACCGGCCTCCCCGCATCCTCCGTTTCACCCGGGATGCCCCCGTTCGCCAATGGCTTGTTGTGTGCCTAATGAGAGTCGGCTCTGTGCGCATTCTCCTGGTGCGGTCACCGTCCGTTGCTTACCGTAGTAAACGGGAGGTCGCGCGGTGTGTACGCAGCGTGTTCGATATCGCGAACTTCCCGTCCCTGTCCGTGAACCCCTGTTGTCTCGGGGTGCGAGAGGAGTACCCATGTCGCTCGACGTCTCACCGGCCCTACTCGAACAGGCCGAGCGAGGCGAGGTCGACGAAGCCGATTTCGTCGACTGCGTCCGGACCTCCCTGCCCTATGCGTGGGAGATGATCAGCTCCCTGGTGGCCCAGCTGAAGGTGGACGGCGGCGCGTTCGCCGACAACCAGACGCCCCCGCCGGACGAGCAGGCACGTGGACAGCTGCTGCGTGCGCTTGCCAGTGACGCGATACGCGGCGCCCTGCAGCGGCACTTCGGAGTGCGCCTGGCCTTCCAGAACTGCCACCGGGTGGCGGTGTTCCCGCTGGACTCCTCAGTGGACGACACGTTGGCTCGCTTCACCTCGGTCCGCAGTCAACTGCTCAACCAGTCGCCGGAACTGCGCGACTGCTGAGCCACATGAAGCCGTAAGGCTTGCCGCTCGGTACGCGGGAGGTGCATCTGTACCGGAGCGGCAAGCTCCCGCCGGGCCCGGGTGACGGGCCCGGGCCCGGCGGGTTCAACGGAGTTGGGGCAGCACCTCGGCACCCAGCCTGCGCACGTTCTCCTCCGTCGCCGCGAGGTCCCCGGAGCCTTCGAGCAACAGGGCGAAGCGATTGATGCCCGTGCGCTCGGAGGTAGCCGTCAGACGGTCGGCGCACAGCCGTGGCGTGCCCACCGGGTGCAGTCCGCAGAGCAGTTCGGTGTACGCCAGCGGGTCCCGCATGCTCCGGGCCCGGCCGTCGACCGTCACATGAGCCTCGAGGCCCTGTTTCAGCCAGCCTGGCATCGCCTTCGTCAGCGTCTCGACGGCGTCGGCGCGGCGGTCGGCGATCTGGCAGACGCCGGCCGAGACATGACCGGCCCGGGCGACGGTGTCTCCGTCGATCCCGGCCGCCCGGGCGCAACTCCGCCACAGCGCCACCATGTCCGCCTTCTCCTCGTCCCCGACATGCATGCCGAGGAGCATCGGCAGCCCCCGCTCGGCCGCGAGCCTCACGCTCGCGGGTGAGGTGCAGGCGACGACGACCTCGGGGCCCTCGGTGTCGGTGAGCGACTCGGACGGGCGCGGGACGACCGGGACCTCACGGAAGGTGAATCGTTCCCCCGCGGCGGCGACGGACGGTTCACGCAGCCAGCGCACCAGCAGATCGAGTGATTCGGGGAAGTCCGTCTCGTACGCCCGCAGGCCCGCGCCGAACACCTCCAGGTCCACCCAGGGGCCGCCGCGCCCCACGCCCAGGGTGAAGCGCCCGCCCGTGGTGAGGTGCAGCAGCGCGGCCTGCTCGCCGAGCGCCACCGGGTGGGAGGTGGGCAGCACACTGACCGCCGTACCGACCCGGATCCGTCGGGTGCGGCCCAGCAGGAGTGCCGCCAGGGTGATCGCGGAGGGGCATGTGCCGTACGGCACGAAGTGGTGCTCGGCCAGCCACACGGCGTCGAGGCCCGCCTCCTCGGCGACTTCGGCCGACCGCACCGCACGGTGCAGCGCTTCCCCCTGTCCCTGGCCCGGAAACTGGGCGGCCAGTACAAAACTTCCTACGAGCATGGCATTTCCTGCTTTCCTGGCTCCGACGCGGAGCTCCCCCGCCCGGCATAACTGCCTGACATGTGCCGAAGTCACGGCCTCACGGAGAGATTTGCGGATTGTCTACAGAATCGGCCGGTGGGAGGGGGTTCTGTCAGGGTTGGATACGTACGCGTACCCGCGTCGAGCCCGCGTAGGCTGGATGCGGCCCCTGCTCCCCGATGACTCCGTGAGGTGTTCCGTGTCGCCGCGTCGCAACCGCCCCAAGGGCTCAGGCTCGTCCGGCCGGAACGCGGAGGACGACGAGCAGCCCCGCTACGGCGGCCGGCAGACCACCGAGAGCTGGCGCGGCGAGGAGTGGAGCGTGCGTCATGTGGCGGGCGCCGCGACCGAGGGCAAGACCTACCGCTGCCCGGGCTGCGACCAGGTGATCCCCTCCGGCGTCCCGCATGTGGTGGCCTGGCCCGAGCACGCGGGCGTGGACGACCGCCGGCACTGGCACCGGGCCTGCTGGAGCGCGAAGGACCGCCGCACCACGCGGGTGCAGCGGTCCCGTAACGCGCCGAGGTACTGAGGACTGAGGGACTGACTACACGTCCCGACGCTCCAGCAGCAGATAGGCGCCCGCGAAGGCGGCGGCGGTCACCCCGGCCATGATCCACAGCGGGTCCCAGCCGGACGGGCCCGACGAGGTCAGGGAGTTGGAGTAGAAGACGCTGAGCTGGTTCGGGATCGAGTACTCGAACAGGGCCTTGCGCACGCCGTCGAGCGAGTCCGAGAACATGAACAGCGCGATGACCAGCGGGGCCAGCACAATGCCGATCATGATGGTGATGGCACCCGCCGAGTGCCGGATGATCGAGCCCAGGGCGAGCGAGAGCAGGCCGAGCAGCGCCAGGTAGAGCGAGATCCCGAGCGTGCCCTTCAGCCACTCCCCGCCGGAGGGCGTCCGGGCGCCGTCGAGCAGGGCCACATCGGCGAAGGCGACCAGGCCGACGGAGATCAGGGTCACGGTGAACGCGACCGCGAAGAACACCACCGCCTTCGCGGCCAGCACCCGCCCGCGGGAGGGGCAGGCGACCATCGTGGTGCGGATCATGCCGGTGCCGTACTCCGAGGCCGTGGTCAGCACGCCCAGCGTCATGAGGCAGATGCTGCCGAGCAGCAGCCCGAAGACGCCGAACGACAGCGGGTTCTGCCCGTTCAGCTCCGCCGTCCCGGAGCTGGCGGCCACCAGCGCGGCGACCAGCAGACCGATGCCGACGACGAGCAGGACGAACACGCCCAGCGTCCACATCGTGGAGCGCACCGACCTGATCTTCGTCCACTCCGAGGAGAGGGCGTGTCCGAGGCGCGTGCGCACCACGGGGATCGGCGAGGTGTAGGTGGGATACGCGGACCCGGAGGCCGTCTGCCAGGCGGGCGCGGCCTGCGGCATCGGGGGCTGGGGGGTGCTCATCGGGCGTCCTCGGACTTGGTCAGGTCGGCGGCGGCGGAGGCAGGGGCGGAGGCGGGCGCCGGGGCAGCGGACTCCGCCGGCTTCGCGGGCGGTTGCTCGGGCGCGGAGGCCTCGGGCTTCGCGGGAGCCGGCGCGGCGGGCGCTGCGGCCGGGGCCGGCGCCTGGTCCTGCGGGGCCGGCTGGGCGTAGGGGTTCGGCTGCCCGTCCGTGTCCGCGGGCGGCTGCCCGGGCAGCGCGAACGGCTGCCCGCCGTGCTGGGGCGACGGCGGGGCGTACCAGCCCGGCTGGCCCTGCCCCGGCACCGGCACCGGAGGCTGGACGCCGGGCGGCAGCGGCTGCATCAGGCCGGCCTTCTGGTCGATCGTCGAGCGGTAGTCGACCGCGGCCTGCGTCATCCGCATGTACGCCTCTTCCAGCGATGCCTGGTGCGGCGACAGCTCCCACAGGCGTACGTCGCTGTCGTGCGCGATGTCGCTGATGCGCGGCAGCGGCAGCCCGGTGATCCGCAGCGCGCCGTCCTGCTCGGGCAGCACATGGCCGCCCGCCTCGGTGAGCGCGGAGGTCAGCTTCTCGCGCTGCTGCGGCTCGGTGTCGGGCGTGCGCACCCGCGCGAAGTCGGCGGAGTTCGCCGAGATGAAGTCCTTGACGCTCATGTCGGCGAGCAGCTGCCCGCGCCCGATCACGATCAGGTGGTCGGCGGTCAGCGCCATCTCGCTCATCAGATGGGAGGAGACGAAGACCGTACGGCCCTCCGCAGCGAGCGCCTTCATCAGATTGCGCACCCAGAGGATGCCCTCGGGGTCCAGGCCGTTGACCGGCTCGTCGAACAGCAGCACCTGGGGGTCGCCGAGCAGCGCGGCGGCGATGCCGAGACGCTGGCCCATGCCGAGCGAGAAGCCCTTGGACCGCTTCCTGGCCACCTCCTGGAGCCCGACGACGCCGAGCACCTCGTCGACGCGGCGGGCCGGGATGCCGGACAGCTGGGCCAGGCTGAGCAGGTGGTTGCGGGCGGACCGGCCGCCGTGCACGGCCTTGGCGTCGAGCAGAGCACCGACGTGGCGGGCGGCGTTCGGCAGCCGGCGGTACGGGTAGCCGCCGATCGTCACCTGCCCGGCGGTCGGGTTGTCCAGGCCGAGGATCATCCGCATGGTCGTCGACTTGCCCGAGCCGTTGGGCCCGAGGAAGCCGGTGACGGCACCGGGCCTCACCTGGAAGGAAAGGTTGTACACGGCCGTCTTGTCGCCGTAGCGCTTCGTCAGGCCGACTGCCTCGATCATGCTCCGCACCCATCGAAAGGTTCAGGACGTCGGGGCCCACACTGCCCCCGTAAGGGTTAGGAGGATATCGGGGCGCTGACGGTTCCACTCAAGAGAATGTAAAAGCTCGCAGGTCACCGGGGTGTGACGGGGACCTGACGATCAGGCGTCGCGTCTCCTCAGCAGGAGGTATCCACCGGCCAGCGCCGCGGCCACCCACAGCACCATGATCCCGAGACCGCCCCAGGGGCCGTACGGGGTGTCGTCGCCGAGGCTCGGCACGACCTGGAGGATTCTGCTGCCGGCCTGGTCGGGCAGGAAACGGCCGACGTTCTTCGTCGCGGAGACGCTCCCCAGGATGTTGGAGATCAGAAAGAAGAACGGCATCAGGATGCCGAGCGACAGCATCGGCGAGCGCAGCATCGCCGCGACCCCCATCGAGAACACCGCGATGAGCGTCATATAGAGGCCGCCGCCGAAGACCGCGCGCAGCACGCCGGGCTCGCCGAGCGACGCCCGGTAGGGGCCGAGCATCGCCTGCCCGAGAAAGAAGGCGGCGAAGCTCGTGACCATGCCGACGACGAGGGCGAGCGCGGTCGCCACCGCGACCTTGCCGAACAGGAACATGCCGCGCCGGGGGACCGCGGCCAGCGAGGTGCGGATCATGCCGGTGCTGTACTCGTTCGACACGACGAGCACCCCGAACACGATCATCGCGAGCTGGCCGAGGCTCATCCCGGCGAAGCTCACATAGGTCGCATCGAAGGAGAGCCGGTCGGCCGGGAGGGTGCGGTCGGACTCGCTCCGGGTCAGCGCCGAGATCAGCATGCCGAGGACCACGGTGACGACCAGGGCCAGGGACAGCGTCCACACCGTGGAGGCAACCGACCGGATCTTCGTCCACTCCGAGCGCAGGACCTGGGTCACCGCCATGGCTCAGCCCGCCTTTCCCCGGTCGGCACCCCATCCGGCGCGTGCCGCCTGCCGGGGCCGGCCGACGGCCGCGTCGGTGTGCGCGTGGTACTCCACCGCCGGTGCGGTCAGCCGCATGAACGCCTCCTCCAGCGAGGCCTGCCGGGGGCTCAGCTCATGCAGCACGATCTGGTGGCCGGCGGCCAGTTCGCCGACCAGCTCCGCCTTCTCGCCCTCCACCTCCAGGGCGCCGCTGCCGCACTCGACGACCGTGATGCCGCCCTCGTGCAGCACATCGAGCAGCCGCTCGCGCTGCGGGGTGCGGATCCGGACGTAGGTCCGGGAGTTCTGCCGGATGAAGTCGGCCATGGAGGTGTCGGCGAGCAGCCGGCCCTGGCCGATCACGACGAGATGGTCGGCGGTCAGCGCCATCTCGCTCATCACATGGCTGGAGACGAACACGGTCCGGCCCTGCGCCGCCAGGGACTTCATCAGGGTGCGGATCCAGTGGATGCCCTCGGGGTCCAGGCCGTTGGCCGGCTCGTCGAACATCAGGATGTCCGGGTCGCCGAGGAGCGCGGCCGCGATACCGAGGCGCTGGCCCATGCCGAGCGAGAAGCCCTTGGCCTTCTTGTGCGCCACGGCGGTCAGCCCCACGGTGTCGAGGACCTCGTGGACGCGGGAGGCGGGAATGCCGTTGCTCTGCGCGAGACACAGCAGATGGTTGAAGGCGCTGCGCCCGCCGTGCACCGCCCCCGCGTCGAGCAGGGCGCCGATGCGGGTCAGCGGGTCCTTCAGCTGGTCGTAGTGCATCCCGTCGATACGGACGTCGCCGGCGGTGGGATGGTCGAGCCCGAGCACCATCCGCATGGTGGTCGACTTCCCGGCGCCGTTCGGCCCGAGGAAGCCCGTGATCATGCCCGGTCTGACCGTGAACGTGAGGTCGTCGACCGCCAGTTTCTCGCCGTACCGCTTGGTCAGCCCCTCCAGCTCGATCATGCGGCCACCGTAAGACGGGCGTTCGGGGCCTGCCACCCGAGCCGGTCGCCCGGCGGAAGGGACTGGTGCCCGCGTACGACAGGGCCCGCACCCCCGAAGGATGCGGGCCCTGTCGTACACAACCGGTCAGGCGTTACCGGGTCTGCTGCGCCGGGACCCCACGGGAGATCGGCTCGTCCTCGGTCGGCGAACCGGCGGCGGCCACCGCCGCGCCCGTGAGCGTCGCGAGCATCTCGCGGACGTTCGTGAGCTGGGCGTTGATGGAGTCGCGACGGTTGGTCAGCGCCGCCAGCTCGCGCTCGGATTCCGAGCGGATGCGGTCGGCCTTGGCGTTCGCGTCGGCCACGATGTCCTCGGCCTGGCGCTGGGCCGTCTCCACCGTCTGGCGGGCGCGGCGCTCGGCGTCCGTACGCAGCTTCTCGGCCTCCAGGCGGAGCTGCTCCGCGCGGTGCTCGATCTCGGCCAGTCGCTTCTCGGCCTTGGCCTGACGGGAGGCCAGGTCGCGCTCGGACTGCTCACGCCGCTTGGCGAGGTTCGTCTCGAAGTCGGCGGCGGCCTGCGCGGCCTTGGCGCGGGTCTCCTCGAAGAGGGCGTCCGCCTCCTCGCGCTTGGACTGCGCGTCCTTCTGCGCCTCGGCACGCAGCTGCGAGGCGTCGCTCTTGGCCTTGTCGACGATCCGGACGCCCTCGTCCTCGGCCTTGGACTTGCGTTCCGCGGCGAACGATTCTGCGTCGTTGCGCACCTGCTGGGCCGCCGACTCGGCGAGCTCACGGTGCTGCTCGGCGGCGCGGCGGGCCTCCTCGCGCAGGTCCTTGGCCTCCTCCTCGGCGAGACGGAGGATCTTCTCGACGCGCGCGCCGAGACCCGCGTACGACGGCTCCGCGTCGCTTACCTGGGCCTGGGCGTTCTGCGTCTCGAGGTGGAGCTCCTCGATGCGCTTTTCCAGAGCGGTGATGCGTGCGAGAGCACTGTCACGGTCGGAGACGAGCTTGGAGATCCGTTCGTCCACCTGAGCGCGGTCGTACCCACGCCGCACAAGCTCGAAGCCGTAGGGGGAAGTGTCGCTCATGGGGTTCCTGTCGAATGAGACCAGTGAGGTGATAAGGGAATCCTAGGGGTCGATGCGGCGTGTCATCGAGCGGATGCGTGTTTGATCTGGAGAATGACACTCCTTTTGGGTGGCTGACTGTCGGGAGGCTTGCCAGGACCTGTGGAAACGTCCCGACAAGCACAGAATCAGCGCTTCTGACTACCCTTCTGACGTCTTGCCACCCGAACGGGTCGCACCCGCTGCGGCTCCCGCCTTGACGCCTCCGTCCTTGCCACCGTTCGGGGCCTCGAAGGACTCCAACGCCTCCAGGACATCCTGGACACGCGAGATCTCCGCGTTGATGTCCTCACGCCGGCGCACCAGGATCTCCAGCTCCCGCTTGCCCTCCTCGACGGCCTTGCGGGCCTCGCGGATGGCCTCGGCCTTGATCTGCTCGGCCTCGGAGACCAGCGTGGCCTTCTTCTGCTCGGCCTCCTTCAGCAGGCCCTCCGCCTTCTTGACGGCGGCGATACGGACCTTGCCGGCCTCGGAGTTGGCCTCCGAGAGGGTCTCCTTCGCCTGTGCCTTGGCCTTCTCCAGCTGCTCCTCGGCGGCCTTGACCAGCGCGTCGCACCGCTCGCCGGCCGACTTCATCGTCTCGGCCGACTCGCGCCGCGCCCGCTCGTGCAGCTCCTCGATCTCCGTCGTGATGCGCTCGCGCAGCTCCTCCGCGCGCTCCCGGATCGCGGTCGCGTCCCGGCGCGCCCCGACGAGCAGCTCGTCCGCGTCCGAACGCGACCGCTCCACCAGCGTGTTGCCCTCGACCGTCGCCTCGGCCACCAGGCGCTCGGCCTCCTTGCGCGCGGCACCCACCATGGTGTCCGCCTGCGTCTCGGCCTCCGCCGTCGTCCGGTGCGCGCTCTGCTGGGCCTCTTTGAGCAGCTTGTCGGCCTCGGCCGTGGTCTCCGTGATGAGCGTGTCCACCTGTTCGGCCGCCTCGGAGCGCCGCTTGTTGGCGTCCTTGCGAGCCTCGTCCAGGGTGCGCTCGGCCTCCTCGCGGGCGGCCGTGGTGAGCCGCTCGGCCTCCGCCTCGGCCTCGGCCCGCACTCGCTCCGACTCCTTGCGGACGCGTTCGGCGTGCGCCTGCGCGGACCCGACCGTCTCGGCGGCCTCGGCGCGCAGTCGCTCCGCCTCGCCGGTGGCGTCCGAGAGGAGCGCATCGGCCTTGGCCACGGCCTCGGCCCGGACCCGCTCGGCCTCGGCGGCGGTCTCCGTGGTGAGCCGCTCGGCCTCCGCCGCCGCCTCGGTGATCAGGGTGTCCGCCTGCGTGGCCGCGTCCGAGCGGATCCGGTTGGCGTCCTCGCGCGCCTCCGCACGGGTGCGCGCCGCGTCCTGCTCGGCGGTGGCGACGGTGTCCGACGCCTCCGTCCGGGCGCGCTGGGCGTGCTCGGCGATCTCCGTGCGCATCCGCTCGGCCTCGGCGATCGCCTCCGAGACCGTCCGCTCGGCCAGCGACTTGGCGGCGTCCGTCTCCTCGGCGGCCTCCCGGCGGATACGGCCCGCGTCCTCGGCGGCCCGCTCGCGCTCCGCGTAGGCGTCGGCGCGGACCCGGTCCGCCTCCTCCTGCGCCTCGGTGCGCGTACGGTCCGCCGCGTGCTCGGCGGCCGAGCGCAGTCCGGTGATCTCCTCCTGGGCCTGCTCGTGCAGCCCGACCACGGAGTCCCGCACCTGCTGGGCGTGCAGCTCGGCGGCCGACACCATCTCGGTGGCGCGCCGGTCGGCCTCCTCCACCAGGCGGACGGCCTCGGTCTGGGCCTCCTCGACCCGGGCACGCGCCACGGCGAGCAGTTCCTCGCTCTGCTCTCGGGCCCGCTCGCGCTCCTGGTCGGCCTCCTGCCGTGCGGAGCCGAGCAGCTCCTCGGCCTCGCGGCGGCGCCGGACGGCCTCGTCCTGGGCGGCGGCCAGCGTCTCGGTGGCCTCTGCGGCCAGCCGCTCGGCGGCGGCCTGGGCCTCGGCCCGGACCCGGTCCGCGGTGTCCTGCGCCTCCGTCTTCAGCCGCTCGGCCTCGGTCGCCGCGTCCGTACGCAGGCGTACGGCGACGGCCTCGCCCTCGGCACGGGAGGCGGACGCGTCGGCCGCGGCCTCCGTACGCAGCCGGTCGGCCTCGGCCTCGGCCTGCGCCTGGAGCGTACGGCTGCGCTCGGCGGCCTCCGACCGGAGCCGGTCGCCTTCGTCGACGGCCTCGCGGCGGATCCGCTCGGCCTCCGCCCGCGCGTCGGACAGCGCCTCCTCGGCGGAGGCGAGCCGCTGCTCGGCCTCGCTGTGGAGGCGGGCCAGCTCCTCGGCGGCCTCCGCGCGGCGGGCCTCGACGGCCCGCTCGGTGTCGTCGCGCAGCTCGCGGGCGGCCTTCTCCGCCTGCTCCCTGATCGCGTCCGACAGCTCCACGGCCTCGGCGCGCTGGGTCTCGGCCTCCTTGCGGGTGCGCTCCAGGGTCTCCTCGGCCTGGCGGCGCAGCGTCGAAGCGCGCTCGATGGCCTCGGTACGGACCTTCTCGCTGTCGTTCGTGGCGCTCTGGCGCAGCTCGTCCGCGTCGGCCTTCGCCTTGGCGAGCAGCTCCTCGGCGGTCTTGGCCGCCTCCTCGATCTGCTGGACGGCCTCGCGCCGGGCCTCGGCGCGGATCTTCTCGCCCTCGGCGACCGCCTCGGAGCGCAGGTGCTCGGCCTCGCCGCGCAGCCGGCGGGCCTCCTCCTGCAGCTCCACCGTCTTGGCGCGGTACTCCTTGGTGTCGTCCTTCGCCGCGCCCTTGAGCTGCTCGGCGAGGTCGTGCGCCTCACCGCGCAGCCGGTCCGCCTCGGCCTCGGCCTCCCGGCGGATCCGCTCGGCCTCCTCGGCGGCGGCCTTGGTGGTCGCCTTGGCGTCCTCGGACGCCTTGGTGAGGACGTCCTCGGCCGTGCGGGCGGTCTTGGCGAGCTGGGAGGCGGTCTCCTCGGCGGTGATGCTGCGGGCCTTCTCGCCGGCCTCGGCGAGGATCTTCTCGGCCTCGGCGCGCGCGTCCGCGACCACCTGCTCGGCCTCGGCCTTGGTGGCCTCCGCGTCCTTGGTGGCCTCGCTGACCAGCCGGGCGACCTGCTCCTTGGCGGTGCGCGTGCGCTGCTCGTTGGTCGACTCGGCATGGGCGAGGGCCTTGGCGGCGGCGTCCTTCGCCTCGGCGAGGACCTTGTCGGCCTCGGTGCGCGCCTCGCGCAGGGCCGTCTCGGCCTCCGTCATCCGCTGCTCGGCGGTACGGCTGAGCTCCGCCGCCTGACGGCGGGCGGCGTCCGACTCGGTCGCGGTGGAGGACCGCAGCTGCTCGGCGTGGTCGGTGGCCTCCTGGGCCTGGGTGGACGCGGCGTTGAGCAGCCGCTCGGCGTCCGTGCGGGCCCGGCGCAGGATCTGGTCGGCCTCGGCGCGGGCGCTCTCGGTGTCGCTCTGCAGCCGCTGCCGGGCCTCGGCGACGAGCCGCTCGGCCTCGGCGCGCGCGGCGGCCAGGGACTGCTCGGCCTCGGCGCGCGACTCCTCGACGAGCCGGCGGGCCTGCGACTCGGAGCGGGCGCGCAGCTGCTCGGCCCACGCCACGTTCTCGTTGACGTGCGACTCGACGGTCTGCCGGCGCTCCGCGAGCTCCTGGTCCAGCTGCTGGCGGCGGGCGACCGCCTCCGCGTGCAGCTCCGCCTGGAGGCGGGCGACCTGCTCGGCGTGTTCCTGGAGGATGCGCTGCGTCTGGGCGCGGGCCTGGCTCAGCTCGCGTTCCGCGTCCGCCCGCAGCTGGTCCGCCTGCGTCTGCGCCGTACGGAGCATCTGCTCGGCCTGGTAACCGAGATCGGCCCCGTCGTAGGCGGGACGGGTCATGAGTGTGCGCCGCGCCTCGTGCAGCTTGGCGCGCAGCACCTCGACCTGGTAGCCGAGATCCTCGGCGTGCTGGATCGCCTTTTCCCGCTCGGTCTTCAGCCGCTCCATCTCGGCCTCGAACCGAGAGAGGTGGTCGACGTCAGCCGCCGGCTCTCGCTCCTGGCGTTCGTAGCCCCGCACTGCGCGGTCCCATCCGTCCCCTGGTCGCAAGTCTCTCCAAACGAGCTCCGTCCATCCGCCGAACGGGGCCCCCGGGGAATGGTGTCAGATCAACGACGGAGCATGGGCTGCTGCCCCGACGCTCGTCCCCCGAAACCCGGACCCCGGCCTGCCGTCACGCCGCTTCACGGCGGGACGCGGTCGCCCTGGTGGAGCGACGACCGCCCCCAACCCTACCGGCCCATATGTACGGCAGTCAGTGCTCAGGTGACTCAACAGCCGCCGATGTGACGAGTTCTGTGAGCACACCATGGCAATCCTTGGGGTGCAGGAAGGTGATCCGCGACCCCATGGAACCACGTCGTGGCTCGTCGTACAGGACGCGTACGCCCTTGTCCCGGATGTCGGCGGAGTCCTGGTCGACATCCGCCGTACCGAAGGCGATGTGATGCACGCCCTCGCCGTTCTTGGCCAGCCACTTGGCCACGGTGGAGTCCTCACGGACGGGTTCGAGGAGCTGGAGGTAGGAGGCGCCGCCGTCGTCCGTGTTGTTGATCTTCAACATGGCCTCCCGCACGCCCTGCTCCTCGTTGACCTCGGTGTGGAACACGGTGAAGCCGTACGTCGAGGTGTAGAACTCGACGGCCTTCTCCAGGTCGAAACAGGCGATCCCGATGTGGTCGATTCGCGTCAGCATAGGAATCAGTGCAGCGCTCCGGACGTGGTTACGCAACGTGCGCGCGATCACACTGACAGCCCGATGACGGGGTGCAGTACTGCTCAGTACATTCGAAGTAAACCCTCGTTCACTCCTCGGCTGTGCAAGCCGGAAGGGGATCGCAGCTCATGTCTGGAACGAACAGCACGACCTCCGTCATCGTCGCGGGTGCCCGCACCCCGATGGGACGGTTGCTCGGCTCGCTGAAGTCCTTCTCCGGAGCCGACCTCGGCGGCTTCGCGATCAAGGCCGCCCTCGACCGTGCGGGGATCGGCGGCGACCAGGTGCAGTACGTGATCATGGGTCAGGTGCTGCAGGCCGGGGCCGGGCAGATCCCGGCGCGCCAGGCCGCGGTCAAGGCGGGCATCCCGATGAACGTCCCGGCCCTGACCGTCAACAAGGTGTGTCTGTCGGGTCTGGACGCGATCGCGCTCGCCGACCAGCTCATCCGCGCGGGTGAGTTCGACGTGATCGTCGCGGGCGGCCAGGAGTCCATGACCAACGCCCCCCACCTGCTGCCGAAGTCCCGTGACGGCTTCAAGTACGGCGCCGTCGAGATGCTCGACTCGATGGCCTACGACGGTCTGACCGACTCGTTCGAGGGCATCGCCATGGGCGAGTCCACGGAGCACCACAACACCCGTCTGGGCATCGGCCGCAAGGAGCAGGACGAGATCTCCGCGCTGTCCCACCAGCGGGCCGCGGCCGCCCAGAAGAACGGCATCTTCGAGGCCGAGATCACTCCGGTGGAGGTACCGCAGCGCAAGGGTGAGCCCGTCGTCTTCAGCAAGGACGAGGGCATCCGCGGCGACACGACGGTCGAGTCGCTGGCCAAGCTGCGTCCGGCCTTCAGCAAGGACGGCACCATCACGGCCGGCTCCTCCTCGCAGATCTCGGACGGTGCGGCGGCCGTGGTCGTGATGAGCAAGGCCAAGGCGCAGGAGCTGGGCCTGGAGTGGATCGCGGAGATCGGCGCCCACGGCAATGTGGCGGGTCCCGACAACTCGCTGCACTCCCAGCCGTCGAACGCGATCCGGCACGCGCTGAAGAAGGAGGGCCTGGAGGTCTCGGACCTCGATCTGATCGAGATCAACGAGGCGTTCGCGGCGGTCACCGTGCAGTCAATGAAGGACCTGGGCGTTACCCCCGAAATGGTGAACGTCCATGGCGGTGCGATTGCCCTGGGGCACCCCATCGGCATGTCCGGCGCCCGGATCGTCCTCCACCTCGCCCTGGAGCTCAGGCGGCGGGGCGGCGGCGTCGGCGCGGCCGCGCTGTGCGGCGGCGGCGGTCAGGGTGACGCGCTGATCGTGCGGGTACCCAAGGCCTGAGCGGTCTCGCCCCGACCTCTTGACGTGAACGTCGTGAACGTGTGAACGGAGCTGTGATGCAGGACGTCTCCTCACTGGTGGCCCAGGCCAGGGACGGCCGCCCGCGTGCCGTGGCCCGGCTGATCTCCCTGGTGGAGGGGGCGTCCCCGCAGCTCAGGGAGGTCATGGCGGCCCTGGCGCCGCTGACGGGCAACGCGTACGTCGTGGGCCTCACGGGCTCCCCGGGCGTCGGCAAGTCCACGTCCACGTCGGCGCTCGTGACGGCGTACCGCAAGCAGGGCAAGCGGGTCGGCGTCCTGGCCGTCGACCCGTCCTCGCCCTTCTCCGGCGGCGCGCTGCTCGGCGACCGGGTGCGGATGTCGGAGCACGCGTCCGACCCCGGTGTGTACATCCGGTCCATGGCCACGCGCGGTCATCTGGGCGGCCTCGCCTGGGCGGCCCCGCAGGCGATCCGGGTGCTGGACGCGGCGGGCTGCGAGGTGGTTCTGGTGGAGACCGTGGGCGTCGGCCAGTCGGAGGTGGAGATCGCCTCGCAGGCGGACACCTCGGTCGTCCTGCTGGCCCCCGGGATGGGCGACGGCATCCAGGCCGCGAAGGCGGGCATCCTGGAGATCGGCGATGTGTACGTGGTCAACAAGGCCGACCGGGACGGCGCGGACGCGACCGCGCGTGAGTTGAACCACATGCTGGGGCTGGGGGAGTCACGGGCCCCGGGCGACTGGCGCCCGCCGATCGTGAAGACGGTCGCGGCGCGCGCCGAGGGCGTCGACGAGGTCGTCGAGGCGCTGGAGAAGCACCGGGCGTGGATGGAGGAGCGGGGGGTGCTCACGGAGCGCCGGCTCGCCCGTGCCGCGCACGAGGTGGAGACCATCGCGGTGACGGCCCTGCGGGAGCGGATCGGCGATCTGCACGGCGACCGCCGGCTGAGCACGCTGGCCGAGCGGATAGTGGCGGGCGAACTCGATCCCTACCGGGCGGCGGACGAACTGGTGGCCGGCCTCACGAACGGCTGAGGGCCGCCGGGTGCCTGAAAAACCCGTGGCGGGCCAGGGCACCCGTTGATACGTTGACCCGCATGTTCCTCCTCTTGGCATAGGACCCGCCCAGGTCCGCGATCGGCACACGGCGTCCGGCCGTGGTCGTCGCGGGACTCAGGCGTCCCCTTCCAAGCCTTCAGTCGAGGAACCTTTGCGTGTCCACGCCTGCTTCCGGGCGGCCTTCGTACGCCGCCGTTCTGCGTGTCCCGTATGCCCGCCGTACCTTTGCCGCCGCGCTGGTCGGCCGGTTGTCGTACGGGACGGTGTCCATCGCCGTGATGTTGTCCGTGACCAGGGCGACCGGGTCCTACGCCGTGGCCGGTACGGTCATGGCGCTCTTCGGCGCCACCACGGTCCTCCTCTCGCCGCCGCGGGCGGCGTTCGTCGATCGGTACGGACCGGGACGGGCGCTGAAACCGATGGCGCTGATCTACGGCGCGCTGCTCGCGGCGCTTTCCGTGGCGAGTTGGCGGCCCGGTGCCCCGGCACCGCCGACGGTGTGCTCGCGGCCGCCGTACCGGAGACCGGGGACGAGTGCGCAGGCGCTACGTCCGCCTGCCCGGCGCAGCCGCGGCGACGGCGCGGCCGTCGGCGCTGACCGTCGCCGTCGCACGGGCGATCGGCGGTGCCGTGGCATCCGCCGGTCGCCCGCGGCGCCGGGCGGGCCGGGGTGCCGGGCGGGCCCGGGGTGCCGCTACGGCTTGCCCCGCTGCCCCCTCAGGTGTTCCGCGATCGGGCGCAGGGACTTGTGCACCTGCTCCAGGTCGTCCTCGGAGAGCAGGTCGATGAAGTGTCTGCGCACGGACGCCACGTGGTGCGGCGCGACCTTCCGCATCGTCTCCAGGCCGTGGTCCGTCAGGACGGTGAACAGACCCCGCCGGTCCGACTCGCAGTTCTCGCGGCGTACCAGGTTCGCGTTCTCCATACGAGTGATCTGGTGCGAGAGCCGGCTCTTGGACTGGAGGGTGGCGGCCGCGAGGTCGCTCATGCGCATCCGCATGCCCTCCGACTCCGAGAGATTGACCAGGATCTCGTAGTCGTTCATCGTCAGGCCGAACGGTTGCAGATCCCTTTCGAGCTGGTACGTCAACAGCCTGTTGACCTCCAGGTGGGTGCGCCAGGCGCACTGCTCCGCATCGGTCAGCCAGCGCGTGGCCGTCTCGGTCTCCATGAATGAAGTCTACCTAAAAGGTTGAAAGGCGTACTAGTGAGGGTGGTGTGACAGTGCGCACGCGTTCGATGTCACACTCCGCAGACTACCGCTCACAGCCCGAAGCGACGCTGGAGGTCCCCCAGCTGTCCGGGAAGGCGCGGTGCCCCCGGCTGTCCCTGATGACCGGGTACCCCTCCGCCGCCCGGTACGCCGGGCTCGTGTGGAACCGCTCCCGTGGACTGCTCCGCCATGAGGGTCTCCGAGGACTGGAGCAGCACCGTGCCCGCCCCGACGAACTCGAACTGGTGCTCCTCCCCGGAGGCCCCGCCGAGGCCCGTCATCGCACGTAGACCGCCCCATACGCCGGTCAGATACCCATGGTCGTAGTGATGGCACGGAGACGGGCAGTCGGCCCAGCCGACCAGTGCCTGGGGGTCCACCCGGATCGGGGGTTCCATGAACACCACCGGACCGTTGGACGCGGCCACGAACTTGCCGGTTCCGAGGAGTGTCAGAAAACCGGGAATGATCGACTGCTTCAGCGACAGACTTGGCTGAAAAGCGAGCAGGTTGCCCGAGCGAATGGTCAGATTCCCGTCGTCCAGGTCGTAGGAATTCACATCGAAGGCCCGGTCGGCGAGGAGCATCTTGCCGGAGCCGTCGGCCACCACCCAGTCGCTCGCGTGCAGTGGCGAATGGAAGGAAGTGCGGACGAGGCGGTCCAGACGGCCGTGCCCGACGCCGTTGAACTCGATCGAGCCGTAGTACGCGATCATCTTCCCCTTCTGCAGGAACCACTGGCTCCCCTTGAGCTCCACGCAGAAGGTGTACTTGTCGACGCTGTCGTCGGCCGGCAGCGTCATCGGGTCGTGCACGACGGGCCCGGCGCCCGGGTAGGTGGTCACAGCTTCTCCTCCGAGGCCTGCACGTACACCGCACCACTGCCGCTCAGCTCCAGCTGGAACGCCTCGCCGGAGCCACGCCCCACCATGTCGCGCCAGCCGAGCGCCGTGGACAGCTTGTTGCGTACGTCACCGTGGTGCGCGACATACGCCTGGGGGTCGACATGGACCGGTCGCTGCGGGGTGATCGGCACCTCGAAGACGCCGCCGTGCGCCATCACGGCGACCGCGCCGTGCCCGGTGAGAGTGGTCGTGAACAGACCCTGGCCGGCGACCTGGCCGCGCACCAGGCCCATCACCCCGCCCTGCGCGCCCAGGAACATCGTGCCCTGCTGGAGCGTGCCCTCGAAGGCGAGCAGTCGGTCCGCCTCGACGTAGAGCGTGTCGCCCGTGAGGTCGATCACCTGGATGTGGTGGCCGCCGTGCCCGAACAGCACCGTGCCGCTGCCCTCGACCGTCATCAGTGGGGTCGCCTCGTTCGCGATCCGGCGGCCGAGCATCGACATCACCCCGCCCTGGCCGCCCTGGATGTTCGGGGTGAAGGAGACCTCCCCCTTGTAGGCGAGCATCGCACCGCGTTGGCTGTACAGCCGCTGCCCCGGCACGACCGTCGCCTCGATCATCTTCGAGTTCATCTCGCGGAAGCCCATGTCAGAGATCACCCGCGATCGTGTTGCGCTCACTGGGCTGGACGTAGACCAGTCCGTCTCCCTCGAAGCGGATCTGGAAGGCCTCGCCGCCACCCTCACCGAGGAACGTGCGGAATGTCACGCCCGACTGGAACGACTGCCGCAGATTCCCCTGGTGCGCCACATACGCGCCCGGGTCGACGGTCAGCGGGTACTGCGCGCTCACCCGCAGCACCACCGCCGGACCGTCCGACATGATCGCGGCCTGGCCGTGGCCCTCCACGGTCGTGGTGAACAGGCCGTTGCCCTGGGAGGCGCCGCGCAGGCCGGTGAAGGTCGTGCCCGTGCGCAGGCCCGCGTCCGTCGCGAGCAGGTTGCTCGACTCGACGTACAGCTTGTCCCCGCGCAGGTCCACGAGATTGATCTCGGAGGCTCGGTCCGCGAACCAGCACGTCCCGTGGCCCTTCACCTCCATCACGGTCATCTGCTCGCCGGTGAGTCTGCGGGTCACCATCCCCCGGAGCCCCTCGCCGCCGCCGGTGAGCTTCTTGAAGGCCATCTGGCCGTCGTACGCGACCATCGAGCCGTTCTTCGCCTTCACGGCGTCCCCGGTCATGTCGACGGCAAGCACCTTGCTGCCTTGGAGTCGGAACATCGCCACGAGGTGAAGGTAGCCGCCGGACGGGCGGAGCGGACAGAGCCCGAAGGCGGATCCCACCCCCGACACGTCCCTGAGGGTCACACCCACGCGTCATCGACACCCCGCCCCCCGGTTCCCGGACCGTCGCGTCCCGGATGTCACAATGGGGGGCGCTTGTGCATGCGTTCACAAAACGACTGCGTCGTCAGCGAATCTCCCACCGAAGGTGACCCGTGGACATAAAGACCGCCACCGCCCTCCGCCGGCTCCGCCTGGTCTCGGCCCCCGAGGCCGTCTCCTTCCTGCTGCTGCTCGTCTGCTCGGTACTGAAGCGCACCTCGGACTTCAACGCGGTGCCCGTCATGGGCTCGATCCACGGCGTCCTCTTCATCCTGTACGTGATCTTCTGGGCCGACGCCTGGAACCGGGCCAGGTGGTCCGTGAAGACGGCCGCCCTCTACTTCGTCCTCTCCGTGCTGCCGACCGGCGGCTTCTTCGCCGAGCGCAGGCTGCGCCGTGAGGCCGAGAACGCGGTCATCGCGGCCCGCGCCCGCAAGGAAGGGATCGTGAACGCATGATCGTCGCCTTCTCGGTGACGCCCCTGGGGGTCGGGGAGGACGTGGGGGAGTACGTCGCCGACGCCGTGCGGGTGGTGCGGGAGTCCGGCCTGCCGAACCGCACCGACGCGATGTTCACATCGATCGAGGGTGACTGGGACCAGGTCATGGACGTCGTGAAGCGCGCCGTCGCGGCGGTCGAGGCGCGCGCCCCGCGGGTCTCCCTCGTACTGAAGGCGGACATCCGCCCGGGCGTGGCGGACGGCCTCACCTCCAAGGTGGAGACGGTGGAGCGGTACCTGTCCACCGAGTGACGCGCCCTCCGCGCCGGAGATCACGGCGGAGGTCACGGCGGGAGTCCGAGCGGGACTCCGAGCTGAAGACCCTGAAAGCCCCGGCCCCCGGCGGCCGGGGCTTTCCCGTTGCCGTGGTTTGAGCGACTGCTCAAATGCCTGTACTGTCAGGTCAGTTGTTTTGAGCAGTCGCTCAAATAGGGCCGTTGGCATGGGGGATCGACAATGGGGCTCTACGTGGAGGCGCACATACGGGGCGACCTCGACGAACTCTGGGCCCGCACCCAGGACCCTGCGCACCATCGCCGCTGGGACTTCCGCTTCACCGAGATCGACTGTCTGCCGGGCGCGGAGGACGAACCGCGCCGCTTCCGGTACGTCACGCGCATCCTGCCCTTCCTGACCGTCTGCGGGACGGGGGTGTCGGCCGGGGAGAAGACGCGCCCGGACGGGACGCGCACCTCCGCGCTGCGCTTCTGCACGCCGCACCCGCTGTCGCTGATCGCCGAGGGCAGCGGCTACTGGCGCTACGTGCCCGACGGCGACGGCGTCCGCTTCCTCAGCGGGTACGACTACCGGACGCGCTGGGGCGCCTTCGGCCGCCTCGCCGACCGGCTGTTCCTGCGGCCTCTCATGGGCTGGGCGACGGCCTGGTCCTTCGACCGCCTCCGCCTGTGGGTGGAGCGAGGGGTGACACCGGAGCGCGCACTCGCCAACTGGTGCGCGGAACTGGTCGTCCGCGGGATGGTGCTCACCGTCGCCTGCGTCGGCCTCGGGCTGCGCTCGTGTGTACGGCTGTTCGGCCCCCTGGCGGCCACGATGGCGTATCTGTGCCCGCTGCTGCTGGCCCTCGTCATCTCCGTGGCCCTGTGCAAGGAGCCCCTCGCCGGCACCCCGGCGGCGCGCCGCTGTCTGCGCACCCCGCCCACCCGGGTGCGCGCCCCGCGTCTGCCGGCCGCCCTGGAGCGGCCGTCGTGACCTCGGTCTTCCGTACGGTGCCGGGCGACGCCACGCCGGCCGACGGCCAGAGGCGCGACGTCCCCTTCAAGATCGAGAATGTGCCCTGCACCGGCACCGCCGGCCGTGAGACGGTGTCGTCCGTGCGCATCCTCCACCTCCCCGGCACACACCAACTCCTGGCGAGCGAGCCGCGTTTCTGCCGGATACGCGCGCGTGAGGCGCACCCGCGCTCAGGGCGTGCTTCGAAAGCAGCGTCGTCCGCCCGAAGGGCGGGGCCCGAGGCGTCCGGTGCGGCGCATCGCAGGGCGGAGGGTCGTCCGCGTGCTGGGCGTACGCGGCCGATCCCGACAACGCGGCGAGGTGCCGTGTCAGGCGTCGCGGGCCGGGCGGGACTTTCGAAACACGCCCCAGGGCTCCCGCCGCGGCTCGTGGAGGAGGAGGCGCGGGCGTGAGCGAGTCGACGAAGGTGAAGTTGCTTCAGGGGGCGCTGCGGACCCTCACCGAGCAGGGGATCGCCAAGACGTCCGCGCGCACCATCGCGGCGACGGCGGGAGTCAACCAGGCGCTGGTCTTCTACCACTTCGGCTCGGTGGACGAGCTGCTGGCGGCCGCGTGCCGCTACGGCACGGAACAGCGGGTGGCGCGCTACCGGGACCGTCTGGAGAGCATCGGGTCACTCGGTGAGCTCCTCGCCTTCGGGCGGCAGGTGCACGAGGAGGAGAAGGCCGCGGGGCATGTGGCCGTGCTGGGCCAGCTGCTGGCCGGTGCCCAGACCCATCCCCGGCTCGCGCCGGCCACGGCGGCGGGGCTCGACCTGTGGATCGCGGAGATCGAGCGGGTGCTGGTGCGGGTGCTGGCGGCGACACCGGCGGGGGAGTTCGCGGACCCGGCCGGCCTGGCCCGCGCGGTGTCCGCCTCCTTCGTCGGGATCGAGCTGTACGAAGGGGTGGACACGGCGGGCGCGCGCGCCGCGCTGGCCGCCCTGGACCAACTGGCGACCCTGGTGGCGGCGCTCGACGATCTCGGCCCGGTGGCACAGCGGGCGGTACGGCACGCACTGCGCCGGGCCTCGAACGCCCCGAAGCGTACGTAGGGCCGCGCCGGACGGCCGCGGGGCGCGCCCGCCGGGTCATGGGCCCGCGTTCGTCCGGGGCCGGCCCTCAGGAGACCGCTGTGCGCCGCGGCGGCCTCCCGGTGCTCACCGTTGCCGTTCCAGGTACTCCTTGAAGTGTTCCAGATCGCCGCGGACCAGCCGCTCGATCGCGCTCGCCTGGGCGAACCCCTTCGGGCCGCCGAAGCTGTCCCGCACGGGCCCGGGGTCGTACTCCACGCGTGCCTGGACGCGGGTGTGGCCCTGGTCGATCGGCTGCAGCGAGAACGACCCCGACAGCCGGGGGTCGCCCGTGGTGCGCCACTCCATCACGCGCCGGTCTCCGTGGTCGGAGACCTCGGCCTCGAACGACCGGGACCGGCCGCCCGTGTCGACGTCCAGATGCGCCCGGCCGCCCGTCTCCGTACGGGCGTCGCGCACGCCGTCCATGAAGCGCGGATACTCCTCCATGTGGTGCAGGCTGTCCCAGGCCGCGTCGATCGGGACCGCGATGTCGACGTGTTCCTCGAGGGTGCTCATGGCTCACCTCCTCGTTCGCCCCGTGCACGGGGCCCTCTGTCTCCAGTGTGCGCCCGGTGCCCGGCGCCGACCGAAGAGCGAGACAGGGCTGACCACCATGTGACCGGCGGGTAAGGTCGGTGTCGTGCCGAAGCCGCTCAGTCTGTCCTTCGACCCCATCGCCCGCGCCGACGAACACTGGAAGCAGCGCTGGGGAAACGTGCCGTCGATGGCCGCCATCACCTCGATCATGCGAGCCCAGCAGATCCTGCTCGCCGAGCTGGACGCGGTCGTGAAGCCGTACGGACTGACCTTCGCGCGCTACGAGGCGCTGGTGCTGCTCACCTTCTCCAAGGCGGGCGAGCTGCCCATGTCCAAGATCGGCGAGCGGCTCATGGTGCACCCCACCTCCGTCACCAACACCGTCGACCGCCTGGTGCGGTCCGGTCTGGTGGCCAAGCGGCCCAATCCCAACGACGGCCGCGGCACTCTCGCCTCCATCACCGACAAGGGCCGTGAGGTCTGCGACGCCGCCACCCGTGACCTCATGGCGATGGAGTTCGGGCTCGGCACGTACGACGCCGAGGAGTGCGCCGAGATCTTCGCGATGCTGCGCCCGCTGCGCATCGCCGCGGGGGACTTCGCCGGCGAGTAGCAGGTCGGCGGCCCGCCGGGCCGTCGCCGCGGGAAGGTCGCGGGGGCACTCGAAGATCGACCGATACGTGCCGTTACGCTCGGAGCCATGAAAAAGAGCGTGCTGACCCGCTACCGCGTCATGGCCTATGTCACCGGCGTGCTGCTGGTCCTGCTGACCCTCGGTGTGATCGCCAAGTACGTGCTGGACATGAACGGTGCCGCGGACTTCACCCGTGTCGTCGGCATCGCCCACGGCTGGCTGTACGTCATCTACCTGGTCTTCGCCTTCGACCTGGGCTCCAAGGCCAAGTGGCCGGTCGGCAAGCAGCTGTGGGTGCTGCTGGCGGGGACCATCCCCACCGCCGCCTTCTTCGTGGAGCGCAAGGTCACTCGCGAGCTGGAGGAGCGGGTCGCGGAGGGTACCCCCGCGGTCGCCAAGGCGTAGCGGACGCCGCCGTACGGAAGCCGTACGGCGGTCAGCCGTCGACATTTACTTGGACGTCCTAGTAAATTCGAGGGTATGGACGCTGACGCCATCGAGGAGGGCCGCCGACGCTGGCAGGCCCGCTATGACGCCTCGCGCACGCGCGAGGCCGACTTCACCACGCTCTCCGGCGATCCCGTGGAGCCGGTGTACGGGCCGCGGCCCCACGACACGTACGAGGGCTTCGAGCGGATCGGGTGGCCCGGTGAGTACCCCTTCACTCGCGGTCTGTACCCGACCGGTTACCGAGGGCGGACCTGGACCATCCGGCAGTTCGCCGGGTTCGGCAACGCCGAGCAGACGAACGAGCGCTACAAGATGATCCTGGCCGCCGGCGGCGGCGGCCTGAGTGTGGCCTTCGACATGCCCACCCTGATGGGCCGCGACTCCGACGACCCGCGCTCGCTCGGCGAGGTCGGGCACTGCGGGGTCGCGATCGACTCGGCCGCGGACATGGAGGTCCTGTTCAAGGACATCCCGCTGGGCGACGTCACGACCTCGATGACGATCAGTGGTCCGGCCGTCCCCGTCTTCTGCATGTACCTGGTGGCCGCCGAGCGCCAGGGTGTCGACCCGGCCGTGCTGAACGGCACGCTCCAGACCGACATCTTCAAGGAGTACATCGCCCAGAAGGAGTGGCTCTTCCAGCCGGAGCCGCATCTTCGTCTGATCGGCGACCTGATGGAGCACTGCGCGGCCGGCATCCCCGCCTACAAGCCGCTGTCCGTCTCCGGCTACCACATCCGCGAGGCGGGCGCGACGGCCGCGCAGGAGCTGGCCTACACGCTGGCGGACGGGTTCGGCTATGTGGAGCTCGGCCTCAGCCGGGGCCTGGACGTCGATGTCTTCGCCCCCGGTCTGTCCTTCTTCTTCGACGCGCACGTCGACTTCTTCGAGGAGATCGCCAAGTTCCGCGCGGCGCGCCGCATCTGGGCCCGCTGGATGCGGGACGTGTACGGGGCGAAGACCGCCAAGGCGCAGTGGCTGCGCTTCCACACCCAGACGGCCGGGGTCTCGCTGACCGCGCAGCAGCCGTACAACAACGTCGTCCGTACGGCGGTGGAGGCGCTGGCGGCGGTGCTGGGCGGGACCAACTCGCTGCACACCAACGCGCTGGACGAGACGCTGGCGCTGCCGAGCGCGCAGGCCGCCGAGATCGCGTTGCGCACCCAGCAGGTGCTCATGGAGGAGACCGGTGTCGGCAACGTCGCCGACCCGCTCGGCGGCGCCTGGTACGTCGAGCAGCTGACGGACCGGATCGAGGCGGACGCGGAGAAGATCTTCGACCAGATCAAGGAGCGGGGGCTGCGGGCGCATCCCGACGGGCAGCACCCCATCGGGCCGATGACCTCGGGCATTCTGCGGGGCATCGAGGACGGCTGGTTCACCGGCGAGATCGCCGAGTCCGCGTTCCGCTACCAGCAGTCGCTGGAGAAGGGTGACAAGAGGGTGGTGGGCGTCAACGTCCACACCGGCTCGGTCACCGGGGACCTGGAGATCCTGCGGGTCAGCCACGAGGTCGAGCGCGAGCAGGTGCGGGTGCTGGGCGAGCGGAGGACCGGGCGGGACGACGCGGCGGTGCGCGCGGCGCTCGACGCCATGCTCACGGCCGCGCGCGACGGCTCCAACATGATCGGGCCGATGCTGGACGCCGTACGCGCGGAGGCCACCCTCGGCGAGATCTGCGGGGTCCTGCGGGACGAGTGGGGGGCGTACACGGAGCCGGCCGGCTTCTGACGGGCGGACACGACGGGCCGGCGGGAACCCGTCCCGCCGGCCCGTCGCTGTGTCCGGCTCCCCTTTAGAACTCCTGCACGAAGTACGGCTCCACGGTCATCCAGCCGTTGCCGCGGGCGCCGTAGCGGGTGCCGTTGTCGGCGCGGGACAGGGTGTACCAGGAGTCGACGTAGTCCGGATCGTCCGTCCACCAGTCGTTCGGCATGGCGTCCAGGATCGCGGTCACCAGGGGGATGTAGGTGCCCTGGTCGGCGATGGTGAGCAGCGCCGTGGCGAGGGCCTTGGCCAGGTCCAGGTAGTTGGTGCCGCCGTCGTCCTCCATCATCACGGCATCGGCCAGGTTGTACTTGTAGTTCGACCAGTTGACCAGGATCTGGCCCGGCCGGTACACCGTGCCGTCGTTGTCCAGGTACGGCATGTCGACCGGGTCGACCCGGACCTTGCCGTCCTGGCCGAAGCCGGTGACGAGGGTGTAGATCTCGGCGTCGCCCTTGAACCAGGGCTCCTCGTCGTCCGACAGCTCCACCGCGGTGACACGGGTGGTCCAGAAGCCCCCGGTGGCGGCCGAGGCCCGGGCGCCGGACGTGGGGGCGGGTCGCCGGGCGGGCGCGGCGGAGGCGACGCCGTACCGGGTGAGCTCCCTGTTCAGTACGCGCAGACCGGCCGACAGCGCCTTGGAGCCGTCGATGTCGACGACGTACACGGGACGCGTGGGCGCCCTGCGGGCGTCGAGCGTGTGGGCGCGGCCGCGGCTGTCGTAGGCGGTGATCGTGGCCACGTCGTCGTCCGCGGCGGCCGCGGCCACCCACGGCTGCGTGCCGGCGGCGAGCGCGGCGCGCATGGCGGGGTCCCCGAGCCGCAGCCGGAGCAGGGAACCGGTGTCGGTGCCCAGGCCCTTGGCGGTGGTGATCCGGCGGTCGGCCGAGGACAGGGCCGACTTCAGGGCGCCGGAGCCGGCCCGGTCGGCCAGCGCGGTGACGGCCACCTCGTGGGAGGAGAGGGCGGCCGTGCGGACGCGGGTGCGCCAGGCGGGGGCGGAGAGCGAGCCGGCGATCGCCCGCGCGGCCTGGTTCTCCGCGGTGGAGACCGCCGACGCGGTCGCGGCGGCGCTCGCGGCGGCGGATGCGGAGGCGGCGGTCCGCGGGGCTGCCACGGCGGACGGCCCGCCGAGGGTCTGGCCGGCGCACAGGGCGACGAGGGACGCGGCGACGGCCATGACGGTGCCGCGTCGGCGGGTGTGACGAGGTCTCACGTGGATCGGTCCTCCTGGACGAGGGTCGATGACGCGCGGTCGGGGGTGGAGCCGTGGAACCCGGGGCGGGGTCTATGCGAGTAGACGCCCGCGGTCATAATGACGGGGGCATGTCATGGCGACAAGGGTTCGGCACCGCACGACCGGTGAACTTCGATGGGCGTGCGGCGGAGGGCGTGAAGGACCGGAGACGTGTCTACGGGGTCAGATGCCCGTCGCCGCGAGCCCGCCGAGCAGTACCGCGGCGAAGCGCCGTACCCAGTCCTCGTCGACCGGCTCGGCGCTGACCAGGGTGCGATGGACCACCGCACCCGCGACCATGTCGAAGATCAGGTCCGCCACGCGCGCCGCGGCCTCGGGATCGGTCTCGGGCGGCAGCTCACCGCGGCGGGCCGCGCGGGCCCGGCCCTGGACGACCAGGCGCTTCTGGCGGTCGACGATGGAGGTGCGGATGCGTTCGCGCAGCGCCTCGTCGCGCGTCGACTCCGCCACGACCGCCATCAGACCGCTCTTCGCCTCGGGGCGGTCCAGGATCGCCGCGAACTGCAGCACCACACCCTCGATGTCCGCGGCGAGGCTCCCCCGGTCGGGCAGCTCCAACTCGTCGAACAGTTCCGCGACCGCGTCCACCACCAGCTCGTTCTTGCCCGCCCAACGGCGGTAGAGAGTGGTCTTCGCGACCCCCGCGCGGGTCGCCACGTCCCCCAGCGTGAGCTTCGACCAGCCCAGCTCGACCAGCGCCTCCCGCGTCGCCTCCAGGATCGCGGCGTCCGCGGCGGCGCTCCGGGGACGCCCCGTACGGGCGGCGGGAGTGCTGTGCTGCATGTCGGTGACCCTATCCGGCGCAGTGGTTTCGGCCATATACGCGCGTTGTGTGAAGTGGTGAGGGAGATCACCTGTGTACGGGCCACGGCGACCCCCGCGGGCAGTTACGCTACGACTCGTAGCGAAAGCGCGTCCAAGCGGCGCGCGGAGCGGCGACGACCACGGGCGCCGGGTGGGGACCCGGCGCGGATCACGACCGGCGGGCACGGCTTTCACGACGCTTTTCACAGCGGCGTTTCGGAGGGGGGAGGATGTACTCATGCAGCCACGGAACATGTCCATGAGCGGAGTCGTCGACCTCGCCGCGGTGAAGGCCGCCCAGGAGGCCAAGGCGAAGGCGGAGCAGGCGCGCGCCGAAGCGGCCCGGCAGGGTGGAGGCGGCGCGGTCTCTCCTGCCGACCTCGTCATCGACGTAGACGAGGCGGGGTTCGAGGCCGACGTCCTCCAGCGCTCCACCGAGGTACCGGTCGTCATCGACTTCTGGGCCGAGTGGTGCCAGCCCTGCAAGCAGCTGAGCCCGGTCCTGGAGCGGCTGGCCGTCGAGTACAACGGCCGCTTCGTGCTCGCCAAGATCGATGTCGACGCCAACCAGATGCTGATGCAGCAGTTCGGCATCCAGGGGATCCCCGCCGTCTTCGCCGTCGTCGCCGGCCAGGCGCTCCCCCTCTTCCAGGGGGCCGCCCCCGAGCAGCAGATCCGCGAGACCCTCGACCAGCTCGTCCAGGTCGCCGAGCAGCGCTTCGGGCTGACCGGTCTGGCCGTCGATCCCGACGCCGAGCCGGGCGGGGCGCCGGCGGCCGCCGAGGTCCCGGCGAGCCCCCACGACGCGCTGCTCGAAGCGGCGGTGCGGGCCCTGGACGCGGGCGACCTGGGCGGTGCGATCCAGGCGTACAAGAACGTGCTGAGCGACGACCCGGGCAACACGGAGGCGAAACTGGGCCTCGTCCAGGCCGAGTTGCTGCAGCGGGTGAGCGGCCTGGACCCGCAGCAGGTGCGCAAGGAGGCCGCGGAGAAGCCCGGTGACGTACCGGCGCAGATCGCGGCGGCGGACCTGGATCTGGTGGGCGGTCATGTGGAGGACGCGCTCGGGCGGCTCGTCGAGACCGTACGACGCACAGCGGGGGAGGACCGGGAGTCCGTGCGGCTTCGGCTGCTGGAACTCTTCGAGGTGGTCGGTGCCGAGGACCCGCGTGTGGCGGCGGCTCGGCGGGCCCTCGCGAGGGCTCTGTTCTGACCAGTCGCTAAACGCCAGGGCGTGTGATGCCCGGGTGAAAGTTTGACGGCAGAGGTGCATCGCGGCCGCGCTTTACCAAATCTTGGTAATCGCGGCCGCTGTTACTTGGAGTAAGCCGACCCCCGGATTCTGTGGGGGTCTGTCCCTGCTTCAACCGTTTAGTCATCTCCTATGAGGCAACTAAGAGTTGCCGAGTGAGACCGCGGGGTCGTTGTTCGGTTATCCGGCCGTTACTAGTGAGTAACGAACCCCCTTGCGGGGGCGGCGAGAATGCACCACGATCGGCCACGCTCGGTCCATCGCCGTACCCGACACCCAGCCGGGGCAACGGGTTTTCGTGGGTCCCCACCGGGCAGGAGCCGACGGCAGTGGCGCCGGCTCCTGGACAGGGGGGTCTCCGCCCCGGCGGAGCCTGTCCGGCAGGTTGTGCGTGATGCGTGTCAGGCGCGACCAGTGGTTGTCGCTCGGGGGTGATCGCCGGTGATTCGGGCGCGGTTCGCGCCACCGAGCGCGGGCGCTCTCCTTCCCGAGGACGTAGCACTTCTCCCATCCCTGCCCGGCTGAGCCGCCGCACGGTAGCGCGCTCGGGCCAGGAGATGTACGTCCGAGAAGGAGGAAATATGGAGTCCCAGGTGCGTGGCGGGACCAGATGGAAGCGGTTCGCTGTGGTCATGGTGCCCAGCGTCGCCGCGACGGCAGCGATAGGCGTGGCCCTGGCACAGGGCGCTCTGGCCGCTTCGTTCAGTGTGTCGGGCCAGCAGTTCAAGGTGACCGCCACCCAACTCGAGGGTTGGGGCTTCGAGCAGTACGGGGCGGTTGACAGCGGTTACACGCTGGACGGCGGCAAGACGGCTCACCCCGTCGCCGTCTCGGCGTTCAAGGACGCCGAGATCACGGACCTGTGCCAGTCCGTGGTCACCCCGATCCCGCTGCTCGGCGACGTCACGCTGACGCTGACGGCCGGCGGGGCGGGCCACCCCAAGGTCTCGGCTCACAACATCTACATCGATGTCAACGACCTCAAGGCCGACGCCAAGTTCGACGACATCGACATCGGTGTGGCGGCCGGCGAGACCGGTGCGGACAAGGGCGGCAAGGGCCCGGGCATGAAGGGCGGCGGCGAGCAGTCGAACCCGGCCGGATTCGCGCAGCAGGCCAAGCACGCGGTGCTGAGCGGCGTGGAGCAGCACGCCTGGGCGACGACCGCGGGCACCTTCACACTGAGCGGGCTCAACATGAGCCTGTCGAAGGGCAACAACGAGTGCCAGCTCAAGCACTGAGCACTCGGTAACGGGCGGGGGAGCCGACGGCGCCCCCGCCCGTTCCACCTTCAACCGCTCCTTCACACACCCCCCACACCTTCGCACCACCACCTACAGCAACGCTGCACCAGGGAGCTGTTTTCCATGAGCGCCGAGATTTCTGCCGCCGAACCCGGTCAGTTCAGCCGCCGGAGGCTGCAGTTCCGCGCCTGGCGGGGCACGAGGCCGTTCTGGGCCGGACTGTTCGTCCTGCTCGGCGGCCTCCCGATCCTCTACTTCCCGTACGCGCACCTGCAGCTCGGTCACCTGACGTTGGCCATGGCCACCACGGGTGGCTCCGCCTCCCTCATCATCGGCGTGCTGCTGATAGTCCTCGGCATCAGCTTGTGGTTCCAGCAGCACATCCGCACGTTCGCGGGCGTCGCGGCGATCCTGCTGGCGCTGGTGTCCATCCCGGTGTCCAACTTCGGCGGCTTTGTCGTGGGCTTCCTGCTCGCCCTGGTCGGTGGAGCCATGGCCGTGTCCTGGGTGCCGGGCGTCCCGCCCGAGCAGCAGCCGGCCCAGGCAGGGGCGGCGGGCGACGGCGGTGCTCCCGAGGTCGCTCCGGATGGGGTGAACGAGCCGCAGGACCTGACCAAGACGACCCCGGTCAACGGGACGAACGGGAGGCACAGTGCCGGCTGACGAGGTGACCCACGGGACGGACGTGGACGCGTCCCGTGCGAGAACCGGGCCGCGCCACGCGGCCCCGAGGAAGCCGTTTTTCACCAGGTTCCACGTGCCGGCCGGCAAGGCGATAGCCCTGGCGGCGATGCCGACGGCGGTCCTCATGGGAATGGGGTTGACGCCGACGCTCGCCCGCGCCGACGACCACCCGTCCTCCAGGACCATGACGGCCGACGAGTACCAGAAGTGCGTCGAGGTCCTGGACAAGTCCAAGGACTCCAAGGACGCGTCGGCCACGCCGTCGCCGTCCGCGTCGGCGAGCGCGTCGAAGTCCGCCGACACGGCGGAGCCGACGCCCTCGGCCTCCTCGGACAAGACGCCGGACACCAAGCCGGACAAGCCTTCTTCGTCGGATTCAGGTTCCGACGACAAGGCGACGCCCGCGCCGTCCGCGTCCTCCGCGAGCGGATCCGGTACGTCGTCGGGCGGCGGTGCCACGCCCAGCCCGTCGGCCTCCGCGACCCACGGCGGGGTGCTGGACGACCTCGGCAACACGCTCAAGAACATCCTGACACCCGGCGGCACCTCGTCGAGCGACACGGGTGCGAGTGCCACGCCGTCGCCGTCCGCGACCCAGGACACCAAGGCCGCCACGAAGGACAGCGGCACGTCCTCGTCCTCGTCCTCGTCGTCTTCTTCGTCCGTCACCAAGACGGTCAAGAAGGTCACCGACACGGTCAAGGACACCGTGAAGGACACCACGGACACGGCGACGAAGGCGGCGGACGACACCGTGAAGGCGGCCCAGTCGGCGACCCCGAGTCCGTCCGCGAGTTCCACGCCCGCGGACTGTGTCGCGGCCACCGGCGACGAGGGCGGCGTCGAGAAGATCCTCGCCCTGCCCGACAAGCCCTGGCACCTGGAGGCCAGCTCCCTGTGGCTCAAGGGCGCCGACTACCAGGGCATCGTCAAGGTGCGCACCGCGAACGGGACCGTCAAGAAGGTCCTGAAGTACGTGATCTCCAACGGCACCGACATCGGCGACCTGCACCAGCTCGTCGACGGTCAGAACGGCGAGACGTACCACGTCCAGGCGGCCAAGGGCTCCACGTCCACCATCAGCGACGGCAAGACGGTGATGTACACCGAGAGCATCTCCGGCAACCTGCTCGGCCTGATCCCGATCACGTTCAGCCCGGACAACCCGCCGCCGCTGAACATCCCGCTGATCTACTTCACCAACGTGAAGGTGACCCAGGCCGGCCAGTTCGGCGGGACGCTGACCATCCCCGGTATGCACCAGTACGTCACCGGGGCGAGTTGAGCACCTCTCAAGACCTTTCCGGGAGCCGCACAAGTCAGGGCCCCGCCGGCAGGACACCGGCGGGGCCCTGACGCATGAGACGCGGCTGTCTCTCGTGGAGGGCGTCCAGGGCCGCCTGTCTGATCCGCTTCGTGCGCCCCTCCCGGGACAGCACGCGCAGGACCTCCGAGTCGCCGGACACCCGCACGGCACCTCGTTGCAGCCGGTCGGACCAGTCGCCGACCTGGTCACCGACGGTCTCGGCCGGTACGGCGCCCCGTTCGAGCGCGGCCAGAACGCCGAGCTCCCGGGCCCGGCGTGCCGGGAACTTCCGTACGGACGGGGGCAGGACGGCGCCCCATCGCCCGCGGTCGCTCTCGGGCACCCGCTCGAGCACCTCGCCGACCACCGCGCAGGCCAGCGGACCGATCGGCTCCAGGGACACCGCCTCGAACAGCGGGGGACGGGCGGCGGGGACTCCCACGGCCGCGCGGTAGAGCGCCCAGCGGTCGTGCTCTTCCGTCGCCGGGTCGTCGGTGCGTCCGAGGGCCCGGGCGAGCCGCCGCAACGCCTCTGTCAGCCCCGGCGCGTCATCGGTGTCCACGGGCGCCGGACCCACGACGTAAGGGCGCCCCCTGTCGCCGGGGGCGCCCTCAGCGTCGCACAGCCGTCGTCAGGACGTCAGTGGCGGCGGCCCTCGCCCAGATGGTGGACGCGGACCATGTTCGTGGTGCCCGGGACGCCGGGCGGGGAGCCGGCGGTGATGACCACGACGTCGCCGTCGTTGAACCGCTTGAGCCGCACCAGGTGCTGGTCGACCAGGTCGACCATCTCGTCGGTGCTGTTCACGAACGGCACGACGTGCGACTCCACGCCCCAGCTCAGGGTCAGCTGGTTGCGGGTGGACTCGTCCGTGGTGAACGCCAGGATCGGCTGGCAGGCCCGGTAGCGGGACAGCCGGCGGGCGGTGTCACCGGACTGGGTGAAGGCGATCAGGCCCTTGCCGCCCAGGAAGTCCGCGATCTCGGCCGCCGCGCGGGCCACCGAACCACCCTGCGTCCGCGGCTTCTTGCCCGGGACCAGCGGCTGGAGCCCCTTGGAGAGCAGCTCCTCCTCGGCGGCCTGGACGATCTTCGACATCGTCTTGACCGTCTCGATCGGGTACGCGCCGACGCTCGACTCGGCCGACAGCATGACCGCGTCGGTGCCGTCCAGGATGGCGTTGGCCACGTCGGAGGCCTCGGCGCGGGTCGGACGGGAGTTGGTGATCATCGACTCCATCATCTGGGTCGCCACGATCACCGGCTTGGCGTTGCGGCGGCACAGCTCGATGAGCCGCTTCTGCACCATCGGGACCTTCTCGAGGGGGTACTCGACGGCCAGGTCGCCGCGGGCGACCATCACGCCGTCGAACGCCATCACGACGTCCTCCATGTTCGCCACCGCCTGCGGCTTCTCCACCTTGGCGATGACCGGGACGCGGCGCCCCTCCTCGTCCATGACGCGGTGGACGTCCTTGACGTCGTCGGCGTCCCGGACGAAGGACAGCGCGACCATGTCGCAGCCCATGCGCAGCGCGAAGCGCAGGTCCTCGATGTCCTTCTCGGACAGCGCCGGGACGTTCACTGCCGCGCCGGGCAGGTTGATGCCCTTGTGGTCGGAGATGACACCGCCCTCGATGACGATCGTCCTCACCCGGGGGCCCTCGACGTCCAGGACCTTCAGCTCGACGTTGCCGTCGTTGATCAGGATCTGGTCGCCCTTGGAGACATCGCCCGGCAGGCCCTTGTACGTGGTGCCGCAGATCGACTTGTCGCCCGGCACGTCCTCGGTGGTGATGGTGAAATCGTCACCGCGCACCAGCTCGACCGGACCCTCCGCGAAGGTCTCCAGACGGATCTTCGGGCCCTGCAGGTCGGCGAGGACGCCGATGGCCTTGCCGGTCTCGGCGGACGCGGTACGGACGCGGTCGTACCGCCCCTGGTGTTCGGCGTGGGTGCCATGGCTGAAGTTGAAGCGGGCGACATTCATGCCGGCTTCGATCAGCGCAACGAGCATCTCGTGGGAGTCGACCGCAGGGCCGAGAGTACAGACGATTTTCGAACGGCGCATGTGGCGATCCTATCGGTTTGTTTCGGCGCGGAATATTCCGGCCGGCGGAAAATACAAATGGGCGGACCGGCGCTCAAGCGAGACTCCGCGAATTGTTCACTTGTCCTTTCCGACCAGTGCATACGTCTGCCTGGCGATCTCCAGTTCCTCGTCCGTCGGCACCACGGCGACGGCCACCCGCGCGGACGCGGGCGAGATCAGCCGCGGCGCGTCACCGCGTACGGCGTTCAGTCCGTCGTCCACCACCGGGCCCAGCCCCTCCAGGCCCGCCACGGCCGCCGCACGCACCGCGGCCGCGTTCTCGCCCACGCCCGCCGTGAAGGCGATCGCGTCCACCCGGCCGAGTACCGCGAAGTACGCACCGATGTACTTCTTCAGCCGATGGATGTAGATGTCGAAGGCGAGCTGTGCCTCCTCGTCGCCCTCGTCGATCCGGCGCTGAATCTCCCGCATGTCGTTGTCGCCGCAGAGGCCGAACAGACCGCTCCTTTTGTTGAGGAGAGTGTCCACCTCGTCCATGGACATTTCGCCGACCCGCGCCAAATGGAAGATGACGGCGGGGTCGAGGTCGCCGGAGCGCGTGCCCATCACGAGCCCCTCCAGCGGGGTCAGTCCCATGGAGGTGTCCACGCACCGTCCGCCCCGGACCGCCGAGGCGGACGCCCCGTTGCCCAGGTGCAGCACGATGACGTTGACGTCCTGCGGAGCCCTGCCCAGCAGCTTCGCGGTCGCCCGGGACACATACGCGTGCGAGGTCCCGTGGAACCCGTAGCGCCGCACCCGGTACCGGTCGGCGATCCTGGTGTCGATCGCGTAGCGCGCCGCCGACTCCGGCATCGTCGTGTGGAACGCGGTGTCGAACACGGCGACCTGCGGCAGGTCCGGCCGCAGCGCCATGGCGGTGCGGATGCCGGTGAGGTTGGCCGGGTTGTGCAGCGGCGCGACCGGGATCAGCCGCTCGATCTCGGTGAGCACGGTGTCGTCGACGACGGTGGGCTCGGTGAAGAACAACCCGCCGTGCACCACCCGGTGGCCGATGGCGGCGAGTTCGGGCGAGTCGAGGCCCAGCGCGTCCCTGGCCAGCTCCTCGGCGACGGTCTTCAGCGCGGTCTGGTGGTCGGCGATGGGCCCGTTCTGCTCGCGGGTCTCGCCCGTGGTGAGCGCCGTGTGCCTCAGCCGGGACGTCTGCTCACCGATGCGCTCGACGAGCCCCGTGGCCAGCCGGCTGCTGTCGCGCATGTCCAGCAGCTGGTACTTCACCGACGAGGAGCCGGAGTTGAGAACGAGGACGCGGGAGGGGCTCACTGGGCGGTCGCCTTCTCGTGGGGGGTCTGGGCCTGGATCGCCGTGATGGCGACGGTGTTGACGATGTCCTGGACGAGGGCGCCCCGGGACAGGTCGTTGACGGGCTTGCGCAGGCCCTGCAGCACCGGGCCGACGGCGATCGCGCCCGCCGAGCGCTGCACGGCCTTGTAGGTGTTGTTGCCGGTGTTGAGGTCCGGGAAGATCAGCACGGACGCCTGCCCGGCGACCTCCGAGTCCGGCAGCTTGGTAGCCGCGACGGTCGGCTCGACCGCGGCGTCGTACTGGATGGGACCCTCGGTCTTCAGATCACCGCGGCGCAGCCGGACCAGCTCGGTGGCCTCGCGCACCTTGTCGACGTCGGCGCCCGAGCCGGAGGTGCCGGTGGAGTACGACAGCATCGCGATCCGGGGCTCCACGCCGAACTGCTCGGCGGTGGCGGCCGACTGGATGGCGATGTCGGCGAGCTGCTCGGCGTTCGGGTCGGGGTTGACCGCGCAGTCGCCGTAGACGAGGACCTTGTCGGCGAGGCACATGAAGAACACCGAGCTGACGATCTTCGCGTCGGGCTTGGTCTTGATGATCTCGAACGCGGGCCGGATGGTGGCGGCCGTCGAGTGCACGGATCCGGAGACCATGCCGTCGGCCAGGCCCTCCTGGACCATGAGGGTGCCGAAGTAGTTCACATCGGCGACCACGTCGTACGCCAGCTCGACGGTGACGCCCTTGTGGGCGCGCAGCCGGGCGTACTTCTCGGCGAAGGAGTCGCGCAGCGGCGAGTCGGTCGGGTCGATCAGCTGCGAGTCACCGAGGTCGATGCCCAGGTCGGCGGCCTTCTTGCGGATCTGCTCGACGGGTCCGAGCAGCGTCAGGTCGCACACACCGCGGCGCAGCAGCACCTCGGCGGCGTGCAGCACCCGCTCCTCGGTGCCCTCCGGGAGCACCACCCTGCGCTTGTCGGCGCGGGCCTGTTCGAGCAGCTTGTGCTCGAACATCATCGGCGTGACCCGGTCGCTGCTCGGCGCGGACACCCGCGTGAGGAGGTCGGCGGTGTCGACGTGGCGCTCGAAGAGACCGATGGCCCGCTCCGCCTTGCGCGGGGTGGCCGCGTTCAGCTTTCCCTCCAGGGAGAAGAGCCGGGCGGCGGTGGGGAAGCTGTTGCCGGACACCGAGAGCACCGGGGTTCCCGGGGCGAGCCGGGCGGCGAGGGTGAGGATCTCCTCGCGCGGCACCTCGTTCAGGGTGAGCAGCACGCCCGCGATCGGCGGGGTGCCGGCGCTGTGGGCGGCGAGCGAGCCGATGACGAGGTCGGCTCGGTCGCCCGGGGTCACCACCAGGCAGCCCGGGGTCAGGGCGCCCAGGAGGTTGGGCAGCATGGCGCCGCCGAAGACGAAGTCGAGCGCGTCCCGGGCCAGCCCTGATTCGTCGCCGAGGAGGACCTTGGCGTCCAGGGCGTGGGCGATCTGGGCGACCGTCGGGGCGGAGAGGGCGCGGTCGTCGGGAAGGACGTAACACGGCACGGGGAGGCGGGAGTCCAGCCGCTCGGCTATCTCGTCCCGGTCCTCGCGGGCGACCCGGTTGACGACCATGGCGAGGACGTCGCAGCCCAGTCCGTGGTACGCGCGGTAGGCGTTGCGCGCCTCGGCCCGTACGGACTCGGTGGTCTGGTCGCGCCCGCCGACCACGGGGATCACGGACGCCCCGAACTCGTTGGCGAGCCGGGCGTTGAGGGACAGCTCGTCCGGGAGCTGGGTGTCGGCGAAGTCGGAGCCGAGGACGAGGACGACGTCGTACTCGCGGGCCACGGCGTGGAAGCGGTCCACCAGGGCCGAGACCAGCTCGTCCGTCCCCTGCTCCGCCTGGAGCGCGGACGCCTCCCGGTAGTTCATCCCGTACACCGTCGCCGGCTCCTGGGTCAGCCGGTAGCGGGCCCGCAGCAGATCGAAGAGGCGGTCGGGTCCGTCGTGGACGAGCGGGCGGAACACGCCCACGCGGTCGACCTGCCGGCTCAGGAGTTCCATCACTCCCAGCTCGACGACCTGGCGGCCGTCGCCGCGGTCGATCCCGGTCACGTACACGCTGGGCGTCACGCGGGCTCTCCGTTTCGTCTCTCGGGTGGGGTTCTTGGCCGTTTCTGGGGATATTTGTTGGGTTCTACGGCGCGCGAAAATCCACCCCGCGGGTGGGCAGAACCCTCTTGACAATACCCTTGAGGCTGGATAAAGCGCCCGTCAGGTCGCGGGGCCGGAGGCCGGTCCGGGCGGGCGCGGCACCCGCCTGTGGAGCGTGAAAGAATCGCATTGGCTCACCGGTATCAAAGCGAGCAGGAGACACAGCACGATGCGCATCGGAATCCTCACCGCGGGCGGCGACTGTCCAGGCCTGAACGCAGTGATCCGATCGGTCGTCCACCGGGCCGTGGCGCAGTACGGCGACGAGGTCATCGGCTTCGAGGACGGCTACCGAGGACTGCTGGAGGGGCACTACCGCACCCTCGACCTCGACGGTGTCAGCGGCATCCTGGCCCACGGCGGCACCATTCTGGGCTCTTCCCGCCTGGAACGTGACCGGCTGCGCGAGGCGTGCGAGAACGCCTCGGACATGATCCGCGACTTCGGGATCGACGCCCTCATCCCGATCGGCGGCGAGGGCACGCTCACCGCGGCGCGCATGCTCTCGGACGCGGGTCTGCCGGTGGTCGGCGTCCCCAAGACGATCGACAACGACATCTCGTCCACGGACCGCACCTTCGGCTTCGACACCGCGGTCACCGTCGCCACCGAGGCGATGGACCGGCTGAAGACCACGGCCGAGTCCCACCAGCGTGTGATGGTCGTGGAGGTCATGGGCCGCCACGCCGGATGGATCGCGCTGGAGTCGGGCATGTCGGCCGGTGCCCATGGCATCTGTCTGCCCGAGCGCCCCTTCGACCCCGCCGACCTGGTCAAGATGGTCGAGGAGCGCTTCGCCCGCGGCAAGAAGTTCGCGGTGATCTGCGTCGCCGAGGGCGCACACCCCGCCGAGGGCACCATGGACTACGGCAAGGGCGAGATCGACCAGTACGGCCACGAGCGCTTCCAGGGCATCGGCACGGCGCTGGCCTACGAGTTGGAGCGGCGCCTCGGCAAGGAGGCCAAGCCGGTCATCCTCGGCCACGTCCAGCGCGGCGGCACGCCGACCGCCTACGACCGGGTGCTCGCGACCCGCTTCGGCTGGCACGCGGTGGAGGCGGCGCACCGGGGCGAGTTCGGCATGATGACGGCGCTGCGCGGCACGAACGTGGTGATGGTGCCGCTGGCGGAGGCGGTGACCGAGCTGAAGACGGTGCCCACGGACCGGATGGACGAGGCGGAGTCGGTGTTCTAGGGCCTGTCGTCAGCAGGGGCCTTCGGGTCGCCCGGGGGCTCAGGCGGAGCTCCTCTCGACCGTGGACCAGAAGATCCCGACGATGTGGTCGAGATAGTCGCGGCCGGCCTCGCCCGAGTCGGCCGCGGCCGCCGTGGCGCCCCAGTTGAGCGGGGCGACCATCTGCCCCTGGTAGTCGGCGTGCATCTCCTCCAGGACGTCCTCCAGGAGATGCCGGCCCAGGGGCAGCAGTTTGCCGAGCGGGCGGACGTACGCCTGCCAGCGGGCGGTGACCGCGCTGCGCAGCAGTTCCGCGAGGCGGCCGTCGCGCCCGGACACCGTGACGAAGTCGGGCAGGGTCAGGCCCAGCACCTCGGTGAGGGCGGCGGACTGCCGGTCGTTGCCCCGCCACTCGTCCGCCTCCTCCATCCGTACGTAGGCGAGGAGTTCGAGACCCACGGCGTGCGCGATGTCCTCCGGCGCGAGCCCGCGCGCGACGCGGTGCTCGCGTAACGTGCGTGGCGCGCCGATGAGTTCACCGGTGGAGCACCACAACATGCCAGCCAGCGCGGTGAGTTCGGAGGTGCTCGGGGCGCTGATCCCGCGCTCCCAGGCGATCACGAGGTCGACGGTCACATAGGGGAGCCCGTACGAGGAGCGCATGCCGTGGGCGACGTGCTCGGGCCGCATTCCGAGCGCCGCCCGCAGTCTCCGGGCGGCAAGGGCGTTGAACGGCGGAGTGGGTGGGGTGGGCTGCTGAGACTGCGGTCGGTGCACGCGCACAACGTAGGGGGGTGTGGACTGCGGTGACTACGGTCTGTTCGGCCACACTCACGGATTGTAGGAACATACGGTTTCGGCCGTCCGGGGTTTGACGGCCGGCGCCGCTCGTCGGCCGCACCGAGCGGGCCACGGGGGCCGCACGGCCCGGGCCGGAGGGCGTTCCCGCGGGCGGCGCGGAGGGCGTCGGGCAAGGTGACGGGGCATATGCGTGCTTGTGAGGGCCGCCCCCGCCGGTGATCACGGCGCGTACGGGACGGCCCGGGGAGCGCCGGCGCGGGTGGACACCGGAGGACCATACGTCAGGGGAAGAGGGGTGGTGAAGGGGCGCGGGGGAGTGGCGGGCGCGGCGCGAACCTGTCGATCCCGGTGCCGCCGACACCCGGACACCCGGGACCCGGCCGTCGTCGGCCGGATTCAGCGCGTCCGCCCGGTCTCCCGGACCCACCGGTACACCAACTCCGGTCGTCCCACCTGCCCGTACAGCGGACTGCGCCCCGCCCGGCCCGTCTCCACCAGGTGCTCCAGATAGCGGCGGGCGGTGATCCGGGAGATGCCGACGGCCTCGGCGACCCCCGCGGCCGTCAGTCCCTCCTCCTGGTCCCGCAGCACCCCGGTCACCCGCTCCAGGGTCGGCGCGCTCAGCCCCTTGGGCAGCGCCGCCGGTCCCGGCGCCCGCAGCGTGGCCAGGGCCCGGTCCACCTCCTCCTGGCCGCTCGCCTCGCCCGCCGCGCCCCGGAACTCGGCGTAACGCACCAGCCGGTCCCGCAGCGTCGCGAAGGTGAACGGCTTCAGCACGTACTGGACCACCCCCAGCGAGACCCCCTCCCGCACCACCGCCAGATCCCGCGCCGACGTCACCGCTATCACGTCCGCGTGGTAGCCGGCCGCCCGCAGGGAGCGCGCCAGTTTCAGGCCGTGCACATCCGGCAGGTGGAGATCCAGCAGCAGCAGGTCCACGGGGGTCCGGTCCAGCAGGCGACGTGCCTCCGCGCCCGTGTGCGCCGTGCCCACCGCCGTGAAGCCCGGCACCCGGCCCACGTACATCACATGGGCGTCGGCGGCGACCGGGTCGTCCTCCACGACGAGGACGCGGATGGGCTCGCTCACAGGTCACCTCCGGGCAGCGCGGGCTCGGCGAAGGCCCCGGGAAGCTCGTCGGCCGCCGCGGCGTCCGTCCCCGAAGCCGCCCCTACGGTAGGCAACGGGATCCGCGCCTCGAACTCGGCCCCGCCTCCCGCGGCCTCCGACACCGTCAGCTTGCCCTCGTGGCGGCGCACCGTCTGACGGACCAGGGCGAGGCCGAGGCCCCGGCCGCCGGGCGCGGGGGCCGGTTTGGTCGACCAGCCTCGCCGGAACACCGCCTCCGCGTGCGCCGGATCGACCCCGGCGCCCGTGTCCGACACCCGCAGCACCAGCTCCGTCCCCTCCGCGCAGGCGGTCACCGTCACCCGGCCGCCCTCCGAGCCCTGGGCCGCGTCGACCGCGTTGTCGATCAGATTGCCGAGGATCGTGACCAGGTCCCGGGACGGCAGGGACGCCGGCAGCAGTCCGTCGTCGATGCGGCTCGCCGCCGAGACCACCAGTTCCACGCCTCGCTCGTTGGCCTGCGCCGCCTTGCCGAGCAGCAGCGCCGCGAGCACCGGCTCGTTCACGGCGGCGACCACCTGGTCCGTGAGGGCCTGGGCCAGCTCCAGTTCGGCGGTGGCGAAGTCGACGGCCTCCTCCGCGCGGCCCAGTTCGATCAGCGAGACCACCGTGTGCAGACGGTTGGCCGCCTCGTGCGCCTGGGAGCGCAGCGCCTGGGTGAAGCCGCGCTCCGAGTCCAGCTCTCCCGTCAGCGACTGGAGTTCGGTCACATCGCGCAGGGTGACCACCGTGCCCCGGCGTTCGCCGCCGGAGACGGGGGAGGTGTTGACGACCAGCACCCGCGTCGCCGTCAGATGGACCTCGTCGACCCGGGGCTCGGAGGACAGCAGCGCACCCGTCAGCGGGGCGGGCAGCCCCAGGTCGGCGACCGAGCGGCCGACCACCTCGCCGCTCACCCCGAGCAGCTCCCGCCCGCCGTCGTTGATCAGTGCCACCCGGAAGCGGCCGTCCAGCATCAGCAGACCCTCGCGCACGGCGTGCAGCGCGGCCTGGTGGTAGTCGTGCATCCGGCTCAGTTCGGTGGCGTTCAGGCCGTGGGTGGAGCGGCGCAGGCGGGCGTTGATCACATACGTGCCGACGGCGCCCAGGGCCAGGGCCCCGCCCGCCACCGAGACCAGGGTCGTCACCTGTTCCCGGATCCGCGCCGAGACGGTGTCGACCTTGATGCCCGCGCTCACCAGGCCGATGATCCGGCCGCCGTCGCGAATGGGCGTGACCGCGCGCACGGACGGGCCCAGGGTTCCGGTGTAGGTCTCGGTGAACGACTCGCCCTTGAGCGCGCGGGCGGTGTGGCCGAGGAAGTGCTCGCCGATCAGCTCCGGATTGGGGTGGGTCCAGCGGATGCCCCCCGGGTTCATGATCGTGACGAAGTCGACGCCGGTGTGCCGCTGCACCTCGGACGCGTACGGCTGGAGCGTCTGTGTCGGGTACGGGGTGTGGATCGCCGTCCGTACCGAGGGGGCGTCCGCGACCGACCGGGCGACCGCCATCGCCTGCCGGCCGGCCGCGTCCTGGGCCTGGCCGCGGTCGCTGACGTAGGAGAAGAGGGCGTACCCGGCGACGAGCACCGCGATCAGCACGGCCTGCATCGCGAAGAGCTGGCCGGCCAGGCTGCGGGGTCTCGGGAGTCTGGGCACGCGCATGCGTTCAGTCTGCCTCGCGGTCCCGGCCCGTCGTCCAGGGGTCGCGGGCGGCCTTCTCGGCGTTCCAGGCGGTCGCACGGGGCTTCGCGGTCCCGCCGTACCGGGGCCCCGGTCCGCCGTAGCGGGGCCTGCCGCCCCCTCGGACCTCGTGACCGACGCCGTATAAGCGTGAACTAAATGAACGGAAGGGTGACCACCCTCACAGGGCGGGAGATAGTCACCGCATCCCCGGGAGCAAGACGCCTCCCGGTCGCCGGGGGGATGTCTTCCGGCCACCGGGCGGACGCCTCCCGGTTTTCGCCGGACGTGAGCCGCACGCCGGAAGATCCGACGACGACGTCGAGGAGAGCAGCCGTGGCCAGCACACCCGGAACGGCACCAGCCGCGCCCGCAGCCAGGCGGGACCGCACCCACTATCTCTACCTCGCGGTGATCGCCGCGGTGCTCCTCGGCATCGCCGTGGGCTTCGCCGCGCCCGATTTCGCCAAGGAGCTGAAGCCGCTCGGCACGGGCTTTGTGAGCCTGATCAAGATGATGATCTCGCCGATCATCTTCTGCACGATCGTGCTCGGTGTCGGCTCCGTCCGGAAGGCCGCCAAGGTCGGCAAGGTGGGCGGCCTCGCCCTCGGCTACTTCGTCGCGATGTCCTTCGTCGCGCTCGCCATCGGTCTCGTCGTCGGCAATGTCATCCACCCCGGCAGCGGGATGCATCTGACCGAGGCCGTGAAGGGCGTCGGGCACCAGCAGGCCAAGGCCGCCGCCGAGGGACCGGTGGACTTCCTGCTCGGCATCATCCCGACCACCATGGTGTCGGCCTTCACCCAGGAGCAGGTGCTCCAGACGCTGCTCGTCGCGCTGCTCGTGGGCTTCGCGCTGCAGGCCATGGGACGCTCCGGCGAGCCGGTCCTGCGCGGGGTCCAGCACATTCAGAAGCTGGTCTTCCGGGTGCTCGCGATGATCATGTGGGCGGCCCCGGTCGGTGCCTTCGGCGCGATGGCGGCCGTGGTAGGCGAGACCGGCGTGGACGCGCTGAAGGCGCTGGCCACGATCATGGTCGGGTTCTATGTGACCTGTCTGCTGTTCGTCGGGATCGTGCTCGGCACGCTGGTGCGCGTGGTGGCCAAGGTCAACATCTGGTACCTGCTGAAGTACCTCGCCCGTGAGTTCCTGCTGATCGTGTCCACCTCCTCCTCGGAGTCCGCGCTGCCGCGGCTCATCGCCAAGATGGAGCATCTGGGCGTCAGCCGTCCGGTCGTCGGCATCACCGTGCCGACCGGCTACTCCTTCAACCTCGACGGCACGATGATCTATCTGACGATGGCCTCGCTGTTCATCGCGGACGCACTGGACCAGCCCATGAGCATCGGGTCGCAGATCGGTCTGCTGCTGTTCATGATGGTCGCCTCGAAGGGCGCGGCCGGGGTCTCCGGTTCCGGTATCGCCGTCCTGGCCAGCGGTCTGCAGTCGCACAAGCCCGCCCTGGTGGACGGTGTGGGCCTGATCATCGGTATCGACCGGTTCATGAGCGAGGCCCGCGCCGTGACGAACTTCGCGGGCAACGCGGTCGCCACTCTGCTCATCGGCACCTGGACCGGTGAGGTCGACAAGGAGCGGGTGCGGCGGGTGCTCGCGGGTGAGATCCCCTTCGACGAGCAGACCCTGGTGGACGAGGAGGGCGGCGCCGCGGCCCCGCTGCCCGAGCAGGGCGGCAAGGAACTGGCCAAGGCCTGAGCCTCGTAACCCGTGATCCGGTAGTTCCCGTATCCGCCGTACCCCGGGCGGCCGAACCGATCCCCCGTCGTCGGCCGCCCGGTCCGCGCCTCCCCCGACCCCGAGCGGCCGGGCCCCATCCCTGTGGGCCCGGCCGCTCGGTGCTGTTACAGCCCCTCGGGCAGTTGTCGTCCGGCGTCGGGGGCTTCACTCGCTGAGTTTCGCCACCAGTTCGGCGGCCCGGGCAGCGGGCACGCCCACCGCGCACAGCAGGGTGAGCGCGGCGGAGGGGCCCGCGTCCCGGGCCGGGAGCAGACCGTCGTTCACCGCCTCCATCAGCGCGAACAGCATCTGCTCATGGACGTACGCCAAAGCCTTGGGCGGCAGCGGTGAGACGAACACGCCCTGCTCCAGACCATGGGCCAGGATCTCGGCACAGGCCGAGCGGACCGGCGCGAGACGGTCGCGGATGCCCTGCACGGTGACGCTGCGCTGGGCCAGCGCGACCAGGATCCGGTAGCGGTCGGCGACCTCCCACACCGCCAGGATCGAGCGGGCCACCGCCTCCGCCGGGTCCGCCACCCCCTCGCGCCCCGCCGCGTGCGCCGCCGCGACCGCCTCGACGGCGCCGTCGACGAGCGTGCTGATCAGTGCCTCGCGGCTCGGGAAGTGGCCGTAGACCGTGCGCCGTACGACACCGGCGGCCCGGGCGATCTGGTCCATGGACGCGTCCGGGTCGCGCAGCAGCTCGGTGAGCGCGACCTCGAGGATGCGGCGGCGGTTGGCGTCGGCCCGGCTCGGGTTACCCGTGGTCATGTCAGCCATTCTGCACGGCCGCCCGAGCGCTTGCCTGTGCCTCCACAGAGTCTTCGCCTCCTCATTTGCACAGCGCTGTGCAACGCAGTACATTGCACATGGTTGTGCAATTGCACGCCGCTGTGCAAGTCGTTGGCCTGCACAGGCCCTCGGTCACGGAGAAAGAGGAAGGCCCGCACCCATGCGTCTCGTCATGAGCGAACCGGTCGAGAGGATGGACCGGCCCTACGCCCGGCGCTGGTGGGCGCTGCTGGTGCTCTGCCTGAGTCTGCTGATCATCGTGATGGCGAACACCGCCCTCACCGTCGCCGCGCCCGACATGACCCGCGACCTCGGTCTGTCCAGCGCCGACCTGCAGTGGGTCATCGACGGCTACACCGTGCCCTACGCGGCGCTGATGCTGCTGCTCGGCGCGATCGGTGACAAGTACAGCCGGCGCGGCGCGCTCGTCCTCGGGCTCGTCGTCTTCGGCGGCGGAGCCGTCTCCGGCTATCTGGCCGACAGCGCCGCGACGGTCATCGCGGCCCGTGCGGTGATGGGCGTCGGCGCCGCGCTGATCATGCCCGCCACCCTGTCCCTCCTCGCCGCCACCTTCCCGCGCGCCGAGCGGGCCAAGGCGATCACCCTGTGGACCGCGACCGCCGGCCTCGCCATCGCGGCGGGTCCCCTGGTCGCCGGTGCCCTCCTTCAGAACCACGGCTGGTCGTCCACGTTCCTGATCAATGTGCCGATCGCCGCGGTGGCGCTCGTCGCCGCCTTGGTCCTGGTCCCGCCGTCCAGGGCCGCGCACCACGACCGCATCGACTACGTCGGCGGCGCGCTGTCCGTCGTATGGGTCGGCTCCCTGGTCTACATGATCATCGAGGGGCCGCACTTCGGCTGGGGTGCCAAGGCGGTCACGGCGGCCGTCGTCGCGGGCGCCGGGCTCGTCCTGTTCGTCCTCTGGGAGCTGCGGCACCCGCGCCCGGTCCTGGACGTGCGCCGCTTCGCGCACCGGCGCTTCGCCGGCTCCAACGTGGCCGTCGCGCTGTTCTTCCTGTCCGTCTTCGGCGCCTTCTACTACCTCACCCAGCACCTCCAGTTCGTTCTCGGCTACGACGCTCTCCAGACCGGGGTGCGGATGCTGCCGCTCGCCGGCGCGGTGTTCGTCGGCTCCGCGCTGACCGGCTACCTCACCCCCCGGATCGGTATGCGGATCACGGTGACCGCGGGCATGGTCGGCGGCACGGCCGCCCTCGCGCTGCTCACCCGGATCGACTCGACCTCGACGTACGGCGACTTCGCGCCACCCCTGGTGATCCTGGGCCTCGCGATCGGCCTCGCGCTCTCGCCCTGCACGGACGCGATCATGGGCGCGTTCCCGGAGTCCGAGCTGGGTGTCGGCGGCGCGGTGAACGACACCTCCCTTGAACTCGGCGGCTCGCTGGGGATCGCCGTCCTCGGCTCGGTCCTCGCCGACTCCTACTCCTCGCACCTCAAGGACGCCACGGCCGGTCACGGACTGCCCCCGGGAGCCCTGTCCACCGCCCAGGACTCCGTCGGCGCCGGCTACGCGGTGGCGCAGGGCATCGGCGACAAGGCCAGGCAGCTCGCCGAGCAGGCCGCGCACGTCCAGAACGCCCGGCAGGCCGGGCAGCTCAAGGCGCAGGCCGACCAGCTCGCCCACGGCGCCCGGCAGATGGCCGACGCCGTCGGCGCCTCCTTCGCGGACGCGGTCGCCCACACCAGCCTGGTCGGCGCGGTGATCCTCGCCGTCGGGACCGTGCTGGTCGGGGTGCTGCTGCCGCGGAAGGGCGCCTCGGCCGCCGCCAGGGAGGAGAATGAGGAGCGCGAGCTCGTGGCCACCGGAAACCGCTGATCCCCCGCGGAACCCCGGGCCCCTGCGTCTACGTCTCGTAGTACGAGTACGACCGTGCCGTGCCGGACCGACCGGCACGGCACCTTTTGTCCGGGAGGCACGGGGCATGAAGATCGACTGGGACCGGCGCACCTGTGCGCGCCGCGGGCATGTGACCTACGCGCCCGACGACCCCCGGCTGCGGGTCCGGCTGCACGCCCGGACGGCACTCGGGGACGTCTGGCGGTGCCTGCGCTGCGGCGACTTCGTGCTCGGCGAGCCGCACGGCTCCGGACCGGCCTCCGACGCGCCGCTCGTGCCGCGCGGGAAGGTGCTGCGCGACCTGTTCATCCTGCGCTTCCTGGCCGTCGAACGGGCCGTGCGCGGCGTGTTCATCGTGCTCGTCGCGGTGGCCGTGTGGAAGTTCAGCAACAGCCAGGACGCGGTACGGCGGCTCTTCACCGAGTACCTCGACGTGCTGCGGCCCGTCTTCCGGCACTTCCACTACGACCTCGACCACTCACCCGTGGTCGGCACCGTCCAGAAGGCCTTCGGCTACCGGCACTCCACGCTGCTCCTGGTCGCCGGGCTCCTGCTGGCCTACGCGCTGATCGAGCTGATCGAGGCGGTCGGGCTCTGGTACGCCAAGCGCTGGGCGGAGTATCTGACGGTCGTCGCCACCGCGGCCTTTCTGCCCCTGGAGATCTACGAACTCACCGAGCACGTCAGCGGACTGAAGATCGCCACGCTGGTGCTCAACATCCTCGCGGTCCTCTACATCGCCCTCGCCAAACGGCTGTTCGGGGTGCGCGGTGGCCGCAAGGCGTTCGACGAGGAGCGGCACAGCGCCTCGCTCATGGAGGTGGAGGAGTCGGCGGGCCTCGAGGTCACCGTCTGATTCGGGCCGGCGCCGGACCCAGCGGGCCCGCGGCCTTGACCGTGCGCAGCACCGGCGCCGACTCCAGCGAGCGGATCGCGTCCAGGGCACCCAGACGGCGGGTCAGATAGGCGTGCAGCGCGGCCGGGCCGGGGCACAGCGCCTGGGCGACCAGATCGGTGGGGCCGGTCGTCGCCGCGACGAACGCCAGCTCGGGGTGGCCGGCGAGGGTGCGCGCCACCTCGTCCAGCCGGGCCGGCGCGACCGACATCCACAGCAACGCCTGCGCGGTCGCGCCCAGCGCGGTGTCGTCGAGGTCGACATCGAAGTAGAGGGCACCGGAGGCCTGGAGCTCGGCGAGCCGGCGCGCGACCGTGGCGGGCGACCAGCCGGTGGCCGCGGCCAGCTCGGCCTGGCTCGCCCGGCCGTCCCGCCCGAGCGCCTCCAGCAGGGGCAGATCGGCGTCGGTGAGCGGGCGTGCCGTCACGGGCGCCGCGCCGCCCGGCCGCAGCAGCCGGACCTGGTCCTCCGTCAGCACCACCTCCCGGCCTCGCCAGCCCGTCGGCCCGCCCCGGTAGACGTGCAGCAGACAGTGCGCCGAGACCGCGGTGATCCCGCTCGTGCGCGGAAGGTCGTGCAGCAGCAGCGTGTGCCCGTCGTCCGCGGGGGTCTGCACCACCGCGAGGATCTCGGTGCCGCCCGAGGCGAGCCGCACCCAGGACGTGTCCGGACGCCGGGCCAGCGCCCGCGCCAGGTCCTGTGCGCTGTGCGGGCCCGCGCCGAGCCGCAGCAGCCACTGGGTGCGCCCGGCGTGCCCGGGCTCCGCCAGCCCCACGACCCGCAGCGACGCCTCGGCCGCCAGCCGCCGGAAGCGCCGCGCCACCGTCTGTGTCGACACCCCGAGCACGCTGCCGACACGGCTGAACGGGGCCCGGCCGTCGATGTGCAGCGCGTGCACCAGAGCCCGGTCGATCTCGTCGATCACGGATGAATCCCTCACCGATGGGCGTCACATGGAAGGAATCGGCAGTTTAGGCGCTGTGGATGGAACGCGCGGGGCGTTCGTCCGCACGCTCGTCGGCATGCGGAACAGTCACTCCTTGCGCTGGGCGGCACTGGCCGTCCTGCTCGTCGCCGAGGCGATGAACCTTCTGGACGCCACGATCATGAACGTGGCCGCGCCCGCCATCCACGCCGATCTCGGCGGCCCCCTCTCCGCCATCCAGTGGTACGGCGCCGCGTACACCCTGCCGTTCGCGGTGCTGCTCGTCACCGGTGGCCGCCTCGGTGACATCGCCGGCCGCCGACGGGTCTTCCGGGCCGGGACGGCCGTCTTCGTCCTCGCGTCCCTGGCGTGCGCCTGCGCGCCCGCGACCGGAGCGCTCCTCGCCGCACGGGCCGTACAGGGCGCCGCCGCGGCACTGGTGATCCCCCAGACCATCGGGCTGATACGCGCCCTGTTCGACGGGCGCGAACTGGCCCGCGCCATGGGCTGGATCGGCCCGGTGATGGGCCTTGCCTCGGTCTGCGGACCGGTCCTCGGCGGGGTGCTCACCCATGCCGCGTCCTGGCGGGCGGCGTTCCTCGTCAACGTCCCCCTCGGTGTCGGAGTGCTGCTCACGACCCCGCTGCTGAGCGAGGACCGGTCGCTACGGCGTCCCCGGCTGGACCCGCTCGGCACGGCCCTGGCGACCGCCGCCGCCGGACTGGTCACGTATCCGCTGATCGAGGGCGCGGGCCTCCTGCGGTACGCCGTGATGTGGACCGCGGGCCTCGCTCTGGCCGCCCTCTTCGCACTGCACCAGCGGCGCCGGGACCGCCTCGGCCGCAGCCCCCTGGTCGAGCCCGGTCTCTTCGCCGACCGCGGCTTCCCGGCCGCGCTGCTGTGCTCCCTGCTGTTCTTCGCGGTGGTGACCGGGCTGACGCTGGTCGTGGTCGTGCAGCTGCAACTGGGCCCGCGCATCGGGGTGCTCCCCGCCGGTCTGACCCTGCTGCCCTGGTCGTGCGCGATGGCCGTCGCGTCCTGGTACGCGGGGGCGCGGCTGGTGCCGGCGCACGGGGCGAGGGTCCTGCACGCCGGTCTCGGGGTGCTGCTCGCCGGGGTCCTGGCCGGCGTCGCCGTGTACGGCGTCGTCCCGGCCGGCCGCTACCCGTGGCCGCTGCTGCCCGTGCTCGCCGTGTGCGGTGTGGGGCAGGGGCTGTTCACGGTGCCGTTCTTCACCACGGCGCTGCACCGGGTGCGCCCGCACGAGACCGGTTCCGCGGCCGGGCTGCTCAACGCCGTGCAGCAGCTCGGCTCGACGCTCGGGGTCGCCCTGCTCGGCAGTGTGTTCCTCGCCCGGGGCGCCGGGGCCGCGTTCGGCACGGCGGCCGGGCTGCTGGTGGCCACCGGGGTGGCGGGTGCCCTCATGACGCGTTGCCTTGACGTCGGCGTCAAGGGCTACGGTCGGACGCATGCGAATCGGTGAGCTGGCGGCGCGGGCCGGGACCACCACCCGGGCCCTGCGGTACTACGAGTCACGGGGGCTGCTGACCGCGCGACGCACGGGCAACGGTCACCGCACCTACGACGAGGGCGATCTGAAGCTGCTGCGGCAGATCCGGACGCTGCGGGACTTCGGGTTCGACCTGGAGGAGACGCGGCCCTTCGTGGAGTGTCTGAGAGCCGGGCACCCGGAGGGCGACTCCTGCCCCGCGTCGCTCGCGGTCTACCGCCGCAAGCTGGATGAACTCGACGCCCTGATCGGCGAGTTGAACGCCGTGCGGGCGCAGGTCGGGGCACAGCTGGCGAAGGCGGAGGAGGCCCGCGAGGCGCTGGCGGCCGAGGCGGGGGTTCCGGGCGGTCCGGAACCGGTGTGCGAGCTGGGAGGGCGACTGCGGTGATCAAGGCGGCAGGTGTGGCCGAAGTGACGGACGCGGACTTCGAGGCGGAGGTGATCGGCGCGGAGCTGCCGGTGCTGGTGGAGTTCACCGCGGACTGGTGTCCGCCGTGCCGGCAGATGGGGCCGGTGCTCAGCGCCCTGGCCGCGGAGGAGGAGGGCCGGCTCAAGGTGGTGCAGCTGGACGTGGACACCAATCCGACGACGACGAACGCGTACAAGGTGCTGTCCATGCCGACCTTCATGGTGTTCCGCGGCGGTGAGCCGGTGAAGGCGATGGTGGGGGCCAGGCCCAGGCGACGGCTGCTGGAGGAGCTGTCCGACGTGCTCTGACCTGGTCCGCAACAGAGAAATCCCCCGGGCAATTGCGCCCGGGGGATTTCTTTGCGTATATTGAATGATTCGCGACTTCATTTGTATGAGGTCGCGGAGAAGTTCAGTGAGCACAGTATATCGGGTCGGGAGCGGATTGTCAAACACCGAATTTCCTGACGGTGAATTGCGGCATGAGCAGGAATTCATCGACGGGCTGTACGCACGGGTGGACGTGGTGCGCGGCGACACCGAGACCTCCGTCGCGGACGCGCTCGCGCAGGGCGACAAGCCCATGCAGGCCCGGCTGGAGCGGGACATCCTCGTGGCCGAACGCTCGGGGCTGCTGGCGGCGCTGAACGCCGTGGACGGCTCGCTCTGCTTCGGCCGTATCGACCTCACCTCCGGGGCGAGCCACCACATCGGCCGTATCGGGCTGCGCGCCGACGACGCGGAACGCACACCGATCCTCATCGACTGGCGGGCCGACGTGGCGCGCCCCTTCTACCTGGCCACCGGTCACACCCCACTGGGCCTGCGCCGGCGCCGGCACATCGGCACCGACGGGCGCCGAGTCACCTCTCTGCACGACGAGATCCTCGATCTCGCCGACCACGAGCGCACCGGCCACGAGGACCCGACCGGTGACGCCGTGCTGCTGGCGGCGCTCAACTCCGCCCGCACCGGCCGGATGAGCGACATCGTGCAGACCATCCAGGCCGACCAGGACCGCATCATCCGCGCCCCGCACCGGGGCGTGCTCGTGGTGGAGGGCGGCCCCGGCACCGGCAAGACGGCCGTCGCCCTGCACCGGGCGGCCTATCTGCTCTACGAGCACCGGGAACTGCTCGCCCGCCGTGCCGTTCTCATCGTCGGCCCGAACCCCGCGTTCCTCGGCTACATCGGCGAGGTGCTGCCCTCGCTGGGCGAGACCGGGGTGCTGCTGGCGACCGTCGGCGAACTGTTCCCCGGGGTCAGGGCCACCGCGACCGACACTCCCGAGGCCGCCGCCGTCAAGGGCCGCGCGGAGATGGCCGACGTGCTGGCCCGGGTCGTCCGCGACCGCCAGGCGCTGCCCGACCCGGTCATCGCCGTCAAGCACGACCGGGACGTGCTGCTGCTCGACGACGGGCTCGTCAACATGGCCCGCGAACGCACGCGCGCGGCGAAGCTGCCGCACAACGTGGCGCGCGAGCATTTCGAGGGGCACATCCTCAACACCCTGACGGACATGGTCGCCGAGCGGATCGGGACCGACCCGTACGACGGCACGAACCTCCTCGACGCGAGCGACATCACCCAGATCCGCGACGAACTCGCGCAGAACCCCGAAGTCTGGTCGGCGATCGACCAATTGTGGCCACGGCTGACCCCGCGGCGGCTGGTCGCGGACTTCCTCGCCGACCCGGAGGGCTATCTGTCCGACGAGGACGCGGCCGCCGTCCGCCGCCCGGTCACCCGGGCCTGGACCGCCGCCGATGTGCCGCTGCTGGACGAGGCGGCCGAACTCCTCGGCGAGGACGACCGGGTGGCGCGCGCCCGCGCCGAACGCGAGCGCGAGACCCAGGTGTCGTACGCGCAGGGCGTGCTGGACGTGTCGTACGCCTCCCGGACCTACGAGTTCGAGGACAAGGAGGAGGACGACCCCGAGGGGTCCGAGGTGCTGTCCGCGCACGACATCATCGACGCGGAGCGGTTCGCCGAACGGCACGAGGAGGCGGACCACCGCAGCGCCGCCGAACGCGCGGCGGCCGACCGCACCTGGGCGTTCGGGCACATCATCGTCGACGAGGCGCAGGAGCTGTCGGCGATGGCGTGGCGGCTGCTGATGCGCCGCTGCCCGACCCGCTCCATGACGCTGGTCGGGGATCCGGTGCAGACCGCCGAGTCCGCCGGGGTCGGCTCCTGGTCGGGGATCCTCGCGCCCTATGTCGAGGACCGTTTCGAGCACACGCGCCTCGGCGTCAACTACCGCACCCCCGCCGAGATCATGGAGGTAGCGGCGGCGGTCGTACGGGAGGAGGACCCGGACTTCGAGCCGCCGAGCTCGGTGCGGTCCACGGGGGTACGGCCCTGGGTGCGTGCCACCGACGACCTGCCCGAAGCCGTGGCCGAGGCGGTCCGGGAGCTGACCCCTTCCCCCGAGCTCTCGGCTTCGCTCGAGCAGGGAGGTGCCCCCAAGGGCCGGCTCGCGGTGATCGCCCCGCGCGCTCTGCACCGTTCGCTCGCCGCACGGCTGGACGGGGTGACGGCGGGTGCGGAGCCCGATCTGACGCGGACCGTCGTCCTGCTCGACCCGCGCCAGTCCAAGGGCCTCGAGTTCGACTCCGTGCTGGTGGTCGAGCCAGGGCGGTACGGCACGAGCGACCTCTATGTGGCCCTCACCCGGGCGACCCAGCGGCTGGGGATCGTGCACCGGGACCCGCTGCCACGGGCCCTGGCCGAGGCGCCGACGGCATAGGGGTGGCCGCCTCCGGGAGCCGCCGCCCCCGGAGGCGCCCGCAGGGCGTCCCGCGTCAGGCGGGCCGCAGCCACACCGTCGACAGCGGCGGCAGCGTCAGCCGGATGCTCGCCGGGCGGCCGTGCCAGGGGGTGGGCTCCGGCTTCAGCGGGTCCGGGTTGTGGACGTCGCTGCCGCCGTAGCGCGCGAGGTCGGTGTTCAGGACCTCGTGCCAGGCCGGCACGTCGTCCGGGACGCCCAGCCGGTAGTCGTGGCGGACGACCGGCGAGAAGTGGGACACGGCCAGCAGGGGCGTGCCGTCCGCGTCGAAGCGCAGGAACGCCAGCACGTTGTCGTCGGCCGAGTCCCCGGTCACCCACTGGAACCCGGACGGCTCGGTGTCGCGCTGCCACAGCGCCGGAGTCCCGCGGTAGACCGTGTTCAGCTCGCGGACCAGGTCGAGTACGCCCCGGTGGTCGGCCGAGGCACCGTAGCCCGGGTCGAGCAGCCACCAGTCGGGGCCGCGCGCCTCGGACCACTCGGAGCCCTGGGCGAACTCCTGCCCCATGAACAGGAGCTGCTTGCCCGGATGGGACCACATGAAGCCCAGATAGGCACGGAGGTTGGCGCGCTGCTGCCACCAGTCGCCGGGCATCTTCGACACCAGCGACCGCTTGCCGTGCACCACCTCGTCGTGCGAGATGGGCAGGACGTAGTTCTCGCTGTACGCGTACACCATCGAGAACGTCATCTCGTCGTGGTGGTAGCTGCGGTGCACCGGCTCATGAGCCATGTACTGGAGCGAGTCGTGCATCCAGCCCATGTTCCACTTCAGGCCGAAGCCCAGCCCCCCGAAGCCGCTCGGGCCCGGGTGGTGGGTGGCACGGGTGACGCCGTCCCAGGCGGTCGACTCCTCCGCGACGGTCACCACACCCGGATTCCGCCGGTACACCGTCGCGTTCATCTCCTGGAGGAACGCCACGGCGTCCAGGTTCTCCCGGCCGCCGTGCTGGTTGGGCCGCCACTGGCCGTACTCGCGTGAGTAGTCCAGATAGAGCATGGAGGCGACCGCGTCCACGCGCAGGCCGTCGATGTGGAACTCCTCGCACCAGTACACGGCGTTGGCGACCAGGAAGTTGCGCACCTCGCGCCGCCCGTAGTCGAACTCCAGCGTCCCCCAGTCCGGATGGGCGGCCCGCAGCGGGTCCGCGGGCTCGTACAGCGGCCGCCCGTCGAACTCGGCCAGCGCCCACTCGTCACGCGGGAAGTGCGCCGGAACCCAGTCCATCAGCACGCCGATACCGGCCTGGTGCAGCGCGTCGACCAGGTACTTGAAGTCGTCGGGCGTGCCCAGGCGGGCGGTGGGCGCGTAGAAGCCGGTCACCTGGTAGCCCCACGAGCCGCCGAAGGGATGCTCGGCGATCGGCATCAGCTCGACATGGGTGAAGCCCAGCTCCTTCACATACCCGGGCAGCTGCTCGGCCAGCCGGCGGTAGGTCAGTCCGGGCCGCCAGGACGGCAGATGGACCTCGTACACCGAGAACGGCGCCTCGTGCACGGGGGTGTCCCCGCGATGCGCGAGCCACTCCTCGTCGTGCCACTCGTGGCGGGAGACATGCACGACCGAGGACGTGTGCGGCGGGACCTCGGTGCGCCGGGCCAGCGGGTCGGCGCGCAGGGTCCTGGAGCCGTCCGGGCGGGTGATCTCGAACTTGTACAGCTCGCCCTCGCCGATCCCCGGCACGAACAGTTCCCACACCCCGGACGAGCCGAGGGAGCGCATCGCGTGACCGCTGCCGTCCCAGTGGTTGAAGCCTCCGGCCACGCGCACACCGCGCGCGTTGGGCGCCCACACCGCGAAGCGGGTGCCGGTCACGCCCTGGTGGGTCATCGGATGGGCGCCGAGCACCTGCCACAGCTGCTCGTGGCGCCCCTCGCCGATCAGATGCAGATCCAGCTCCCCGAGCGCGGGCAGGAAGCGGTACGCGTCCTCGGTCTCCTGCGTCGCTCCCTCGTAGCTCACGAGAAGCCGGTACGCCGGGACGTCCGTCGGCGGCAGCAGCACCGAGAAGAACCCGCCGCCGTCGTCGTGCAGCTCGGTCCGCAGGTCGTCGGTGACGAGGGTCACCGACTGCGCGTACGGACGGAAGACCCGGACGGCGACCCCGCCGGGCACCGGATGGGCACCGAGCACCGCGTGCGGATCGTGGTGGGTGCCGTCGATCAGCCGCGCGCGGTCGGAGGCGTGGACCGCTGGGGAGACGGCGGGGGAGAGGGCCTCCTCAGGAGTGGTCGCCTTCACGACGGCCGTCTTCCGGGCGGTGGTCTTCTTTGCCACGGCTTTCTTGGCTACGGCTTTCTTGGCCACGGCTTTCTTGGCCACGGCCTTCTTGGCCACGGCTTTCTTGGTGTTGGCCTTCTTGGTGGCGGCCTTTTCGGCTACGGCTTTCTTGGCGGGGGCCTTCTTGGCAGGAGCCGTCGCCTTCTTCGCCGCTGCCGCCTTCTTCGCCACTGCCTTGTCGGCCGTCGCCTTCTTCCCAGCGGTACCGGTCCTCTGCGGACCGTCGCCGTTCTTCTGCGTGCTGTCGTCGGACGGAGGGCGGGGCGTCACGGGCGGGGCCTCCTCGGCAAAGGGCAACGGGCGGTGGATCAGGGGGTGGCGTCGGCGGCCAGACGGCGTATCGCCGCCATCGGCACGGGCAGCCAGTCGGGGCGGTGGCGGGCCTCGTAGAGGACCTCGTAGACGGCCTTGTCCGTCTCGTACGCGCGCAGCAGCACCGGTTCGGTCCGCGGATCGTGCCCGGCGACCTCGGCGTATCCCGAGCAGTACGCGGCCCGGCACGCCGTGGCCCACTGCGGCGCCGGGGGCCCGGCCGAGTGGGCCGCGTAGTCGAAGGAGCGCAGCATCCCCGCGATGTCCCGCACCACGGGCTGCGGCATCCGGCGCTCGGCGAGCGGCCTGGACGGCTCGCCCTCGAAGTCGATCAGCGACCAGTCGCCGGACGGCGCGCGCAGGCACTGGCCCAGGTGCAGATCCCCGTGGACGCGCTGAGCGGTCCAGGTCCGCCCCTCGGCGGCGAGGTCGGCCAGCGCCTCGAACGCGGAGTGCAGCGCGGGCGCGTACGGCCGTAGTGCGGGCACCGCCTGTGCCGCCGCCTCCAGCCGCTCGGCCATGCCGCCGACCAGCAGCCGTATCTGGGTGTGCCCCAGTGTGATGGGAGGCAGGGCGCGGGCCAGGGCCGTGTGCACCTCGGCGGTGGCACGGCCGAGCGCCCGCGCGTCCGGGGTGAAGTCCTCGCCCTTGGCCAGCTCGCGCAGCGCCAGCTCCCAGCCGTCGCAGGCGCCGCGCAGATACGGCTGCATCACGGCCAGGACATAGGGCTCGTCCAGGTCGTCGAGGTGCGCGAGCAGCCAGCCGGCCGGTGCGGGGACGCGGGGGCAGCGCTCGTGCGACAGCAGCAGCGGGAGTTCCAGATCCGGGTTGGTGCCGGGGACGACACGCCGCAGGAGCTTCAGAATGAACGTATCTCCGTAGACGACGGACGAGTTGGACTGCTCCGCGGTGACCCTTCTCGGGGCGAGATCGTCCCTGATCGGCTGGTGTGGATCGCCGTCGAAGCGCAGAGCGCCGATGCGTGCCCGGGTGCGCAGCGCCTCCAGGAGCACAGTGGTGGCCCGGGGGTCGTAGAGCGCCTCGTACACGGTCCGGCCGGCCAGCGGTCCGTCCGTCACATGTCCGATGAGCGCGGGCGCCAGCCGTGGTGGCAGCGCCTCGCGCACTCCTATCAGGAGCTGGTAGCAGTCGCCGGGGTGCGGCACGGCGCCCTGGGTCGGCGCTTCCGGCTGATGGGCCCGTACGAGCAGATGGACCAGGCCGAGCGCGCCTCCGGGTGGCAGCAGGTCGGTCGCCGCCACCAGCGAGAACCCCGCGACCGGCCGCCCCTTGCCCGCGAACCACCGCTGCCTGGGCAGCCACTCCCGCAACAGGGGTTCGAGGGAGGCGAGAAGACCCGCCTGGGCCGTGGCGGGGTGGGTGACGGCTTCCGACATGGCGTACGTCCTTTCCCCGGGGGGTGGTCGGGGGGTTACTGCCTGCGTGCCCCGGGCGGGGCGGTGGAAACCGCCCCGCCCGGGGCTTCTACGCGCCGTCCTTGCGGAGCCGGAACCAGTAGAAGCCGTGGCCTGCGAGGGTGAGCAGGTAGGGCAGTTGGCCGATGGCGGGGAAGCGGACCCCGCCGATGA